>PXCI01000038.1 GCA_003566675.1 Clostridia bacterium
ATGCTCACCGCCGATCCCTCGATATCCCATCTATAAGCCGAGGGCCTGATCAGCAGAGCCCTGTGCCCGGGTGTCTGCCGCACTTCGAATCCATAGATCGATCCCGCAGATACAAAGTTTGCATGGAAACCGTCATTTAACAGGTAGGTACCTGTGTTCCCTCAATCAATTCGCCCAGGACAGCCCTGAACCCTCCCCGATCCTCGCGTCCCCGGTCAGAGCACCACGTTGAGAAACCTGGTGACCACCGCGGCATCGGCAGGTCTTCACGTATCCTTCCACATACATCCCCAGGCATCCACACATCGAAGCATACCCTGGGCTGTCCAACCCCCGTCGTAGACCACCCGGAATGGGCTCCCTCGGAATCTATGGACAAGTTATCTGCGAGAGCCATTTACTTATCCCGCCTAATGCGGTACAATACTGTCGTGCTGTATCAGGATGAGGCAAAAGATGCGCACTGTCGATCCATGTGGACGACACAAGAAATCTCACGGGTGGAACTGCCATGCTTCATCCTTCCCAACAGCTGACGATCCGGGAAGGCAGTGAATCGACCCTTTGGAGGTATTATTTCAGTGGCTGAAGGAACAGTAAAGTGGTTTGACGGCAGCAAAGGTTTCGGATTCATCGAGCGCGAAGACGGAGACGATGTATTTGTTCATTATTCGGAGATCGAGGGCGACGGCTTTAAGACCCTCGAAGAGAACGAGCGGGTGTCTTTTGAAGTAGTCGAGACCCCCAAAGGTCTACAGGCGGTCAACGTGACAAAGCTGGGACCAGGCTCCCCGCTCTTTTAATCCAGTCACTCAAGGAAGACGACATAGCTGACAACAGAAGCCGGTTGCGTTCCGACGCAACCGGCTTCTTCGATTCACACCCTGTGGCGCAAGAAGCAAGAGTCCCGGGTCTCACCAGCATCTACGACTCCCCGTCCCCCGACAGCCAGAAACCATCCAGAGGTTCGCCCAGAAGGTGGTGACAGAACCACGCGTAATTCTGCTGCATGATGGCGCGGTGCACACCCGGTTTTTCAGCCCCATGCCCCATACCCCGGAAGACGACCAGTTCCACGTCGACCCCCATGTCCCTGAGACCGCGGTGCAGCTCCCGGGCATTGGCAAAGGGAACCCTGGCGTCCTTTTCCCCGTGTTGGATCAGAGTCGGAGTACAGGCCCCCTCGATATAGTGGATCGGGGAGGTCCGATCGTAAATATCCGGGTCCTTCCACGGAGTATCACCCAGGTAATGGCGGGTGAACATGGGTATGTCCGTGTTGTTGTAGTAGGTGTACCAGCTGCTGATCCCCGCCCCCACGGACACAGCCGCAAAACGGTCGGTATAGGTGCAGCACATGGCCGAGATGTATCCACCCTGGCTCCAGCCCATGACCCCCACCCGGTCCGGGTCTACAAGGCCCTGTTCCACCAGGGCGTCAACGCCGGAGAGGACATCCTCGCAATCACCCACGCCAAGGTTCCGGTAGTTGAGCTTGCGGAACGCACCCCCATAGCCGGAGCTGCCCCGGTAGTTCACGTCGAGGATCACAAAACCCCTCTCAATGAACTGTTCGTAGGGGTAGTACCGATCGTGGCTGGGCACGGCAAGGGCGGCCCAGGTGGGTCCCCCGTGAACCAGGACCAGGAGGGGGTGACGTACATCCGGGTCCAGGTCCGGGGCCGCGACAAGCACCCCTTCCACGGCGGTGCCATCCCGGCTCTGCCACTGGACGAGCTCCTTCTTGCTCAGGGCCCGGTCCCGGTAATGTCGGTACTGGTCCGTCACGGCCCTTTCGTTCAGCATGACCTCGAAGGGACGCTCCTTTTCAGCCGTGATCGTCGCCAGGTGCCTTCCGTCCCTGGTGACCGAGGCCTCCAGTGTCACCTGTGCAGGCCCCGCCCGCAGGGGAATCACCCCCCCGTCGCTGTTCAACATGCTGACATACCAGTCGGTGCGCTGCTGCCAGGTGAAGACCAGGCCCCGTTCCGTCCAGCGCACAGGGTAAATGCATTCGTCGATACCGGATAGAGGGCGCTCCACCTTCCTCGTGTCCAGGTCAAGGACCTCTGGGGTGACGATATTGAACAGCTTCCCCTCGCCGCGCAGCGTTGCATAACAGAGCCGGCTTCCGTCCGGAGAGAACAGGGGCTTTCCGAAGGAATCCAGGGGCCTTTCCACCTCCACAGGGGTGATCTGACCATCGTCGATGTCACAGGTGAACAGGCCGGCCTGTTCGGCGTTGCCCGGATAGTCGGGGCTTGGGACAGCGATGAAGGCTGCCCGCTCCCCGTCCGATGCGATGTCAAAGTCGAGGATATGCAAGGTGCTGTCCCCTGTCAGGATCCGGGCAGGATTCTCGTCATCCTTCTCTCGAAGGTCCTTCGGGGCCTCAGACGGGGCTCGACTCTTCGCCCTACCCTGCTCAAGGCTGATGTAGAACAGCCGATTCCAGACCCCATCGTGCTCCCAATACGCGAAATCCCCAAACCTCTTGCGGCGCCTCTTCATGGCCTTGTGCTGGTCGGGATCGGGCTCCAGGTAGAAGATGCCCCGGCCGTCGGGCGCCCAACAATAAGAGACGACCCCGGCCTCGCCGTGGGTCACCTGGCAGGTTTCCCCCCGATCCAGGACAAAAATCTGATCGGGGGCATCGTCGTCCTCGCCGGTGGAACTCAGCCACGCCAGATCGCCCCTGGACGACCAGGCTGGAGCCTTGCTCTGGGTCTCGCCAGCGGTCACCGTGGACGTGATGCCCTCTGCGCCATCATAAACGCAGACGTGCTCCCGGTACTCGTTGCTGTCCCAGTGGGGGGCCCTGCGGACCCAGGCCACCCGGTTTCCATCCTCGCTGACAGCGGGACTGGACAGGCTGGGGATGGCGATCATCTCTTCAAGGGTGAGATATGTCCCCTCATTCATCGATGCACCTCGCATTCCCTATCTCGTTCTCACACCTATGATTCACCCGGCTGCATGCTCAGCTCCATCCTGGATGCTGCCGCTAAGCCTGAAACCGATCCATGATCCACGCGGCATCTCCAGTTCTCCTCCGTTTCAGTACACGTCGGGGTTCCCCGTCCGTGACTCAAGGTCATCGACTGACCGACAATCCCATCTCAGGCGTCCTCGCAATCCACCCCGCCGGCCTCCTCGAGTAGGACCACCGGGTCAGGACTCTCACCAACACCCACAGCCCCTTCGGTACCACAGACAATGAGTAATGCTTCTCACTTTGCCCATCTCGTGTATCGCTTCGCCCCGGGCCGGTGAAATCCTCTGCACCGCAGGGGAGCATAGGGTCGTCAACAAGGAAGCACGGGAGGGTCCTGACGCTCTGATCACGCCTCGAACTCAGGGCCCCGATGCCATGACCGGGCGATGCCAACACAGGCATCAGCCGCATGGAGAACCACCCGGAGACGATCCCTCAACAGCCGGGCTTTTGCCTGCCGAGGTAAAACATGCTAGCTTTAGGGCAGTATCTCATTCTGCTCGAGGTGAATGACATGGAACGCTCCGGCACAGAAGCGTTGAAGCGAAAATACGATCGAGTGGCCCGCTACTACGACCTCGTGGATCTCATGATCTCCAAGCGACTGCGTCAGAGGGTCATCCACAGCGCCGAGGGACAGGTGCTGGAGGTCGGTGTGGGCACCGGGATCAACCTCCCCCTGTATCCGCCGGACTGTGCGGTCACGGGAATCGACATCAGCCCGGGCATGCTCGCCCGGGCCAGGAAAAGGGCACAGGCGCTCGATTTGTCCGTCGAGCTGGCAGAAGGTGATGTCCAGAACCTGGAGTATGCCGATCAATCCTTTGACACCGTGGTGGCAACCTGCGTATTCTGTACCGTCCCCGATCCAATAATGGGATTGAAGGAGGTCAGACGGGTCTGTAAGACCGGGGGCAAGATTCTCCTGCTCGAACACGTCAGAAGCGAGAACCGAATTCTGGGTGCCCTGATGGACCTGGTCAATCCCGTCGTCGTATGGGCACTGGGAGATAACATCAATCGCAGGACGGTTGACGCTGTCGAAGAAGCCGGGATCCACATCACGGAACTGGAGGATGCCATGGGTTCGATCATGAAAATCATCACGGCACAACCCTGACGAACGATCGCAACAAGCTAGCATGAAACCTTCACCTGTGTACTGCTGGATTCGCCCGTTGCTCCGCTCGTGGTAACTGGAATCTCGTACCGAGGCTACGCTCTCCCTGGACGGCTCAAGCCGGGGCCTTGGCGTCGGGGTGTAAGTAACGTCCATCTTCCTCTCACCCAATATCAAAGGGGGAAATCTGCACTACCACGCCCCCCAAGGGCCTGCAATACATATCACTGCCACGTGGCCTCTCGAAATCCCCGGGGTTGCTCCCCGCATATCCAGCCAAACTTGTCCCTGTTCATGTGCGTCTTTCGGTCCCTGGGGTATCATACCGTTGACCCTTCACAGCATCGGTTTATCCGGCTCTGCCAACAGCCTGTCCTCGAAGCTTTCTGCCGCTACATCCTCTGGCTCCCCTTTCCAGGACGATCTTACGGGACCGGCCCAAGGTCGTGGAAAAGAGGTGCCTCCCGGGGCTCGATCCCAGTCTTGCCTCTGGAAGGTCGCCTGTCCTGTAAGTGGGACCGGGAAAGCTCCCGGTCCCACGAGACACCCATCTACTCCAGGGGCAGTTCGAAGACCTTCCGGTCAAAGTTCGTCAGCACCTCGGGTTCGTCATCAGTGATCAAGACGATGTCCTCGACGCGGAGGTAGTACTCACCCGGCAGCCACAGCTTGGGCTCCAGGGCCATCACCATTCCGGGTTGCAATGTCACGTCCGAATCCGGGCCCAGCCGGGGATTCTCGTGCAGGTCCACGCCGATCTGGTGGCCCAGGCCCCTTCCCGGAAGCCGGGCCCTCAGGCGATCGCCGAATCCCCGCTCATCCAAAGCCTCCTCGATGACGTCAAACAACTCCCTTAGAAGCAGGCGTCCAGGCTTCATCTGGCGGATCAGGTGACCCTGGGACTCCTGCAGTGCGCGATAGGCACCCGAGATATGTTCAGGTGCCGGCCCACAGTAAAAGGATCGGCCGAAATCCGAGCAGTACCCATCCACCACGAACCCGAAGTCAAAGGCGATGGAGGTCCCCGACACCAACGGCTCATCCTTTGGATACACGAAGGGGTCGTCGCTGGGCCTGGTGCCTGATTTCACGTAGCCTCCCGTGGGAGAAAAAGAGACATCCTGGGCCCCCGAACGGCACCCCATCTCTGCGATCATGCGCTCCAGTTCAAGCTGGCTGATTCCGGGTCGAATCTGGTCCATGATGTCCCCCATGACCTGGTCGCACAGGGCCGCAGCTCTCCGCAAGACGGCGATTTCTTTGTCGGTCTTGCGATACCGCAGTTCCTCACCGATGCCGTCGGCGTCAACGATCAGAGGCCTGGGCAGGGTGCTGTGAACCAGCCGCGCCAGATAGTCCCTGGCGAGCAGGGGTCCGATTCCAATGCGACGACCGGGCAGGAATCTCCTCAACAGGTCGACGATCTCCGTCTGGGTGTCTACCACGTGGATGTCCACGGGGGATTGTTCTGCCAGTTCCGAAAAGGAAGGGGTGGTGATCACCTGCGGCGAACGGCCCCGGCCCAGCACCAGGAGGCCCTCGGGTTCTGCGGGTTCGGCTTCGCGCCTCCAGTTCACGGGGATGCCCGTGAAGTACCGGAAGTTGGGCCCTATGCCGAAGACGAGGCCATCAAACAGTTGGCTTTCCATTCTCTCCTGAAGCCTCTGGAGACGAGCAGTGTAGTCCATGTTCTTTCTCCTCCCAGGTCATGCGATACCTCGTTGATGATGCAGGTGGCTGGCCCTCGGTGACAGGAGACTCTGGCCATGGGTCTTGCTCCGGTGTGACTCAACAATGCGCCTTGTCTTTAGCATTCGGTCCTGGAAAAATCTCACCTGGCCTGGTCGTCAGAAATGCCCCCCCGTTACGGATCCCAACGAGGCTCCTGCCACTCTATTTGCCGTCGGCGTCAACGATCAGAGGCCTGGGCAGGGTGCTGTGAACCAGCCGCGCCAGATA
>PXCI01000321.1 GCA_003566675.1 Clostridia bacterium
CGGGGACGAGGGGGGTAGAGGGGCTACCGGTGCGAGTCAGGACCAGGTGGTCGTCCTCCCGGGTGATCTCGGTCATCCCAAAGGCGCCCATGAGGTAGGTTCCGGTGCAGTCTTCGAGGTCCGATTCGGTCGGTGGCCCCGCGGCAGTGCGGGGCTCCTGGGGATCCAGGCACCCGTCCAGATACCGATCGGCAATCTTGAAGGCCATCATCTGGGGGTTGAACGTTGCCAGATTGCTGAGGATTGCAATGCCCAGCCCGTGTTCGGGGAAGCGCGCGCAGTAGCTGCGGAAACCTGCATCAGAACCACTGTGGCCGATGACCTGGGCCCCGCGGTGCTCGGTGAACATCAGGCCGAAGGCGTAGGGTATGGTGTTTCCATCGTTAAGCACGAATCTCTCGTGCATCTGCTCAAGGACTTGGGCACCTCCAACCTTCTTGGTGTCGAAGTTAAACAACCACTGGGCCAGGTCCTCGACGGTCGTGAAGAGACTTGTCGCGCCGATGTTGGCATAGCTCAACACGCTCTTTCGGAATCCACCCTCGGGGCGTGGGGCGTAGGAGTAGGCCCGGTTCCTGACGATTTCCTCATGGTCATGATGAAAATGGGTAGCGCCCATGCCCAGGGGAGAAAAGATGTGCGTGTCGGCATAGTCCCTGAGTGACATGCCGGTGACCCGGGCCACGAGTTCTGCCATCAGGGTGTATCCGGTGTTGCAGTAGAGGTGTTCGTCTCCTGGTTCGAAGTTGAGTTCGCGCTGGTGCCTGGCGGTTTTCATGATGTGTTCGGTGGTGATGACGTCATCCATTCTCCAGCCGGCCAGTCTCACGAGCTCCCACTGGTCTCGGACCCCACTGGTGTGATGCACCAGGTGACGGACGGTGATTTTGGGTCCGAAATCAAAGATCTCGGGGAAATAGTCCCTGATATCATCATCGAGGGAGATCTGCCCCTCATCGGCGAGCATGGCAATGGCGAGGGCGGTGAATTGCTTCGAAACCGAGGCGACGTGAAAGATCGTTGAGGATGTGATGGGGATGTCGTACTCCAGCTGGGCACAGCCGTAGCCCCCTCGGTGGACGATGTCTTCGCCCGACGTTACGATGACGGCAGCTCCGGGAGAATCTGGCCGGTCCCACTCGGCAAAGAGCCTGTCCACCTCTTCAGATGCTTGCGCAAGTCTGGTGAAGTCTGTCAAATCATTCATCCTCCATTTCCGTGACCTGACAACCTATTCTCCCTCGCCTGCCTGCAACCTCCCCGAACTTGCAGTCAGGGAGCCAGGACGGCGCCGACCCCCGTGAACGGGACTCTCCGTTCAAGTCGACGGTATCGGCATACAAATGCTGGAGCCCCTCACTCCGTCACTCATGTCCGGAGCGAGCAAACCTGTTACTATAGGACTGGAAATCCATTTGAACCTCCGCACCTCCTGGTCCATCTAATGGGTGAAAAGGGAGATGAGCTTGGAGTTGATAGCAATGAATGGGGAACATCATCAGACAGCAAAACTTCACCCTCACGCGTTGGAGGAGTTGGTGAGTGCCTCTGTGCGCGGCGACATGGATGCCTTTGAGGCGCTGTTTGGCAGCGCTGAGCAGGCCCTGTATCGCATGGGACTGTCAATCACCGGCAGCTCCCAGAACGCAGACGAGGCCCTGGCCGAGACGGCATTGACGGTCCTGGAGGCCCTCGCCAGCCTGAGGCGTCCCGCCTACTTCTACACCTGGGCGACCCGCATCCTGATCAACGCTTGCTACGCCCTGCAGCGTGAGCGGAGTAAGGTGGTGCCCATTGCGGACTTGTCCACAGTAGGGGACAGTGACGGCCGGGATATCTTTCCGGGAGATGCCAACTGGGCCGACTTCCAGGACATTCGATCGGCTCTACAGCAATTGAGTGAGGAACACCGCACGGTCGTTGTCCTCCGCTACCTCGAGGATCTGACCGTTGATGAAGTGTCCCAGATTATTGGTGTCCCCGAGGGGACCGTCAAATCCCGTCTTCATTATGCGCTCCGGCAGCTCAGGACGGGATTCGATGTTTCCATGAGGGTTTCCCAAACAGGAGGTGCTGCCCGTGAGTAAGGACAAAGATTTGCGACATGTGGAGCAGAAGCTGGAGGAATTCGGCGATTTCCTTCGCGAGCAAGAGGTGCCAGAAAGGACCCGCCAACATTGGCGCCAGGCCATCAGGAGCGGGGAGTTGGAGCCGGACAGAACTGATGACAGGGCGAAGCGACCCGACAGCGGACCGACCCACAGGCGGCCCCGGCGTCCTCGATGGATTCCGGTCAGCTATGTGGCTGCCGTGCTGATCCTGGCCCTGGCAACCGCCTATGCCTTTCCCGCTGTTTCGCTCTATGCTGGATCCCTGCCCATGGTAGGGCCCTTCTTTCGGATGATCGGTGCCGACCGCGGCCTACAGCTTGCCGCTGACCAGGGTGTCGCCCACGACCTGCATGCGGCACAGACCATCGATGATGTGAAGCTGGAGCTGGTCAACGTCGTGGCCGACCGATCGCGGACCGTCCTCGGTTTCCGGATTACCACGTCAGAGGGAAGGCTGGACGAGGGGATGTCCATCGCAGCCCGGATCACCGATCAATGGGGCCGGGAGATCCCGCGCCAGGGAGCTTTCTACAAGACCTCCCATGAAGACGGACGGGATGTTTACACCGGATCCATTACCAACGCTGGGCTGGCCCGGATGACCCGGCACATCAATGTCAGGGTCGACTCCATTGGTGACGTGCAGGGTCCGTGGGAGTTCAGGGTTCCGGTGAACTACGATCGTGCCGTCGCTCTGGAAGAGACCTACGAGGTGGGAGCGACGTCTGCGGAGAGGTCCGGGGTGACGCTGGAAGTGGCAAAGGTGGAGCTCCACGCCACCGAAACCGTGATCACCTACCTATTCCACGGGCTCTACGGTCCCCGGGGCGCTGATGGATCTCGGATCAACGACGATTACCGTGGGATGCCGGAGCTCTATGCGGATGGGGAGAGGATCCTGGGTGTGCGCGCTCGGAGCACGGAAGTCGCGGGTCATGACGGGACCCTGGCCCTCAGAGCTTCCTACGAACCTCTGCCCGAGGGAACAGGTGAATTGCGGGTGATCCATGAAGCGGTGGCGAGGCACTATTTGATTGCCCCGGATACAGGGCGCACCCTGGAAGATCCCGCTCCGTCCTTTGTTTACCGCATATCGGGAGAGGGATCCGACCGGCAGGTCGAGCTCACCGGCGCTAGCTCCCACCATCTCTGGGGAACCACAGTCGAGAGTGTCGAGGCCGATCTGCAGGATCATAGGTTGACATTCACCATTAGAGGTATCGGGGGAGACCTGGTCCAGCTGGCCGGGTTCAGCCTGATTGATGATAGTAAACGCTCCTACTTGTTGGCCTCGGATGGCTTTGAAATGGACAGTGAGACCAAGCTGGGCCACATTGCCGGCGAGGGGATGCATTTCGAGTACACGTTGACCTACGAGTTGGAGGAAGACGTTCGCGAAGTGAAACTCGAGTTCCCGGAGTTACTGAAACAGGTCCGGGGCCCGTGGGAAGTTCATTTCTCCCTGCCTGAGTGATGGATGGGGCGGGGTGCCATGGAGGTGCCCCGCCCCTTGAACGTGCGACCGGCATGGGTGAATGCCTGGGGACTGAAGCAGTGGTCAGTACCCTGTCAATGGGCACAACTACATGCTCAATCCGTGGCATCTGCACTCCGTGGATCATGACAATGCTTGCAGACCAAGCCCCAGTCTCCTATCCTTCGAGTTCCTCCACTAACGCTTCTGTCCTCAGAGCACCATCGTTGGTTATCCACCATTGATGAACCACGGGATACACATCCATATATCTCGTTGACGTCGGGAGACGGCGGTCTGTCCGACGTCACTTCATGCACGAGGTGTCCGGCGAGAACCCCTACCTATTACGGTTTGGGGTATGCGTTGTACACATCCATCAGGTACCATCGATCTCCTGTGCGTTGCATTTCTGCGGCGAGGTCCATTTCGGGCTCGCAAACATCGGTAAAGGCCCTCGGGGCCCTTACCATGCCGGGGGTTCCTGTTTGCTTCATATCCTCAAGCCACAATGTGCCAGGCTCGACCCGGGTTATGGTGAAATGGTCCTCCAGGATCTCATCGACCTGGTGCGGAGGCGTCTCGACCGGCGCAAACTCGTACCACCGCACACGGGCTGCCTTGATTCCCTCTGCCGCCAACCTTGATACCTGCCTGCGGTACGCCTGGGCGGCTTCTGGATCGATCATGTCGGATTCGGAAAGCCACTGCAGAAAACGTCGGAGAGCAGTACGACATTCACTGACCTCAGTGATGTTGGCGTGCATTTTGCGGGGCATGAAGTATCCGAAGAACTCCTTCATGTAGTTCAGTAGCGCCTCAATCGTCGCCACCTCGCAGAAGGTTTTGCCCGCCTCCTGCAGAGAGTCGTAGTCGATGCCTGGGTTGTTGTTGTACCCGTACGAGTTCAGCGCTATCATGACAGACTCCAGGGCTCGTTCGTACTTCCGGCATGTCGATGGAGCAACCTGGCCGAGTTGGTCTCGCAGGAAGGAGGAAATTAGACCCGCTATAGACTCGGGCATCAGCTCATCTTCATCTGTGGGAGTCTTGAGCATCCAGTTTGCTGCCTCAATGTCGAACTTTGTCGGATCATGGTCCTCCCCCAACCATTCCTTGGCCATTTCATGCTCAGGATGCTCCGTGTCGGCCAGGGCAGAAAGAAGGTAATGGTAGCGCGCCGGACCACCGCAGTCTTCCGGAGGGCATGCACCTGATCCCGAGAGGCAGATCGGAAAACGACTTGACTGAGGCAGGCGTTTTTTCAGCGTAATCATGTGTACCCAATCATCGCCAAAATCGTAGACGTAGGCCATTGTGTCTCCGGGATTGACAAGGACATCCTGTAGCGGCACCTGCTCCGCATCTATCATATTGTAAGAGAAGTCGGGATCCGGCTCGCCGTATGCACGCCCACCATGTTCGAAGGCGTACAGATGGTAGCCTTCCCATCCCATCACATCTTGCAGGATTTCGTGGAAGGCTTGCAGGTCGGTGTCTGCCGGTACGCGGATCCTGCGCCATACCCGGGGGGACGTATGTTTGAGGGCTACTCGCAGTTCATAGTTCAACTTAGCCATAAGAATACACCACCTCACGGCTATTATAATCCATCGTGGGTGGGATGACAGCTCCATTCGCCCAAGAAAAAGAGGTTCTTCTCCATTTGAGTTGGCGCAAAAATTTTTGGAATCAGCTTGCATGGGTTTGCTCCAGGCGGGTTGATTTGCCTGGTAGCGCCTCTTTGACACATAGCGTGAAATATCGCTCGTCGTGATAGCCGTAGTGTTTGCCGTTTCAGCGTCTTGATCTTGTTGTTAATCCCCGCGAGTTTGCTGGTGTGAATCTGATGGCACACATAATTCAGGATGCCCTGTCTGTGAGACTGAAGCATGCGCACGCACTTCGCCATGGGCTTGAGTCCGCTGGCCATGGCCAGGTCACACCATTGATCCAGGGCCAGAGCCATCAATGGCACTGTGGGCTGGCGGAAGATCTGCTTCAACTGTTCCTTGAGCACGTACACGGCGGAGATATCCTCATTGGCCTGCAGAAGGGCCTTGAGCAGCACCTCCTGGCGTTCGCTGAGGTTCTCACGATTGCGCAAGAGCAGCCAGCGAGAACCCCTTGATGAACGATCACTTCTCTTCTTCCGCTTCCCGGTATGCGTCCCTGTGCACCTGATCGATCACCTTGCTGTAGTTCTGCACGATGTGAAACAGGTCAAAGACGATGGCGGCGTGGGGCAGCCAGTTGCTGACCGCGTTGATATAGCCTTGCCACATGTCCATAGCCACGGCTTCAATGCCCTCCCGGACCCCTTCAGGCATGGCCTCGAAGAAGGGATCCAGGCTCTTCTCGCTGCGCCCCTCGCCCATCCATACCACCCTGCCCGTCTCAAAATCGATGAGCACCGTGAGGTACCGATGTCCTTTCTTCAACGCAATCTCGTCCACAGC
>PXCI01000127.1 GCA_003566675.1 Clostridia bacterium
GCTTCCCGGCGAATAACCTGCCTCTTCCCCTCGAACTTTCATGTGGTCAACCTGCGGGTGATACTCCAAGTCTTCCAGCGACCAGAGCCTCGCCCTTTCAACCTCGTCATCGGGCTCCTCATCCGGATCTTCACCTGGGTCTTCGTCCGGATCCTCTCCTGGATCCTCGATAGCCTCAAGTTCCTCTCGAAGCTCCAGGTTCTCATCCTTGAGCCGAGCGATCTGATCCTCGTACCCACCACGGGCCACGTTCCACCGCCACAGAAGAAACAGCAATCCCACGGAGAGAACCACAGCGACTGCAATCCACCCCTTCTTTTCTTTCACGAGCTGACACCCCCTATTCCTGAACCCAGAAGAATCTACGCCAAACCGCATGTCCAATCCTGCACCCCAGGCCCAAAGACCAGCAGTCATCATTCCCCGGGCCACGATCGAGAACGCAAGACCGATGATGTACGGAGGAGGACACATGGAGATTCCAAACCATCCGAAGGGATCGGCCCTGCACCCTACCCCTTTCACTAGCCTACCCTGAAGGGGATTATCTCCATGCTACCAGCGAACACACCGACCGGATTTTGGAGACGATTTCCTTCCCTGCTCACCGAAACCACCAGGATCGCACCTCTTCCCCGGGTCGCAAACCCATCCCCTGGAGGGCATTGCAATCCACTGTCGAAAGACATACACGTACCTGTCAACGGGATGGTGCCAGGAAGGGAGTGTGCACAGCTTACATCCCTACATGGAGGATTCCCCGAGGAGAGGAGATGCCCCATGAATCAACCTACACACCCCCGATTGAAGCGTATTGCCCGGAACCAGGCACACATGCTGGATCTTCTAAAAAGACTGGTCAACATAGATTCCCCGAGCACGGCGCCCATACAAACAAGTAAGATCAGTCGATTGGTCGGTGCAAAATGTGAGGAACTCGGCGCCGAGGTGAGCTATGTTCCAGCCCCAGGTGCAGGCGACCATATGAAGGCGGCCTGGGATCCCGGGAGATCATCCGAAAAGGGCGTGCTGATTCTCTGTCACCTGGACACGGTCTGGCCCGAGGGCGAAGCGCAACGACGCCCCTTTCGCGTCGTGGCTGACCGGGCAACCGGTCCCGGCGTCGCAGACATGAAGGGGGGCGTGGTCCAGGCCCTGTATGCCATCGGATCCCTGCTGCGCGATGATCAAATGCCTGGCAGGCCCGTCGTGCTCCTGTGCAATACCGATGAGGAAACTGGAAGCAAATCTTCCCGGGAAACAATCGAGAATCTCGCACGGCAATCCAGCTGCGTGCTGGTGCTGGAGTCCTCTGCTCCTCCCGACGGTCCCCTGAAAACAGCCCGGAAGGGCGTGGGGAGATTCACTGTCCGCACCCATGGTCGAGCGTCCCATGCGGGAGGTGCCCACCAGGAAGGCATCAATGCCGTCGAAGAAATGGCCCGGCACATCCAGGACCTGCACGCGTTGACCGACTACGACAGGGGCACCACCGTCAATGTAGGGGTGATCGACGGAGGCAGCCGATCCAACGTGGTCCCCGCACAGTGCACCGCGGAGGTAGATCTCCGGGTTTCCACCCTCGAGGAAGCCGAAAGGATGCAGCGCCTCATACTGGGCCTGGAGCCCTTGATGCCGGGAGCCCGCGTCGAAGTCGAGGGAGGATTGAACCGACCTCCCATGCAGCGCACCGCAGCGATTGCCTCGCTTTTTGCCGTGGCACAGAGGATCGGACAGGAGCTCGGGTTGCAGATCACGGAAGGGTCGGGAGGAGGAGGCAGTGATGGCAACCTGACCGCTGCCCTGGGCGTACCAACCCTCGACAGCCTCGGTCCGGTCGGATCTGGCGAGCACGCCCTTGATGAGTGGATCAGCGTCCGGACACTGGTCGAACGAACGGCGCTGCTTGCGGAGCTCCTTCGGGTACTCTGACACAAACAGGGACCGTGTGGCCAGGCTGCATCAACGTTTTCCCTCCTTGTTGATCAGCTCTCACCAACCGCCGGGCGGGCGCAACCTGGAACCCCGATGCACCGTGAGCCGTGCACAGAGGGATTTACCTGGAGGGAGGGGGGCCCGGGCCTGGGACGAACCCATGGGCATTCTTACAAGTCTAAGCAAGCCAGGTCTTGATGGGTTTCCGTCCTTCAGCATCAAGCAGAGCCCGCGTCAGATCTTCCGCGGTGCGTTCCAGCACGCCCATGAACTGTGAATAGGCAAACTTCTTCTTCGGATCATGATCATCGTCGCCATAGACGAACCCCAGGAGCTCTTCGATCATCTGGTCCAGGGCATACAGCTTGATGTGGACCAATTCGTGCACGATCACGGTATCCAGATCCAGGTCGTCCAGTACCTCCCGGACCAGGACACTGCCTGTCGCGTACTCGAGCGTAACATCGATATCCCCTGACTTTCGCCAGCTCGAATCCCTGATTTGCAGGGACAGGTTCCAATCGTTCAAATAAAGGATATCCTGCCACTTCCTCAGAAGGTCCAGCGCTTCGTCGTGGTCAACCTTCAAGAATCATCACCCTCTCCCAGTTAGATTATCCCATCCTCTCCTTCGTAACCTGTGGCAGATTGCTCGGGCACCGCATTACCTGGGTTTACCACGGCCGAACACCGTGAGGACATGAAGGAAGCAGAGCAGCCTGAGGTTTTTCGTCCTTGACGTGAAGCGACGGGAACATCGCCGCTGACCCTCCGTCATCAAAACCAATAGATACCCCCGGATCACTGGTGACCCGGGGGAATGAGACGCAACGAAGGCAGGAGCGTTTTACTCGCTCTTGCCGTTGCGCCTGCCGTTGGCATTGCGAGCAGCTTCCGACACGATGGAACCCAGGCCGCCCTCCCTGGCCCGCGCTGAGACAGCCGCGCCGAAGCCGGGACCTGGGCGAATGTCTTCATCACCCGTCAGGGCCACGTGCACCGCCCTGGCTACCTCCGACCTCTCGTCGTCCGCGTCTTCGTCAGGCTCAGCATCTGTAAGCAGCACATGGATATCCAGTTCGTGTATCTCATCTTCGTCGTCTCCGACGTGGAATTCGACGACGAAGTTGAACTCCGCCTCTTTGTCCTCGCCATCTTCACCCACAAGTACGTAGTTGACGGTCACTGTGAATTCAACATCCCCGCCTGGTCCGATTGTAAGAGACAGGTCCTCGACTTCAAAGCCGTCTGCGTCGAGTAAGCGGAGGAGGGTGACCGACTCCTCTTCACTCAAGTTGGCCACCGTGACCGTGAACTCATACTCCCCTTCATCCTCCATGCCATAGGAGTAGATTTCGCCGGTCCACGTCAACGCAACCCCGTTGAACTCATCCGTCACCAGGCCCTCTACCTCGCCTTGCTCCTCCGCCTCTTCTTCAGGCTCAGCATCGGTGAGAAGCACATGGATGTCCAGCTCGTATAGATCTTGATCTTCGTCTCCGACGTAGAACATGACAACGAAGCTGAACTCTGCCTCTTTGACCTCCTCGTCAACTTCCTCCAGTTCATAGTCAACGGTCACGATGAACTCGGCGACCTGATCTGGATCAAGCTGGACATCAAGTTCTTCGACTACCACCAGTTCATCTGGGGCCCCTGGATCCTCGAGCAGGAGACCCGTGAGGGTGACCGACTCCTCTTCGCTCAAGTTGGCCACGGTGACCGTGAACTCATACTCCCCTTCATCCTCCATTCCATCAGAGTAGAATTCACCGGTCCATGCCAACGCAACCCCGTTGAAGTCACCCGTCACCAGGCCCTCTACCTCGCCGTCATCCGTCTCAGTTGTGGTTGCCTCCGCGGCAGCCAGGGCGTCTCCGGTCATCAAGACGGCTCCACCCAGGGCCAAGAACAATGCTAATAAAGCTGCCACCATCTTCCTGCTCATGGGCATCTCCTCCGTTGATGGATTCAGCTTCCTGGCAATTAGGGACTCATGAAGTGAACAGCCAAATGCAGAAAATCCTGCTTCGGCAGCTTGGCAGTCATGGCTCCCCAGGGGAGCTTTAGACCCATAGCTTTGCGAACCATTCTTTCGAATGGGTTGCCCTTCTCGGTCAGGAAGCTGTTAGGGGCATTTTAACATATGCATGCCATGATTTCCACCATGGTTCCTTCATTTAGCGGCGCATCCAGTAAGCGAATCCCCCCCTGGACCTAATAGACCGCCAGGTACTGGTCCAGCTCCCACGGGTGCACCTGCGTCGCGTAGACATCCGCCTCCATCTGCTTTGCATCCACGAAGCGCTCCAGGATATGCTCGCCCAGGGCCTGTTGAATGACCTCATCTTTAAGCAGTTCATCCAGGGCTTCCTCGAGGTTGCCTGGAAGGCTTCCGATCCCGTATCGCCTTCGATCCTCCTCGGACAATTCGTAGATGTTGAGGTTGCAGGGCTCCGGCGAGGATATCTTCCTCTCGATACCGTCCAGGCCCGCCTTGAGGGTCACCGCCATGGCCAGGTAAGGGTTGCATGATGGGTCGGGGCTGCGCAGCTCGACGCGAGTGCCGACTCCCCGTCGCGCCGGTACGCGGATCAGAGGACTCCGGTTTCGTTCCGACCAGGCGATGAACACGGGTGCCTCATACCCCGGAACCAGCCGCTTGTAGCTGTTTACCAGGGGGTTGGTGATCGCGGTAAAGCCCCTCGCATGTTCCAGCTGTCCGCCCATGTAGTAATGACAGATCTCGCTCAGCTGGTCCTGTGCCGCAGGATCAAAGAAGACGTTCTCTGCCCCGGCAAACAGGGACTGGTGGATGTGCATTCCCGATCCGTTAATCCCTGTAATCGGCTTGGGCATGAACGTCACGTGCAGCCCATTGATGTTGGCAATCGAACGGATAACGGTCTTGAAAGTGACAATGTTGTCCGCCGTATCCAGGGCATCGGCATAACGAAAGCCAATCTCGTGCTGGGCGGGAGCAACTTCGTGATGGGATGCCTCGACCTCCATGCCCACATCCTGCAGGGCGATGAGCATATCCCGCCGTATGTCTTTCCCCTTGTCTATGGGCGACATATCAAAATAGCTGCCCTGGTCGTGGGTGTGCAGGCTGGGCCTGCCAGCATCATCACAGTGGAACAGGAAGAACTCCGCTTCCGGCCCTGCATTCATGACATATCCCATGTCCCTGGCTTCTGCCATGACGCGTTTGAGGGCGTGTCGAACGCAGCCCTCAAAGGGCCGGCCATCTGGATCGTAGATATCACAGATAAGCCGGGCCGTATTGCCCCGGTCCGTGTCTCTCCACGAAAAGGACACGTAGGTCCTCGGATCCGGCATGAGGAACATGTCGGACTCCTCGATACGGGCGAAGCCGTGAACGGACGAACCATCGAACATGATCTGCCCATCCAGGGCCTGGGGCAGTCTCTCCACCGGAATAGCCACGCTCTTCAACGTTCCCAGGATGTCCGTAAACTGCAACAGCACAAAACGAATCTTCTCCGCATCGGCAAGGCGCAGTACGTCATCTTTGTCCTTGGGCCTGGGCACAGCCTGTTTCACCTCGAACACATCCTTTCTTTGCAGACAATCAAGATCAAGTCGAACGCTGCGATCGCCCCGACAGGATGTCGTGCCGATCGAAATGAGCCTGGGCATCCGAATTTCTCAACCCGGGCAGAGCCCGCTGTGCTCCCAACCTCGCACCTGTATACGTCGGGGCCCTCCCTCGTGGCTTCCGCGACCTGTTCTCCTGCGATCGAAGATCAAGGATCCGGCGCACGGTATCCAGGCTATGAACACCCTGTTTCCTGATCGACTTGATCTGCAGCAAGAGGTTCACATCCTCCCGGCTGAATAGCCGGTGGCCTCCCTGGGTGCGGGTCGAACAGAACAGGCCCTGCTGCTCCCAGTACCGGATCTGCCGGCGCGTGAGGCCGGTCATGCGCTCTACGACCATCATGGAGTATACGGGCTCCTGGTCCTGGGTCATTGCCCTCATCCCTTTCGATGGATTCCACCGCTGCCGTACTGCATCCTATGCCTCCCCCCTGCAGTGGGTTAAGGGTTGTGTCAC
>PXCI01000102.1 GCA_003566675.1 Clostridia bacterium
AGGCGAAGAAGACGGGGAAGGACACGGTGATCATTGATACCGCGGGCCGGCTGCACATCGATGAGGACATGATGAGCGAGCTGCAGCGCATCACCCAGTCCGTAAAGATCGATGAGGCCCTCCTGGTGGTGGACGCCATGACGGGCCAGGACGCCGTGAACGTGGCCCAGGAGTTCTCGGACCGGATCGAGATCTCGGGTATTTTCCTGACCAAGCTCGATGGCGATACCCGGGGAGGCGCGGCCCTTTCTGTTCTCGATGTCACCGGATGCCCCATCAAGTTCGCAGGAACCGGGGAGAAGGTTGAGGATCTCGAGATCTTCCACCCCGATCGCATGGCATCGCGCATTCTCGGGATGGGCGATGTGATGACCCTCATCGAGAAGGCAGAGAAGAAGTTTGACCGCGAGAGCGCCATGAAGATGGAAAAGACCATGCGGGAAGGTCGGTTCACCCTGGAAGACTTCCTGGAGCAGCTCCAGCAGGTCCGGGACATGGGCCCGCTGGACCAGCTGATGGGCATGATCCCCGGGATGGGGAAGCAGAAGATGCCGGCGGGCGAGGTGGATGAGACCGACCTGGGCAGGATTGAGGCCATCATCCGGTCCATGACCCCGGAAGAGCGGAGGAAGCCCGAGATCGTCAAGCGGAGCCGACGCCGCCGGATCGCCCGGGGAAGTGGGACCCGGGTCCAGGACGTCAATCGCCTGCTGAAGCAGTTCAATCAGATGCAGCAGATGTTCAGACAGTTATCTGGGGGCGGGAAAGGGAAACTCCCCAGGAATCTCCGGGGCCTCCAACCCCCCTTTGATGGTTGATCATTCGCGACACACGTGAGGAGGATGACAAGTTGGCAGTACGAATCAGGTTGCGTCGTCTCGGTGGGAAGAAGGATGCGTTCTACAGGCTCGTGGTGGCAGATTCACGTATGCCGAGGGATGGCCGTTTCATCGAAGAGATTGGTTACTACGACCCGGTGGAGCAGCCGGCAAAGGCCAAGATCGATGTGGAGCGTGCCAGGCACTGGCTGGGCGTGGGTGCAAAGCCCTCGGAGACGGTCAGGGACCTTTTCCGGCGGGCCCGGATTATCGATGGGTTCCAGGTGCGGGAAGGCGAGAAGGAGAGCCCCATCGCCTTTGAGCTGGTGGGCGTCGAGGAGGAGACCGAAGAGGCCGAAACCTCCTGACCGGGGGTGTGATCATCCTGAAGGGAGTGATCGGAGGCATGGCTATTTCTGACTTGGTGGCATTCATTGCCCGATCCCTGGTGGATGAACCGGAAGCCGTGGATGTAAACGAAGTAACGGGAGAGAGATCGGCCATCATTGAGATCAGTGTGGCACCGGATGATATCGGCAAGATCATCGGCAAGCGAGGGCGCATCGTTCACGCCATACGCACCGTCGCCAAGGCCGCCGCGGCCCGTTCGGGCAAGCGGGTCGAAGTGGAGATCATTGAGTGAGCAGGGGTGATGTCTTGTGGAGTCGCTGATCGTGACGAGGCCGGTCCGCGTGCTGGTCCGGGTGACCGAGGGTTTCCGCCAGAAAATGCGGCGCCTTGCCCTCCGGGAGATTCACCGCGTGGACGCGGAGCTGGAGCAGCTGGACCTGCAGAGTCGGCGCTGGGAGCAGGATGGGCCCGAGGGCGATGCGGCCAGGGTCGAGGAGCTTCGAGAGGGTCTTCGTCGTGAGCGGGCGGCCCGGGAGCAGCGAAAGGCTGAGCTCCGGGCCCGGATCCGCAAACTGGGCGACCTGCAGGATGGCCAGCTTGTGCAGCAGGGCACCGTGGATGCAGAGGCGGTGGTGGCGGTCGGGATGTCGTGGGACAGGCTGATGAACGCTGCCATCGTGATCGAAGACGACGAGGTGGTGCAGATTTCGAGTGGCAGAATCGACGAAGATGGATAGGATGGTCATTGGTTGGGTGGTCCGTCCCCACGGAAGGCGGGGGGACCTGGTCGTCCGACCCCAATCCAGCGAGGCGGAGGGGATCTTTTGCATCGGCGATGTCTTCTTTGTCCGCGACGGCGTGACCACGGTAATGACCGTGAACAGTCTTCGGTGGCACAAGGGCGATGTACTTCTCAAGGTGGACGGGGTCTCAGATAGAAGCACGGCAGAGACGTACCGCGGATGCCAGGTCGAGGTCGACCGGGAGGATCTGCAGCCCCTGGACGAAGACACCTACTACGAAGAGGACCTGATCGGGTGCCGCCTGATCACCGCTTCCGGAGATCATGTGGGCACCATCGACGAGGTCCTGCGCACCGGGGGTGTGGATGTGTTGATCGTTGCCTCCGACGACGGACGATGGATGATGCCCGCGACCCGGGAGATCATGGTCAGCGTGGACGTACACGAGAAGATGATCGAGGTATCCCTGCTGGAGGGGCTGAGGGATCTGAAGTGTTGATGGACCTGGTAAGTATCTTTCCCCAGATGTTGGATGAGCCCCTGAAAGCCGGCGTGTTGGGCCGGGCGCAGGACGGGGGTCCGTTGCAGGTGCGGGTGCACGATCTCCGGGATTTTGCCCGCGATCGCCACCGGGTCACCGATGAACCGCCCTACGGGGGTGGCCCCGGCATGGTGATGAAGCCCGAGCCCTTTTTCCGGGCCGTCGAACACTGCCTTGAGGGAGATCGGGATCCGTCGAGGACTCGAGTGCTGTTGATGACACCCCAGGGACGGAAGCTGAGCCACCGGTTGTGCCAGGAAATGTCGATCGAGGACCACCTGGTGATCCTGTGTCCCCGTTACGAGGGTGTCGACGAGAGGGTCCGGCAGTGGGCCGTCACCCACGAGGTGTCTTTGGGGGATTTTGTCCTGTCTGGCGGCGAGATCGCCGCCCTGGCCGTGGTGGATGCCGTGGCGCGCCTGATTCCCGGGGTGGTGGGTGATCCCGAGTCCGTCGCCGATGATTCCTTCGCTGGCGACCGGTTGGAGGGACCCCAGTACACGCGTCCCAGGGAATACCGGGGCCTCGGGGTACCGGACATTCTGTGTTCGGGTGATCACGGCGCCGTGGACAGGTGGCGCGTGTGCCAATCTCGGAAACGTACGGAAATGCGCAGACCCGAGCTGTTGTGTCGTCGGGGTCGGTGACAGTATTATAGTGCTTGTGTGTGGGTTTGTGATGGGAGGAGGACAGACAATGTCAGAGCATATTCAGATGATCGACGCTGAACAGTTGCGGGATGATCTACCCGATTTTGGCGCCGGTGACCAGGTGATTGTCAGTGTGCGGGTTACCGAGGGTGGTCGTGAACGGGTCCAGGCCTTCGAGGGAACGGTGATCCGGCGGCAGGGGTCCGGCATCAATGAGACCTTCACGGTCCGGAAGATCAGTTATGGTGTGGGCGTTGAGCGGACCTTCGCGGTTCACTCTCCCAGGATCACCAGCATCGTGGTCCGTCGGCGGGGCCGGGTTCGCCGTGCGAAGCTGTATTATCTCAGAAAGCGCAAGGGCAAGGCAGCCCGTATTCGGGAAAAGCGCTAGAAGTGCCGGGTCGTGTGCATCCGGCGAGGGGACAGATCCGGGTGGTGCGTCCCGGGGACGGGGGCCAGCGGAGCCTGTTGCGGGAGATTTTCAGCATCCTGGTCACGGCCCTCATACTGACCCTGGTGATTCGCACTTTCCTCTTCACAACCTTCCTGGTGGAGGGGGATTCCATGGCCGAGACCCTTCATGATGGCGACAGGGTTTTGGTCAACCGGTTTATCTATCACCTCCGGCAGCCGGAACGTGAAGAGGTCGTTGTGTTTCGGCTGAAGGAGGATGACCCGGAGACCCTGGTGAAGCGGATCATCGCCACCGCCGGAGAGCTGGTTGAGATCAAGCAAGGTGTGCTTTACGTCAACGGCGTTCCCGCCCCGGAGGAATACGTGGGCTACCATGACCTGGAGGATCTTTCTCCGGTGAAGGTTCCTCCGGGTGGGGTTTTTGTCATGGGCGACAATCGACCCAGGAGCTCCGACAGCCGCAATTTCGGGCCTGTTCGCCTGGACCAGATCCAGGGCAAGGTCCTGCTGGTCTTCTGGCCCCCTGAATCCTTTTCGATCCCTGAGGTGAACCGCGATGCCCCGATCGATCCATAGGTTGTACGAGGTCCTTTCCAGCCCAGGAGGGTCGTGGGCGGACCTCAACCCGGGGGAACGATTACGTTGGCTCGTCGAGTGCCGGCGCCTGCGCGGCAACTACGCAGTCGAACGGACGCTCGGGGCCCCGGAGGTTCTCGTGGCCGGAATCGATGAGACAGGCCGCGGCCCCCTGGCCGGTCCCGTCGCCGCGGCTGCTGTGATCCTGCCCTTTGGCTGCTTGATCCCCGGGCTCAATGACAGCAAACGCCTCACCCGGAGTCAGCGAGATGCCATGTATCTCAAGATCTGCCGGCGCGCCCTGGCGATCGGCGTCGCCTGCCGCTCGGCCTCAGACATTGACGAGATCGGCATCAATGCGGCCAATTTTTCCGCCATGAGAAGGGCGGTCACTAGATTGCTGATCCGTCCGGGGGCGGTCATCGTGGACGGCCGGGAGGTCGTGCCCGGGCTGTCGATGACGCAGCGGACGCTGATCCGCGGGGATCAGAAGAGCAACTCCGTTGCGGCGGCGTCCATCGTCGCGAAAGTGGTGCGAGACCGGATCATGATCTGGCACCACCGTCACTATCCCCAGTATGATCTTGTGAACAACGTGGGCTATTCGACCCCCGCCCACCGCAGGGCCCTCGAGGAATACGGAGCGACGCCCCTGCACCGGCAGTCCTTCCTTCACCTGGATTCGGCCCGGCAGATGGACCTGTTCTCCGAGTGAGGGTGGGCCGAGGATCAGTCGGCCCGGTCGAACCACACGGTTGTCATCTTCTGAGACGCATACACTCCTCCCAACTCGTACCCGCGAACAAAGGGCTGTAGGGCCTGGTGGCTCACGGGGAAGTAAAGGGGAACCCACGGTGCCTGCGAGAACACCAGCTCCTCGATCTCAGCGTAGATTTCCAGTCGCCGATCCCTATCATAGACGGATCTCGCCTTGTCGAGGAGGACGTCGGTTTCGGGACAGCTGAACAGGGTCCGATTCCCGGCGTCTCCCCACTTCTCTGAATGAAACAGCGGTCGCAGGAAGTTCTCTGCATCGGGGAAATCGGCCCACCATGAAAGGTAGAAAAGATCGTAGTCGGTCGAGCCGGACAGCAGGTTGAAGGTCTGCCCGGGCTCCGCAGTGACCATCTCGATCTCGAGGTTGACTTCGGACAGCTGCTCGGCGATGGCGTCTGTGATCTGTTGGACGCTCGAGGCGCTGCCCCGGATCATCTCGAGGTCAATCGAGCTGGTGTATCCGGCCTCATCGAGGAGCTCCTGCGCCTTCGCGGGATTGTGGCCGAACCCGGTTCTCTGCCCATCGTACCCTGCGATGCCGGGGGGGATGGATCCGGCGGCCGGAGCGAATGCGCCCGGCATGATCTCTTCGAGCAGAGAAGATGTGTCAAGGGCGTAGTTGATCGCCTGGCGCACCCGGACGTCCTCTGTCGGGCCCCGATTGTTGTTCAGGCCGAGGTAGAACACCGCAAGCTCCGGGGACTGGAGCACCTGGGTTTCGATTTGCTCCGCCTCTTCGGGGCGGATTGAGGTGATGGAAAGGCGTCCGTCGGAGAACATCTCCCGAGCCGTCATTTGATCGATACCGATCTCGAAACGGATCCCGTCGAGAAAGGGCCCAGAACCGTGGTAGTCGCTTCTGCGGGCGAGCTTGAGGTATTCGCCCTCGCCGTATTCGCTGATGGAGAAGGGGCCCGTCCCCACGGGGTGAAATCCCGGAATGCCGCCGGCAACCGCGTCGGCCGAGGCGGTCTCGTAGGTTGTGACCGTCTCCCGGTTCAGGATGAAGGCGGCCGGGGTGGCCAGCAGGCTCAGGAAGGTCGCCCGGGGTTGTTCCAGGGTGATGGTGACGGTGTATTCATCTTCGGCGACGATTCCCGCCACCTCGTTGCTCTGGCCGGTGTGGTACTGCTCGGCTCCCAGGATATCACCGAGGACCCAGGCCCGGGGCGACTCGGTCTGCGGACATAGAAGCCGGAGAAAGGAGAAGATGACGTCATCGGCCGTGAACCTGTGGCCGTTGCTGAACGTCACGTCCCTTCTCAGTTCGAAGGTGTACTGCAGGCCGTCTCGGTGGACTTCCCAGCTCTCGGCTAGGTCCGCGAGGGGCGTTCCGTCGATGTCGTATCGCACGAGTCCATTGTACAGAAGGGCCGCGACACGGCCCTCGTCTAAGGTGACCATCTGCGCAGGATCCAGGGTATGGGGCATCGTGCCGAGGGTCTCAATCCACAGGCCGCCGTATTCTCCCTCGATCAGCAGTTCGTCCTCGTCTTCGGGTTCTGGAACCTCCATCTGCACAGCAGATCCTCGCCAGCTCCTGACCCATGCATCAGCGCAGCCGGATAGGAAGAGGAGGGCAACCGCAACAATGACCAGCATCGCAACCTTGGCAAATCTGAACATGGTAAGGCCCCTCACCGTGATATGTCTTTTGGTTATGTCTATGAGTCCTGTGGGACAGACAGAACCGGCCCGGTGCGGGGGAGCGGCTTATGTTGAGGAGGTTGGGTCCTCATCCTCTTCGATTTCCGGTGTGGCCGCGAGACGCTCCTCTCTTTCCTTGAGTTTCTGCCTGACGATGCGTCGTCGCTTTCGATCTTCATCTCTGGAGGCCGAGTTGATCAGTGCCAGGCCCACAACTCCGACCCACATGCCTAACAGGAAGGTCCAGTTGCTCTGCACTCCAAACAGTCTCTGGGACAGCATCAAGACGATGGCAACGGCTATAACCACAAACCCCCAGGCGGCGCGGCCCAATGAAGACACCTCCCAATGATGGATCATCTGGTGTTGTGGTTAATTTACTTCTAGGAGGCGAGGGTATTCACCTGCTGAGGCCGGGACAAACCTCTTCCAGACTAAATCGAGCAGGGGGATTTGCCCTCCGGGTGCGCGGGACATGGGGCGCTCCCCGGACGGCATTAAATCGACGGATTCGAAATTGCCAGCGATTTGTCGGTCGTGTATAGTGACAGATGTGTGCGTGGAAATGTCCGGAATTGAATCGTTGACGAGTAGGGTGGTCACAGGTATAATTAGTTCGATCATCGAAGATTTAGGAGTGTGTTAGACGTATGGGCACCATTTGGCGATTGCTCGGTTATTTACGTCGTTACCCCCGCTGGGTGGTATATTCGATGCTTTCCATGCTGGGGTTGGTGGGCATGGCCTTCGTGGTTCCGTGGCTCACCCGGTACGTCATCGATGTGGCGATCATAGAACAGCAGTGGGAGCTACTCCTTCCCCTGGCCCTGATCGTTGTGGCCGCGGCCATCATGCAGAGCCTGTTCGTCTTCGGGCGCCGCTATTCTTCGGCTCTCGTCGGGCAGAGCGTGATCTACGATCTCAGAAACGAGCTGTACCGCCACCTGCACCATCTTCCCTTCAGCTTCTACGATAAGGCCCAGACCGGGCAGCTGATGTCCCGGGTCACCCAGGATGTGGAGACGATGCGCATGTTCCTGGGCTTTGGGGTCGTGAACCTGGTACGTTCCATCCTGATGTTTTTCGGCGTCCTGATCTTTCTTTTGTTCATCAACTGGCAACTGACCCTGCTGATCCTGGTGACGGCGCCGCCGCTGGGCATCGCGATCTGGCAGTTCTCCAAGCGTGTCCGGCCCATGTACCGGCAGCTGCAGCAGCAGCTGGCGGAGCTGACCTCGGTACTGCAGGAAAACGTCAGCGGCATCCGGGTGGTGCGTTCCTTCGCCCGGGAGGACTACGAGATCGAGAAGTTTGATGAGCAGAATCGGGCTTACCTGGAGAAGAACCTTGATACGGTGCGCAATTGGGCCTTTTTCTTTCCCCTCATGAACATGATCACCGGGATGGGAACCGTGATTATCCTCTGGTACGGCGGTCGGCAGGTCATGCTCGGGGTGATGACGCTGGGCTGGCTGATCGCCTACACCCAGTACCTGAACATGCTGCTGGGACCCCTGCGGATGACCGGATGGCTGGTCAACCTGCTGGAGAGGGCCACGGCGTCAGGGCAGCGGGTGTTTGAGATCCTTGACACCCAGTCGGACATCGAAGACAGGCCGGATGCGGTGGTGCTTCCCGAGGTGAGGGGAGATGTTCAGATGGATGACATCTGGTTCCGCTATGATGACGGCGGCAAGTGGGTGCTTCGCGGCATCAACGTGGACGCCCCTGCGGGACAGCGGGTTGCCCTGCTGGGGGCAACGGGCTCCGGCAAGACAACGGTCATTAACATGATTCCTCGCTTCTATGATCCCGGCCGAGGCAAGGTCATCCTTGACGGGCACGATATCAGGGACCTCAGCCTCGAGATGGTGCGCAGGAGCATCGGGATGGTCATGCAGGAGACCTTTCTGTTTTCCGCGCCCATCCGCGAAAACATAGCGTACGGGAAGCCGGATGCCAGCCTTGACGAGATCAAGGAAGCGGCCAGGGCGGCGCAGATCCACGATTTCATCACCAGCTTGCCCAAGGGCTACGATACCCTCGTCGGTGAGCGGGGAGTGGGCCTCTCGGGCGGCCAGAAGCAGCGCGTGGCCATCGCCCGGGCCCTGCTGCTCAATCCCCCGATCCTGATCCTCGATGATTCGACCTCGAGTGTCGATATGGAGACGGAACACCTGATCCAGGAGGCCCTGGATCACCTGATGGAGGGACGGACCAGTTTCATCATCGCTCAGCGCCTGTCCTCGATCCGGGGCGCGGATCAGATCATTGTACTGGACCGGGGCGAGGTCGTGCAGAGGGGCGACCACGAGAAACTGATTGGAGAGCCGGGAATCTACCACGAGATTCACCAGCTGCAGTCCAAGGGACAGGATGAACTGTCGGAGGAGCTTTTTGAGCGGGCACGCAAGCGGGCCATCGCCGGTGTCCAGGATAAGGTTGGAGGGGTTTAGCGATGGGACACATGCACATGCACGGTGCGAACGATGAAGACCTGAAACCCTTCGATCCGCAGACCTTTCGGCGGCTCGTAGCCTATATCCTCCCCTACAAGTGGTACGTGGTGGTTGCGATCATCGCCCTGCTCTTTTCATCGCTAGCGGCCCAGGTGGGGCCCTATGTCATGGGCCGGGCCATCGATGAGTTCATTAACCCCCATAGTGCAGGAGATCTGCCGTTCACCGAGAGGATGAGCGGCCTTAACCTGTACGTCATCATTTTCACCGGTTCCCTGGTGGTGACGTGGCTGGCTGGGTTCGGCCAGACCTATGCGATGAGCCTGGCCGCCCAGAACGCCATTTACGATCTTCGCAAGCAGCTCTTCGGTCACATGCAGCGGCTGGGATTGAGCTGGTTTGATGCCAGGCCCCTGGGCGTGGTCATGTCCCGGGTTACCAACGACATTCAGACCTTGAATGAACTCCTCTCGGCGGGACTGGTCACGGTGATTGGCGATGTGGTCCGGGTTGGGGTCATTGTCACCATCATGGTCTCCATGAACTTCCGCCTCGCCCTGGCGACCTTCGTCATCATACCGCCCCTGGCGGTCATGATGTTCGTGTTCCGGCCTCGCATTCTCAGGGCTCACAGGAAGGTGAGAACCCGGGTTGCGCAGATCAACGCCAATTTGCAGGAGAGCATCACGGGAGTGCGGGTGACCAAGTCCTTCGCCCGCGAGGAGGAGAACTTCGAAGAGTTTGACACGCGAAACCACAACAACCTTGAGGCCACGATTAATGCTGAGCGCATCATGGCGATCTTTCAACCCACGGTGATGGTGATCGGCGCCGTTGCCACGGCGATCGTCCTCTGGTATGGCGGCCGGATCATCATGCAGGAGACCCTGGCGGGTATCCAGAACGGGACCATGGGGCCAGGAGTCCTGGCTGCCTTTCTGGTCTACGTGGAACGTTTCAACCAGCCCCTGCGAGAGATCAGCTCCTTTTACACCCAGATGCAGTCGGCCATGGCGGCCGGCGAGAAGATCTTCACGGTGATGGATTCAGAACCCGAGATCCAGGATAAGCCGACGGCTGTTGAGATGCCTCACATTGAGGGACACGTTCGTTATGAGAAGGTCGGCTTTGCCTACGATGATGACGAGTACGTGCTGCAGGACGTAGACCTCGAGATCCAGGCGGGGGACCGGGTCGCCTTCGTTGGCCACACCGGTGCCGGCAAGACCACCATGATCAACCTCCTGTGCCGGTTCTATGACCCCCAGCGGGGGCGCGTCCTGATTGACGGACGGGACGTGCGGGACGTCACATCCCGCTCCCTGCGGGAGCAGATGGGGATGGTGCTCCAGGACACGTTCCTGTTCAGGGGCACGGTCAGGGAGAACATCCGCTACGGAAACCTCGAGGCGACCGAGGAGGACATCATTTCGGCGGCCCGGGCGGTGAATGCCCACCAGTTCATCAAGGAGATGGATGCAGGGTACGACACCATGATCGAGGAGCGAGGCGGCAACCTGTCCACCGGGCAGCGCCAGCTGATCTCCTTTGCAAGGGCCCTTCTCCGCGATCCCAGGATCCTGATTCTCGACGAGGCGACCTCGAGTGTGGACGCCTACACGGAACTGCTCATCCAGGACGCCCTCGAGACCCTTCTGGAGGGCCGGACGTCCTTTATCATTGCGCATCGACTGTCCACCATTCGCAACGCCGACCTGATTGTCGTGTTGGAAGAGGGCCTTCAGATTGAACAGGGCACCCACGAGGAACTGCTGGCAAAGGGTGGCCACTACACGAGCCTGTATCACATGCAGTTTGCTCACAACGAAGAGGATACGGCATAGGGTGTTTTCAGATCTCATCATCTCCAGGTGGGCGGGTCGATACCGTCCACCTGTTTTGATCTGGTATTTATAACCATTATGGCGTATAATAAACTCAGTGTTGAGCCCGGTCGACAGCGACCGGGTCCTGTTTCATGTGGGGTCCAAAGTAACGATGCAGCTTCAATGCGGGCGAGGGCGATGCCATCTGCCGGGACCCTTCGGTGGCACCGGCGGTTGGCCGATTCCCATGATCCCTTTGCGATGAGCGCCGAGATGTGATTGACTTGAGGGCGACCATGGGTTAGGTTGCAGAGGAAACCACGCTCATCCAAAGCGCGATGCAGTGACTACATTATTGAGGTGATTGGATTGGCCGATATACTGCTGATTGTTGAATCTCCTGCGAAAGCACAGACCATAGAGAGATACCTGGGCAAGGACTACAAGGTCGCGGCTTCCATGGGCCACGTGCGCGATCTGCCGAAGAGTAAGTTGGGAATTGATGTTGACAATGGTTTTACTCCCAAATACATCACCATCCGAGGAAAGGGCAAAGTATTGGAGGGGCTGCGGAAGCTGGTCGGTTCTGCGGACCGGGTTCTTCTGGCCACCGATCCCGACCGGGAGGGCGAGGCGATCGCCTGGCACCTGAGTCACGCCCTGAAGTTGGGCGAGGAGGATTCGGTGCGGGTTGCCTTCAACGAGATCACCGGAGAAGCCGTCAGGGAGGCCCTTGAGCATCCGCGGCCGATCCATCAACCCCGGGTCAATGCACAGCAGGCCCGGCGGGTCCTGGACCGGCTCGTAGGCTACAAGCTCAGCCCCCTGCTGTGGCGCAAGGTGCGCCGGGGATTGTCGGCAGGGAGGGTGCAGTCCGTGGCCGTCCGCATGGTCGTGGAGCGCGAGCGGGAGCGAGAGGCCTTCGAGGAGGAGGAGTACTGGACCCTGGACGCCGATTTTGCCTCTTCGAAGGGGGAACCCTTTGCGGCCCGCTTCACAAAGATGCGGGGCGAGGAGCCTGCGATTCCCGACGAGGAAACCATGAACAAGATTCTGGACCAGATGCCCCGCGATGACTACACTGTGGAAGAGGTCGCCCGAAAGGAGACCAAGCGGTATCCGGGCGCGGCTTTCACCACCAGCAGCCTGCAGCAGGCCGCCTCGCGGAGGCTAGGGATGAACGGTGGCTTTGCCATGAGGGTTGCCCAGCAGCTCTACGAGGGCCTGCCTTCCAAGGGAGGCGGGGAACGCACCGGCCTGATCACGTACATGAGAACCGATGCCACCCGGGTTTCGCCGGTCGCCGTCAAGCGGGCCGAGGCCTTTATCACCGAGAAGTACGGCAAGGAATATTCTCAGCCCCGGGTGAGGCGGGGAAGGGCGCGCAAGGGAGCGGAGGAGGCCCACGAGGCCATTCGCCCCACGGATGTGACCCGTACGCCCAAATCGCTGAAGGGCGACCTGAACAATTCCCAGTACCGTCTCTACAAGCTGATCTGGGAGCGGTTCACGGCCAGCCAGATGAAGCCTGCCGTGTACGATGAGATGGAGGTTACCCTCCGTTCAGGGGCGTTCGAGTTTTTAGCCAGGGGACGACAGTTGAAGTTCGCCGGTTTCCGGATCCTTACCGGGCGCTCAGAAAGCGACGATTCCCTGCTGCCCGAGCTGCACCAGGGGGTCAAGGTTGACCTGGTGGAGCTGATGCCCAAGCAGAATTTCACCCGTCCTCCGGCCCGCTATAACGACGCATCGCTGGTCAAGGCACTGGAAGAGGAGGGCATCGGGCGCCCGAGTACCTATGCCCCCATCGTGGAGACCATTCAGAAACGGGGCTACGTCGGGGTCGAGGACAAGTATTTCTTCCCCACGGAACTGGGCAGGGCCGTCAACGATCTCCTGGAGGATCATTTCTCGGACGTGGTGGACCTGCACTTCACCCGGGATATGGAGGAGAAGCTCGACAGCATCGAGGAGGGGGACGTGGACTGGCACCAGGTAATCGCCACTTTCTGGGACCCCTTTTCGGAGAAGCTTCAGCGGGCCTACGAGGAGGCGCCCAAGGTCAAGCTTCCTGAGAAGGAGACGGATGTGATCTGCGAGGAGTGCGGGGAGCGCATGGTCATCAAGCACGGAAGGTATGGGTTGTTTATCGCCTGTCCTGGTTACCCGGAGTGCAAAAACTCCAAGCCCTACTACGAGAAGACCGGGGCCACATGTCCCGATTGCGGCGGAGACGTGGTCAAGAGGCGGAGCCGCAAGGGGCGCACGTTCTACGGCTGTATGAACTACCCCGACTGCGAATTCGTGGTCTGGCATGAACCCACGGAGGAGACGTGCCCCGAGTGCGGCACCTTCATGGTTCAGAGGAGAACAAAGGCCAAAGGAGAATATCTCCAGTGCGGTCGCAAGGGATGCGGTGTCGAGCGAGTACCTTCAGATGAGATGAAGACGGAGGCGAGATAGAGCGTGGTGGATGAGGTCTTTCGGGGGGTTGTCGGGGGTTTTCTTCGTCGCCTTGAGGTGGAGCGGGGTTATTCCCCCCACACCATACGAAGCTACCGGACCGACCTGAGGCATATGCTTGCATATTTCTTCTCCTGGAAGACCGATCCCCGGGAGGAGGAACTTGGGAGGCTGGACGTTCGGGACATGAGGGCTTACCTGTCCCATCTTCTGTCTGCCGGTTATGCTCGAAGCACCGTCAACCGCAAGCTCGCGGCCATGCGATCCTTCTGGACCTACCTGGTGGATGAGGGATTTGCCGAGGACAACGTCATTTTGTACCTGGCATCGCCCAAGATGCCCTCTCGGCTGCCGCGTTTCTTGTACCGCGATGAGGTGGACAAGATCCTGAAGCAGCCCGACTGCAGTGAGCCGGAGGGCCTCAGGGACCGGTCAATCCTGGAGATGCTCTATGCCACCGGGGTGCGGGTGACGGAGCTGGTCTCCCTGGACACCGATTCGATGGAGGACGCGGGGGAGCGGATCCGCGTATACGGCAAGGGAGGGCGGGAACGCCTGGTGCCCGTCGGAGAATATGCCCGGAGATCCCTCGAATACTATCTGGAGACGGGTCGACCGCAGCTGGCCCAGAGAAATTCCTCGGATCCGGGTCGTGCCCTCTACCTGAATCACCGCGGGGCCCGCTTGACAGCGCGAGGGGTCCGTTGGCTGGTCAACAAGTACATGGGGGCCAGCGGTAGCCCGCACACCTTCCGCCACACCTTCGCCACGCATCTGTTGGACGGCGGAGCGGACCTGCGGAGCGTCCAGATGATGCTGGGGCATGCAAATCTGTCGACCACCGGCATCTACACCCATGTGAGCACGGCTCTGGTGCGCCGGGTATACGATGAGTCCCATCCCCGGTCCCAGAAGAGGAGGCGTTGATATGTTCAGGGGAACGACGATCGTTGGAGTGTTGGGTGATCAGGAGGTGGCCCTGGCGGGAGACGGCCAGGTCACCATGGGGGATACCATGATCCTGAAGCGAGGGGCTCGCAAGGTGCGCCGCTTGTATGACGGCAAGATCCTCGCCGGTTTTGCCGGTTCCCTGGCCGATGCGGTTACTCTTTTTGACAAGTTCGAGGGCAAGGTTGAGCAGTATCACGGCAACCTTCAGCGGGCTGCTGTGGAACTGGCCAAGGAATGGCGTACCGATCGGGTGCTGCGGCGCCTCGAGGCTCTGCTTATCGTGGCAGACCTGGAGGGTATCCTGGTGGTGTCCGGTGCGGGCGAAGTGATTGAGCCCGATGATGGCATCACGGCAGTCGGCTCCGGCTCTGGTTATGCGCTAGCTGCTGCCCGGGCCCTGCAGAAGCACTCTTCTTTGAGTCCCGAGGAGATCGCCCGGGAGTCACTTATGGCTGCGGCGGAAATATGTGTGTTTACCAATGACAACATCATTGTGGAAACGATGAAAGGCTGAGACGAACTCGCACCTGATGAGGAGTCTCTGCGACGGTGGGTCTCAGGATCGCGGGAGGCGATGATACAGTGAGTGAATTAACACCGAAAGAGATTGTCACAGAACTCGACCGCTACATCGTGGGACAACAGGATGCCAAGCGCTCCGTCGCTGTGGCACTGCGCAACCGGTATCGCCGGGGCCGTCTCTCCAGCGAGCTGCAGGAGGAGGTTATGCCCAAGAACATCCTCATGATCGGTGCGACGGGCGTGGGCAAGACCGAGATCGCCCGGCGGTTGGCCCGGTTGGTGAAGGCACCCTTTTTGAAGGTGGAGGCCACCAAGTTCACAGAGGTTGGCTATGTCGGCCGCGACGTGGAGTCGATGGTCCGCGACCTCGTGGATACGGCCATTCGCATGGTCAGGGCAGAGGAAATGGAAAAGGTGAACGAAGAGGCGGATCGGGCTGCCCGAAGGCGCCTGCTGGACATCATTGCGCCTGTGGGTCGGCGGAAGAAGAAAACGAATCCCTTCGAGGCCCTGTTTGCAGACTCGAACGCCATGGAGGACACCGGCATCACCGACGATGAAGAAGAGTCGGAGCGGGCTGAAGAGCGGAAGAGGCGACGGGATCTTTCCAGCAGGCTGGACGCTGGCGAGCTGGATGACCAGGAGGTTGAGATTGAGGTTGAGGAGCAGGTTCCCTCCATGGTCGAGGTATTCAGCGGGGCCGGTGTCGAGGAGATGGGGATTAACCTTCAGAGTATGTTTGGGAACATGTTCCCTGCCAAGAAGAACAAGCGTAGGGTCTCGGTTGCCGAGGCGCGGGCGATCCTGCACAACGAAGAGGCCCAGAAACTCATCGACATGGATCGCGTCCACAGGATGGCCATTCGAAGGGCGGAGAATGAGGGCATCATCTTCCTCGATGAGCTGGATAAGGTGGCTGGAGAGGATTCGAGGCACGGCCCCGATGTTTCCCGGGAAGGTGTGCAGAGGGACATCCTGCCCATCGTTGAGGGCACCACGGTCATGACCAAGCATGGGCCCGTCAAGACGGATCACACGCTGTTCATCGCCGCCGGGGCCTTTCACACGAGCAAGCCCTCGGACCTGGTCCCAGAGCTGCAGGGGCGTTTCCCCATCCGGGTGGAGATGCATTCCCTGAGCCGCGAGCACCTCCGGAGAATCCTGGTCGAGCCGCACAGTTCACTGACGCGCCAGTATTCTGAACTGCTCCAGACCGACGGCGTGTTCCTCGAGTTCACCGAAGATGGGCTGGATGAGATCGCCCTCATATCCGAAGAGATCAACACGTCCACGGAGAACATCGGTGCGAGGCGACTGCATACCGTTATGGAGAAACTGCTGCAGGACGTCTCCTTCGACGCCCCGGATGACGTGCAGGATCACGTGGTTGTCGATGCGGAGTATGTCCGCGACAAGTTGGCAGCGATCGTTTCAGATCGGGACCTCAGCCACTACATCCTGTAAAGAAGTGCCCGACGGGCATCACGGCAGCAACCTGGGAGGCGGGTTCAAGGATGCTTTCGAACCCGTCTCCCTTTCCTTTGCCCCCAGCTTTTTCTATCCGAACGAGCTGAACGTTCAGCGCTGGTAGCGGGAGAGCTCCTGGAGTACCTGGTCCCCCCTCTTGCCACCGGATTCCATCCATTTTTCCTCGACAACATCGGCGGATCGAAGGCCATTGACGGGCCAATCAGGTCCGAAAGAAGGAATTGGCGAACCTCGTGTTGAATCCGTGTACCTGAGGGAGGGGTAAAATTGAAAAGAATGAAGCTGCTAGCAGTTGTCTTGGTATTCGCTTTAGCCCTTATGCTGACAATCGGAGGGTGCGGACAGCAGGTCGAGGAGCCGACGGAACCAGAGGATACGGAAGAAGAAGTGGAGGAAGAAGAGGAGACTGAAGAGCCCGTTGATGAAGGTCCGAAAGAGGGGGGAACCCTGGTCATCGCGGTCAGCGCCGATCCCGTCGCTCTCGATCCACACCTTCAGGCCGATTGGAATACGCGGCAGGGCATCGCCTACATGTTCGATGGCCTGACCATCGTTGGTGTTGATGACAGTGGCGTGGAAGAAGAGATCCAGCCGGCCCTCGCGCGGGACTGGGACATCAGTGAGGATGGCCTCACCTTCACCTGGTACCTGCGGGAAGACGTTGTCTTCCACGACGGCACGCCGTTCAACGCCGATGCGGTCGTGTTCAATTATGAGCGTTTTCTCGATCCCGATTTCAATGCCAACGAGCATCCTCACATCGTAGATCGCCTGGAGAGCATCGAGGCCCTGGACGAGTTCACGGTCCAGATGAACATGCTCCGGGTGGACATCTTCTGGGAGGCATCCGTGTCGGCCCACTACATGGTGAGTCCAACGGCTGTTCAGGAGCAGGGCGACGATGGCTTCGCCCGCCATCCCGTGGGCACAGGTCCCTTCCAGTTCAAGTCCTATGCCGCCGACAGCCAGATCGAGATGGTCCGCTTTGATGACCACTGGAGGGGTGCTCCCCTGCTAGATGGTCTTCGCGTTCGGATCATTCCCGAGGACAGCACCCAGCACCTCGAGCTGGAGGCCGGCAGCATTGACCTGGCATACAACTACGCCATCACCCCCGCCGATGTGGACCGGATGGAGGACGCCGGCATCGTCATCAACCGACGCCTGACGCCCAGCAACGCCATGCTTGCCATGAACCTGGCCGAAGGCCCCATGACGGATGTTCGGGTCCGCCAGGCCGTTGCCCACGCCATCGACCGTGATATCATTATCGAAGAGATTCTCCTTGGAGCGGCCGAGAAGAGCAACGTCGGCCTGCCCCCGGTCACTCCGCTGTATCCTGACCGCCTGCCCCTGATCGATTACAATCTCGCGAAGGCAGGTGAACTGCTCGACGAGGCCGGCTGGGTGATGGGTGACGACGGCATCCGCGAGCGCGACGGTGAGTCCCTGACCCTGACCATCCTGACCTCCGACCGGGAGGAGCGGGTGCTCATGAGCCAGATTCTCCATGAGCAGCTGCAGGATGTGGGTATTGACGCCGAGATGACCACCCTAGAGTGGGGAGCCTATCTCGATGCCTGCCGCGCCGGCGATTACGACGTCACCTACTGGATCCTGTACGGTAGCGTCTGGACCAATTACACTGCCTCCTCGAACATTCGTTCGGGACGGCACTGGAACATCTTCCAGATCGAGCATCAGCCCGAGCTGGCCGAAGTCTCCGAGAGAATCGACTATCTCCTGGACACCTTCGGCGAGGAGGTTGACGAGGCCAGGCGCGTGGAGCTGATCAGCGAGTACCAGGATCTGATGCGGGAGCACATGATCATGTTCTTCCTGTGGAACGAGGCCAACTTCAACGCGGCCCAGCCATGGGTCAACGACTATCACCTGTACAACTACAACCTGTACTTCCTGCACGAGGCCTGGCTCGATAAGTGAGAGGCGTAGCGCTTGTCTTGCTTACTTGACCGTTCCGGGACCTGGGGCTGTGTGCCCCAGGTCCCGTCGAACACGTCACAGACCCGTCAGGATGAACTTGTTTTAATTGGAAGGCAGGTGATGGAGCAGCCATGAAAGAATATGCCCTCCGTCGCATCCTATTGGCCGTTCCCACGATACTCCTCGTCGTTATTGTGGTGTTTATGGCTGTCCGCATTGTTCCGGGTGACCCGATTGACTTCATGATTCCGACGGACATGGAGGGAGAGGCCAAGGAGGAATACGCGGACATGATCCGGGCCCAGTTCGGTTTTGACCAACCCCTGCATATCCAGCTGTTCACCTACATGGGCAGGCTTGCCCGGCTCGATTTTGGCAGTTCCCTGCGCCGGCGGACCCCCGTGGCCGAGGAGCTCTCATGGAGAGTTCCCAACACCCTTCAATTGGGGGTGGTTGCCCTGACGGTATCGATCCTATTGGGGATTCCGGTAGGTATTGTGTCGGCTATGCACCGGAATTCCGTCGGCGATAATGTGGCCATGTTTGGCGCTCTCTTCGGGGTCTCGATGCCGAGCTTCTTCTTTGGATACATGCTCATGTTGTATTTCGGCCTCAATCTCAGGATTCTTCCCCTTTCGGGTTTCGGAGGCCCCCTGTATACCTGGGAGGGTTTCCGCCACGCCATCATGCCCGGGGTGACCCTGGCCCTGGGATCCCTTGCGGTTCTGGCCCGCTTTACCCGGTCCAGCATGCTTGAGGTCATCTCCGAGGACTACATCCGCACGGCCCGATCCAAGGGATTGTCCGAACGAGTTGTCATCTTCAAACACGCCCTGAAAAACGCCATGATCCCGGTGGTCACGCTTCTGGGTATCATGTTCTGCGCGGTTCTGGCCGGTTCCGTGGTGGTGGAGGCCGTGTTTGCCTGGCCCGGGGTGGGCCGTTACATGATCGGTGGCATCACTTCGCGGGACTTCCCTGTTGTCCAGGGATCCGTCCTGGTGATTGCCATCGGGTTCATCTTCGCGAATCTCCTGACGGACCTCACCTATGCTTTCATCGATCCCCGGATCGCCTATGACTGAAGCGCTGGAGGTGCTTGCAATTGGCTGTTGAAACGTCTGATATGACATCCTCTGACGAAAACGCACTGGATGCCGCCGGCATGGGAACGAAACTGGTCCGCCGCTTCATGAGGAACCGCATGGCGACCGTCGGCGTTGTCATCTTACTTTTCATCATTATCATTGCCGTGTTTGCCCCGTGGATCGCACCCTACAGCCCCCAGGCTCAGAACCTCCGGCGCAGATTCGAAACGTCTTCGTCTGATCACTGGTTCGGCACCGATGAACTGGGCAGGGATATCTTCTCCCGCATCGTGTACGGTTCACGGGTATCACTGATGGTCGGGTTTGCGGCAGCCTTTGGCGGCCTGGTCGTGGGTGTGATCATCGGCATGCTGTCGGGCTTCTACGGCGGTCGATTTGATGACCTGGTCATGCGCCTGATTGACGTGATGATGTCTTTTCCTGGAATCCTGCTGGCCATCCTGATCGTCAGCGTGATCGGGACGGGTACCGTCAACGTGATTATCGCCCTGGCCGTGTGGCGCATTCCCACTTTTGCCCGCATCAGCAGGGGGAGTGTCCTCACCCTGAAGGAGAAGGAGTTCGTGGAGGCTGCTCGGGCCCTCGGGGCCAACATGCCGCGGATCGTCTTCCGACACCTGGCTCTCAACTCTCTGCCGCCGATCCTGGTCTACCTGAGTCTCTCCACGGCTACGGCTATCCTGACGGCGGCCTCCCTGAGCTTCCTGGGCCTCGGGGTGCAGCCACCTACCGCGGAGTGGGGGTTGATGGTGAGTACCGGCCGGCAGTTCCTTCGCCAGGCGCCTCACCTGATCATGATCCCCGGGGTGGCCATCTTGCTGACGGTCCTGTCGATCAACTTCGTCGGGGATGCCCTGCGGGATGTCCTGGATCCCCGCCTGAAGATGTAGGGGAGCTGTGAGAGGGGCCCTGACGGCCTGATCTGTCATGCGAATTCGGTCGCAATCGACACTCTCTGCCCGGTATTCCAAGGGAATACCGGGCAGATTCGGTAAATTATCAAAAAACTTTCAAATCCAAGAAGGAGATCCGAAAGGGATGTCGAATAAGCATACAGAGCAAGAGATAATGCCTGCTTTTGTTCCGTAATGCGTGCCTTGGCCGGTCCGCAAACAAGACAACTGAAATGCAGCATTCGGAATTCGTTCCGAAAGGGCAAATTCAGCGAAAGCTGGAGGCGCAAAGCCGAGGATCTAAGGCCAGGATATTCTGGCTAAGATGGCCGGGTTGCCGAAGAGCGTTTTTTCATACGGCTTCTCTTTCATGGATACCCAAGGATCCTCTTCTAATCCGCCTTCAGCTGCACGGGGAGGCGGATTTTTTCATGGATGGCAGGATGGGGAACATCGATCGTACCGTGGATGTGGCCCAGAGGGCCCTGCAGGGCCTGTGGGCCAGCCAGCGTGCAATCGCGAACAACATCGCCAATGTTGACACTCCGGGCTACCAGGTCGAGCGGTTTGACTTCGACCGATACATGAGTGATGCCCTCTCGGAATCCGGTGCCCGACCCACCTCGACCTACCTGGGCAACATGACCCGTACCTCATTCCGAACCGACGGAAACAGCATGGATATTGACAGCGAGATGGTCCTGATGACGGAGACTTCTTTGAGATACCAGGCGGTTCTCAGTCAGCTCGAACGAAAGATGGCCTTGCTGAGTTCCGTAATCCGGGACTCATAGGGAAGGAGGAGATGACCGGATGTTTCAAATGTTGAACATTTCGGGTTCCGCCCTTACCGCAGGTAGATTGCGAATGGACGTGGTGGCCAACAACATCGCCAACGTGGAGACGACCCAGACCGCCGAGGGAGGCCCCTATCAACGCCGGAGCGTGGTACTGACATCGGGCACCGATACCTTCGGGTCGGTGTTCCGGGCCCAGATCAACCGGCTTCCCATGGGGGCGGCACCGGGGGGATTCGCAGGTCCATCCCCTTCTGGGGTCCGTGTGGCGGGCATCGTTCGCGACAGTGCTCCCCCGGATCTGCGTCACGAGCCGGGGCATCCGGATGCCGACGCGGAGGGTTACGTGTCTTATCCCAACGTCGACCTGGTCCGGGAGATGACGGATCTGATGATGGCCAGTCGAGCCTACCAGGCCAATGTGACGGCCTTCAACACCAACAAGAACATGCTTTCTTCCACCCTGCGGATGGGTAGGTAGAGGGAAAGGGGTACACCGTGAGCGGCATGTCATCCATGGGATTCATACCGAGTCGAATACCGCCTCCTGTGCCTCCCCGGGTGCCCGCCTTTCCGGAGCGGACCCCGGCAGCAGAGAAGGGCAGCTCCTTCGGTGGGGTGATGTTGAATGCGCTGTCGCAGGTCAACAACCTTGAACTGGCAGCGGATCGAGCCACCCAGGATCTCGCACTGGGCAAGAGCGAGGACGTGGTCGGGGCGATCATGGCGGCAGAGAAGGCCTCCCTTGCAATGGGAGCTGCGCTGAAATTGCGCAAGGACGCCCTGGAGGCCTACGAGCAGATCATGCGGATGCCGATTTAATGGAGGTTAACTGAATTGAACGATCATCTGCAGACGGCAGCTGGTAAGTGGAAAGAGGCACCTTCCTGGACCCGCGGACTGCTCGTGGGAGCAGTGGTCTGTGCCATGATCTCCCTCATCGTCTGGAGGCTTCTGCCCGGCCCCTCGGAGGGGGACATGACCGCGCTGTTCAGCGACCTGGCGATTGAAGATGCGGCTACCATAAGGGACTACCTGGAGGAAAGACGGATTCCCCATCGGGTGACGGCCGGAGGAGCCGCCATCGAGGTGCCCCCGGATCGGGTGCATTCGCTCCGATTGGACCTGGCATCCATGGGCGTTCCCAGCCGGGGGGCAGTGGGGTTTGAGATCATGGATTCGATGCCGTGGGGGGCGACGGATTTTGAGCGTCACGTCAGCTACATACGCGGACTGCAGGGGGAGCTGGAGCGGACGATAGAGGGTTTTGAAGAGGTGCGGGGGGCCCGGGTCCACGTGGTGCTGCCCAGGGAGAGCGTATTCATCTCCCGCAATACCCCGGCCACGGCCGCGGTCTTTTTGCAGTTGCGCCCCATGGCCCAGCTGGGGACGGATGCCATTTCGGGGATCATTCACCTTGTGGCCTCCAGCGTGGAGAACCTGGACCCGGACAAAGTTACCGTGGTCGATACCCAGGGCGTGATCCTTTCTCACCGGGCGACTGCTCCGGATAACGATGCTGCCGTGGTCCGGGATGGAATTCAAATGCAGCTCCAGTTCGAGGAGTCCCTGCGGGGTCGTTTGCAGGCGATGCTGGAGCAGGTCCTGGGCCCCGGAAATGTGGCCCTACAGGTTTCGGCCCAGATGAACTTCGATGACAGGGAGGTCCACACCGAGCTTTTTGAACCGGCCTCCGAGGACGGTGGACTGATCACCAGCCTCCATCAGATGGAGGAGAGTTTCTCAGGAAACCAGGCCTTCCCGGAGACCGGGGCGGGGGCTGACAGCAACCTGCCCACCTACCAGGCCTCGAACACCGAGGGCGCCTCCAGCTACGAACGCACCGAGACGACGCAGAATGTTGCGGTCAACCGCACCACGGAGCACTGGAAGGTCGCTCCGGGAGCCGTGGAGCGGCTCTCCGTGGCCGTTGTGGTCAACGGGACGCTGACCCCGGAGCAGGAACAGGTGCTGGACGGGGTGGTCGCAGCCGCCCTGGGCTCCGACCCGGGACGCAACGACAGCGTGGTGGTGACGGGGCTTCCCTTCGATACCTCGCTGGTCGACCAGTTGCAGGAGCACACCGAGGCTGGGGCACCGGCGCCTGATGCGCCCCTGGAACAGGTTGGCGACTACCCCCTTCCATACTACGTCGGAGCGGGTGTGGCCCTTTTGCTGGTTCTGATTCTCGTGGTGCTGGCTCTCCGGCGGCGAAGGGGGCAGGATGCAGAGGATTTATTCGAGGAATTCGAGGCTCCGACGCCAGCGGATCTGATCGGGGCCAAACGGGAGAAT
>PXCI01000256.1 GCA_003566675.1 Clostridia bacterium
AAAGAATTCAGCCCGAAAAGCCATTGCTGCCATCCTGAAAAAAAATCAGGGCACTGCTGTCAGTGCAGAATTTCTTGTTAAGGAGGCATTAAAGAGTTTCTGATTCGATGTATTAAAGTTTTTTTTGGTGCTATTCAGGCGTTTATTGATTTTTTACGCGATCCCATGGTTCCTTGTCCTGCTGCCCTTTGCCGACATGGCAAACATGCATGCCTCCGACAGCGGCACCCTGGCGCAGATTGTTACGCCTGAACTCCTGGCCCACAACATAACACCCGGCTCCATCGCGGCGGGTGACGTGATGGACGACGCTGCGGCGGGTGACGTGATGGACGACGCTGCGGCGGGTGACGTGATGGACGACGCCGCGGCGGGTGACGTGGTAAACGACGCTGCGGCGGGTGACGTGGTGAACCACGCCGCGGCGGGTGACAACCTGGCCGCACCCTCAGCAGGCACACAAAACAATACCACCGCAGCCGACACCCTGGATACAACAACGGCGCCGCCCGACACCCTCGACCCGGCCACCGACCTTCTGCTTCCCTTTGAAAGTGCCATCATATACGACTTCGACAAGTTCCCGGTTTCGGGCCTTTCGATGACCAATCCCCCGGTGATCACCACTCATTATGCCTACGATCCCGAATCGGGTCATTACGTCAAGACCCGCAAGATCGGCGACATGGTAATCGGCACCCCGGTGTATATCTCCTTTGAAGACTATTTGCGATACGACCTCGACCGGAGGCTGCAGGCCTACTGGCGCGAAAAGGCCACACCACAGGCCTTTGAACGGCGCGACGGCCTCATCCCGGAGATCCATGTCGGAGGTGAGTTCTTCGACCGCATATTCGGCGGGAGCTCCATCGACATCCGCCCCAGCGGTTCGGCCGAACTGATCTTTGGTGTGATGTCGAACTACCGCGAAGACCCCGCCCTCGATGAGCACCGCCGCCGGACCACCAACTTTGACTTCCAGCAACGGATACAGCTTGCCGTGGAAGCCGACATCGGCACCAAGGTCAACCTTGGCGCCAATTACAACACCGAATCGGCCTTTGACTTTGAAAACCGCATGAAACTTGAATACCGGGGCACGGAAGATGAGATCGTACAGTTGATCGAAGCCGGCGATGTGACCCTGCCGCTGCCCGGAAGCCTGATCCGGGGAACACAGGGCTTGTTCGGGTTCAAGACCCAGTTGCGCTTTGGCAACACCTATGTGACCAGTGTGTTTTCGCAACAGAAAACCCAGTCGTCGAGCATTGAGGTGTCGGGCGGGGCCCAGATGACCGAATTCATGATCCGTGCCGACGAGTACGAAGACAACCGGCACTTTTTCCTGGCCCACTATTTTCGCGACAGGTATGATGATGCCCTTTTAACATTGCCCACTGTCACTTCCAACATCAACATCACCCGCATCGAAGTATGGATCACCAATGTGGGCCCTGCTACAGAAGACAACCGCAACATCGTGGCCTTTTCAGACCTGGGTGAATACGACCCGCACCACCCCGATTATGGCACCCAGCAAATGCAGCCCCCCAACAACAGCACCAACCCGCTGTATGCCGACATGGCCGGTTCACCCATCCGCAACATCAGCCAGGTAAACAGCCATTTATTGGGGATGGGCTTTATTTCGGGAAGCGACTATGAAAATGTGGAAAATGCCCGCAGGCTGCGAAGCAACGAATACACCTACAATCCCATGCTGGGATTCGTTTCGGTAAACCGCACGATCAATCCCGATCAGGTGTTGGCCGTGGCCTTTCAGTATACCCTCATCGGCGATACCACCACCTACCAGGTGGGAGATTTTTCGAGCGATGTGGCCGCGCCCGACGGCCTCATCGTCAAACTGCTTAAAAGCACGGCCGTTGACACCAACCATCCGATGTGGGACCTGATGATGAAGAACATTTACAACCTGGAAGCCTTCCAGGTGAGCCGCGACCAGTTCCGGCTCAACATCCTTTACGACAGCGAAGAGCTGGGCGTCCCGATCGGATACCTCGACGAAGGACCTGTTCAGGGCCAGCCGCTGATCCGGGTGATGGGCCTCGACCGGCTCAACACCCAGCTCGACCCCATCCCCGACGGGGTGTTCGACTTCATCGACAATGCCGCCACCGGCGGAGGTACGATACAGTCCGACAATGGCCGGATCTACTTTCCCGTGGTGGAACCGTTCGGCGAGCACCTGCGGAAGGTGCTCGAAGATGAAGCCCTGGGCGACAAATATGCCTTTGATTCATTGTATTCTACCACAAAATACCGCGCCCGGCAGGTCCCGGAGAAAAACCGCTGGTACCTGGAAGGCCGCTTTCAGTCGGCCGCCGGATCAGAGATACCGCTCAATGCGATGAATATTCCGCCCGGGTCGGTGGTGGTAACGGCCGGTGGGGTGCCCCTGACCGAAAATGTGGATTATACCGTCGATTATACCCTGGGACGTGTCCGCATCATCAACGAAGGCATCCTCAACTCGGGCACCCCCATCCGCATTTCGCTGGAAAGCACCGACCTGTTCAACCTGCAGACAAAGACCCTGATGGGGACCCACATCGACCACCGCATCAGCGACAATTTCAACATCGGAGGTACGATCATGCGCCTGTCGGAACGGCCCCTCACCCAGAAAGTGAACTATGGCGACGAACCCATGGCCAACACCTTGTGGGGATTGAATACCACATACACCACCCAGGCGGAGGTGATCACCCGGATCCTCGACCGCCTGCCGTTTTATGAAACCACCACCCCGTCGCGCATCACCTTTAACGGGGAATTTGCCCACCTGATCCCCGGACACTCAAGGCACATCGGGGATGCCGGAACGGCTTACATCGATGATTTTGAGGGCAGTAAATCGGCCATCGACCTCAGAAACGTGCAACGCTGGCACCTGGCAAGCACGCCACAGCACCAGCCCGCCCTTTTTCCGGAAGCTGCCCCGGTATCTTTCGGCGACACCCTGGCCACGCTGGCCTTCCGGTTTAACGTGGCCCGCCTGGCCTGGTACGTGGTAGACCCCCTGTTTACCCGCAACAACAACCTCACCCCGTCGCACATCCGCAACGACCCCGACCAGCGGTCGAACCACTTTGTGCGCGAGGTGCTGGAAACAGAGATCTGGCCAAACAAAGAGAGTCCCACGGGCATCCCTTCACCCATTCCGGTGCTGAACATGGCCTTTTATCCCCGTGAAAGGGGGCCATACAATTATGACGCCGGCCAGATGCTTCACCTGGCAAGAGGTATGGCGCAGGACGGCACGCTGATCGACCCCCATACCCGCTGGGGAGGGATCATGCGCGGCTTGCCCATGACCGACTTTGAGGCAGCCAACATCGAATATGTGGAATTCTGGATGATGGATCCCTTTGTATACAATGAAAACCACAGTGGTGGCGATATGTATATCAACCTGGGGGATGTGTCGGAAGATGTGCTTCGCGATGGCAGGAAAAGTTTTGAGAACGGCTTGCCCATCGACGAGCAGGTTGTCAATGTCGACACCACGGCCTGGGGCAGGGTGCCAACCATTCTGGCCGTTACGAATGCCTTCGACAACAACCCTGCCTCGAGGGAGTTTCAGGATGTGGGACTCGACGGGCTCAGCACCGAAGACGAACGTTCCTTCTTCAACGAGCACTACCTGCAGGTGCTGGCCGATTTGTACGGCACCACCTCGGAGGCCTACCTGCAGGCGTGGAACGACCCTTCGGCCGACCGGTTCCAGTACTACAGGGGAACAGAACTCGACGCCCAGGAAGTGTCCATCCTCGAAAGGTACAAACGATACAACAACCCGGAAGGGAACAGCCCCACCTCCGAGCAGTCGCCCGAGGCCTATCCCACGTCGGCCACCAACGTACCCAACACCGAAGACATCAACCAGGACGGCACCCTGAATGAAGCCGAACGCTATTACCAGTACCGCATCAGCCTGCGGCCCGAAGACATGGAAGTGGGACAGAATTACATCACCGATGTGATGGAAGCCACCGTACGGCTGGCCAATAGCAATGTGGAAACCGTGCGCTGGTACCAGTTCAAGGTGCCGCTGCGTGACCCCAACCGCCAGGTGGTGGGCAACATACAGGATTTTAAATCGATCCGTTTTATCCGCATGTTCTACAGGGATTTTGAAGAACCCATCATCGCCCGTTTTGCCTCGTTGCAGCTTGTGCGGGGCGACTGGCGCACCTACGACAGGGAACTGGCCGCCCCCGGGGAATATGTACCCACCGACAACAAAAACACCAGCTTCGATGTATTTACGGTAAACATTGAGGAAAACGGCCAGCGCTTCCCCATCCCGTATGTGCTGCCCCCCGGCATCGAACGCGAACAGGACCTGGGAACCACCACCATGCACCAGCGCAACGAGCAGTCGCTCGCGCTCAAGGTCACCGGCTTGCAGGACGGAGATGCCCGGGCGGTGTATAAAACCGCCAACCTCGATGTCAGGCAATACCGCCGCCTGAAGATGTTCGCCCATGCCGAGCAGGCTTTTGAGGACGAAACACTCCGCGACGGCGACCTGTCGGTATTCATCCGCCTGGGCTCGGATTTCAGCGGCAACTATTACGAATACGAAGTCCCCCTGAAGGTGACCTCCTGGCTGCCCAGGACCTTTAACCCGGAGGTGATCTGGCCCGAAGAAAACAACTTCGATATCGAATTTGAAAAATTCCAGGAGCTGAAACTCATGCGCAACAGCCTGTCGCGCGAGGCAGACTCCGGGGTGTCGGTCAACAAGCCCTTCAGGCAGACCGACGGCAACAATACGATGACCATCATCGGGAACCCCACCCTGAGCAACATCCAGGTGATCATGATCGGGATCAGGAATCCCAAGAAGACCCACAACACCCCCGACAACGACGGACTGCCCAAATCGGCGGAGGTTTGGGTCAACGAACTCCGCTTGTACGATTTCAATGACCGGGGGGGCTGGGCCGCCAACGCCAGGGTCAATGCCAGCCTCGCCGACCTGGGCAACATCACCCTGGCCGGCTTCATGAGCACGCCCGGTTTCGGGGGCATCGAACAAAAGGTCAGCGAACGCCAGCAGGAAGAGATCATCAACTACGATATTTCCACCAACCTGGAGCTGGGCCGCCTGCTCCCCGATTTTCTGGGCCTGCGCATCCCGATGCATTTCAGTTACAACGAATCGGTCAGCAACCCCCTGTACAATCCGATGAATCCCGACATCTTTTTCGAAGACGACCTGGCATCGTATGAAACGGAAGCCGAACGCGATTCAATAAGAAAGATATCCCAGGACCTGGTGCGGCGCAAAAGCATCAACTTCACCAACGTGTCCTTTGGCAGTTTAGGCATGCAAAACCGCTTTTTCAGCCCCGAAAATTTCGACTTTTCCTATGCCTACACCGAAATGTATGCGCGCAACATTGACATAGAATACGACAGGCAGCAACGGTGGCGCGGCGGGATCAACTACAATTACAACACCAGCCCCGACCTGGTGCGGCCATTTGCCAACTTTTCCCTGTTCCAGAACAATCTTTTGCGGCCACTCCGGGAATTCAACTTTTATTACAAGCCACGTTCTGTTTCCTTCAGGACAAATATGGACCGCGGTTATGCAGAATCGCTGATGCGGGGCAAAAGCGCCGGCGTGGTTTTGCTCGAACCAAATTACATTAAATCGTTCAACTGGGACCGGATGTTCAACATCCGTTTTGACCTGACCCGTTCGTTGCGACTGGAATTCAATTCCAGCACCCAGGCACGCATCGACGAACCTGCAGGACGCATGCATCCCGATGACGACAACTACCAGGCCCAAAGGGATTCCATCTGGCAAAATATCCGGAACTTCGGACGCACCACATTTTATACCCACCGGGCCAACCTGACCTACAACATTCCACTGAACCTGTTGCCTTTGGTAGATTTTATAAATGCCAACGCATCCTATGCGGCCGA
>PXCI01000115.1 GCA_003566675.1 Clostridia bacterium
CGGCTTCGTGGAGCATGCGTTCAATCTCCTCGTCGCTGAGACCACTCGAGGACTTGATGGTGATCTTCTGCTCTTTGCCGGTAGCCTTATCCGCCGCCGACACATTGACAATTCCGTTAGCGTCGATGTCAAAACTCACTTCGATCTGCGGTATTCCCCTGGGCGCAGGGGGAATGCCGTCAAGGATGAACCGTCCCAGGGTCCTGTTGTCCCGGGCCATGGGTCGCTCGCCCTGCAGCACATGAATCTCAACCTGGGTCTGATTGTCCGCAGCAGTCGAGAAAATCTGGCTCTTCTCCGTCGGTATGGTGGTGTTACGCTCGATGAGCTGGGTGAACACGCCACCCAACGTCTCAATTCCCAGCGACAGGGGGGTGACATCCAGGAGTAAGACATCCTTAACCTCACCAGCAAGAACCCCAGCCTGGATCGCCGCGCCCTTGGCCACCACCTCCATGGGGTCAATGTTCTTTCGGTAGGGATCCTTGCCCAGAATGTCTTTGACCCGCTTCTGAACCAGGGGGACCAGCGTAGATCCTCCGACCAGGATCACCCGATCAATACCCCCCGGCTTCAGTCCTGCGTCACTCATGGCCCTTCGCAAGGGGGGAAGGGTTTTGTCCACCAGATCTGAGATCAGGTCCTCCATCTTGGCCCGGGTGAGCGTCATCTCCAGGTGCTTCGGACCCGAGGCGTCGGCTGTGATGAAGGGCAGGCTTATGGACGTCTTCGGCGTTGTGCTCAGCTCAATCTTTGCCTCCTCGGCGGCCTGCTTGAGCCGCTGTGCCGCCTGGCGGTCTTTGCTGAGATCTACGCCATGCTCCTTTTTGAACTCTGCAACGATCCAGTCCATGATGCGGTCGTCGAAGTCGTCGCCACCCAGGATGTTCACGCCGCTGGTGGCCTTGACCTCGACCACATCGTCGCCCAGTTCCAGTACCGATACATCGAAGGTCCCGCCGCCCAGATCGTAGACCAGTATGGTGGAATCGTCTTTCTTGCCCAGCCCGTAGGCCAGAGATGCGGCGGTGGGCTCGTTAATAATGCGCAGGACCTCGAGACCGGCAATCTGTCCCGCATCCTTCGTTGCCTGCCTCTGGCTGTCGGAGAAATACGCCGGAACGGTGATTACCGCCTGTTTCACTTCCTCCCCGAGGTATTCTTCCGCATCATTTTTGAGCTTCTGAAGGATGAATGCGGAAATCTCCTGGGGACTGTAGGTCTTGCCACCCATGTCAACCTTGTGGTCGGTTCCTATTTTGCGCTTGATCGAGCCCACGGTTCGATCGGGGTTGCTGATCGCCTGTCGTTTGGCAACCTGCCCCACCAACCTCTCATCGTCGTCCGTAAAGGCAACAATGGAAGGCGTCGTCCTCTGACCCTCAACGTTGGGGATGATCGTGGGCTCACCTCCCTCAATCACGGCCATACATGAGTTTGTAGTGCCAAGGTCGATGCCAAGAACCCTTGCCATGGTCTAATCTTCCTCCTTATTCTTATTCACCACTAGATGATCGTGTTGCTGATCACAGAGCCGTTTCGCCACCATAACCTGTGCTGGCCGCACCAGTCGGTCCTCCATCCGGTACCCTGGAAGAAATTCCTCCACCACCGTACCTTCGGGGTAATCAGTCGTCGGTATGGCCCCCAGCGCCTCGTGCCAGTGGGGATCAAAGGGTTCCCCTACGGTGCACATCCTCGAGACTCCTACCTTCTCCAGGATCCCCTGCACTTGCCCAAGGATCATGGCAACACCGTCGCGTACGGGATCTGGGTCATCCGCTGCCTGCAGAACCCTCTCCAGGTTGTCAATCACCGGAAGGAACTGCTCTACCGTCTGGGCCTGCACGTCCTGTCTCAACTGTTGCCGCTGCCGCTCGGTGCGCTTCCGGAAATTCTGGAGCTCAGCCTGGGCGCGCATAAACCTCTCCAGATACTGCTCACACTGAGCCTGCAGGTCCTCCAGCGAGCACTGCTCGCTTTCATCTTCACAGTCACACCGTTGGTCCTGTCTATCCTTTTCGTCCTGCAAACGTATCACACTCCTGTGTCCAGGCATCGGACTAAAGACCGGCAGGGTCACCGGTCAGTTCCGTTCCCTCCTCTTCTCTGGCACGAATGATGGTATTGATCCGCAGGATCGCCTCGGCGATCTCACCAGCCGCACGCAGGGCATACGTCTTGACCGGGAGGGGATCGACCACTCCCAGTTCAACCATGTCCCTGATCTGGCCTTCGTCGCAGTCAATCCCCAGCCTGGACGAGTTGTTCTGCACCTGGGCGGCAATGACCTCTTCCATCTTCTCAAGGGAGTTAAAACCTGCATTGTCGACAATCTGGCAGAAAGGTCTTTTCAGAGCCTCAATGACGCAGTCAAAACCGTAGCCCGTCATGCCGCGCAGCTCCGACCGGGATTGGAGAAGTTCGCCCGATGCAGCCAGTTCCGCCGTTCCCCCTCCGGAGACCACGCCTCCCTGAAAAGCAGCTTGCACGGCACCGGCGGCATCCCGGGCAATCCGACTTCGCTCATCGACCACCTCACCTGTTGAGGCACCGACCAGCACAGTAGCCAGGGATTTGCCCAGCCCACCCATGACTCGCACCTGTTTGAGCTGCTCCATATGAACAACCGTTTCGGCAGTACCCAGGCACTTGAGCAGATCGCCCTGGGATCGCTTCAAAGCCGTCCGTTTCACCGGTCTCGCCCCAACGTGCTCAGCCAGCCGACCGAGATCCAGAGACGAAACCCGCTTGAGCACCATGATACCGCCGTCGGCCAGGATCTCCTCGGCGATGTCCGAGACGCCCCGGTCAACGACAACCATCCCGATCCCCATGTCAACCAGGCGGTACAGGTTATCTGTGAACTCTTCCCGAAGGTTGAGGTATTTCTTGAAGCCCGCCTCGGTGGCAAGGGCTTCCTCCTCCATCTCCTCCGGTTCCAGGGCGTCGTCCACCACAAGGATGCTTACCTGCCCCTGCAATTCTGAGGGCATCTGGTCATTCAAAGGCTCCTTCTCCACGATAATCCCCGAAAAAACCTCGTTGTCGGCCCCCTCCTGGGACAGAACGGCATCTGCTAGTTTGAAAGCCGGGTCGCTCAGCTTGTCGGGGCCGACCAGCCTGGCCGCCTCCAAAACGAGGTCAGCGATGTCGGTACGCATACGTCCTGCAATCAGGGCGACTTGTCCGAGCAGCGGATCGTCCAGACCCTCAACCCGGAGCGCATCCCTGTTCAGGATCTCAATCGCCCGTTCAACTCCATCAATAAGACCGGCGATAATCTGGGTCACTGGAACCCCTTTTAGAGCCTGGTTCACCCCCTCGGTCAACAGCGCTCCCGCCATGATCGTGGCTGTGGTGGTGCCATCGCCCACCACCTCCTCCTGGGCCTGAGCTGTGTTTATGACCAGCCTCGCCGCAGGGTGTTTCACCTGCATGGTGTTCAGTATGGTTATGCCATCGTTCGTGATGACGGTCTCCCCAAACCGGTCCACCAGCATGGTGTCCAGCCCCTTGCTGCCGAGGGTCCCCTCGACGGCCGAGGCAATGGCTCGAACCGCATTGGCATTCGTCAATAGTGCCGACAGATTCTCATCAACGTCCGAGCTGCCCGCCATGTGTTTCCTGCTCAATGAACGTCCTCCATCCACTACAGCCGACTGAGCACATCACTGACTGCCTCGGTGATAGCCTCGACCACTCCCATGATCTTGCCGTAGTTCATCCTCCGCGGTCCCAACACCCCGAGCCTGCCCGAGGGCCGACCATCGATGTGGTAGACAGCAGAGATCACACTGCAGTCCCAGATGTCCTCATATACGTTCTCCCTCCCAATGAGGGCAAAAACGCCCTCCGCTGGAAAGGGGCGAAACATATCTCGCATGACAGAATGCTGGCCCAGCGCTGTGAGCACCTTCTGCGCTCGGCGGACATCCTGAAACTCGGGCTGCTTCATAATATTGACAGCCCCCTCGAGGTGAAAATCTGCCTGGGATTTATCCCGGTCCGCCAGGGCCTCCACAGCCACATCCAGCAACCTCCGGCAGTAGTTCAACTCGGATCTCAGGTCCCGCCAGACGAGGCCTTCCATCATGTCTTCCAGCCTGTGTCCCTGCAAAAACCGCGTGAGAACCTGCGACACGTGCCGTAGGGTTTCAACACCGGCCTCACTGGGCAAATCCAGAATCTGATTGTGCACAAATCCTTCCTCAGTTATCACCAGAAACATTGCCCTGCCCGGTCGCAGAGGGATGATTTCCACAGCATTGAGGGTTGATTCCTCGGGGTAAGGCGCAGCTACAACAGCTAGGCAGTCCGTCACCTCAGCCAGAATGCGGCCAGCCGTCTGCAGCACCGCCTCGACGGCCGACACGCGGCGCTCGAGAAGGCGTCGGATCTGATCCAGTTGCTCCCTAGCTGGGCTTGATACCAATACGAGCTGGTCGACGTAAAACCTGTAGCCCAGATCAGATGGCACCCGCCCGGCAGACGTATAGGGTTGCTCCAGGTAGCCCATGCCCTCCAGATCTGACATCTCATTTCTGATGGTAGCGGGACTGACGCCCAGATCATAATCTCGTGCAATCGTCCTGGAACCCACGGGTTGTGCATTGAGGACATAAGCCTCCACGATAGCCCGCATCACCTTCCGTTTCCTCTCGTCGAGATGCATATCTATCACCACCTCTTGGGGACACCAGGTTGAAATGCGGTCAACACTTGAATGCTCTTAGCACTCTGATCAGGAGAGTGCTAATCGCGCTTTTTAAACTACCACCAAGGGAAACAATTGTCAACGGATGCTGGATGTGAACTCACCCTCACGTGATTGCATGGCGCCACAGCTGAACGACCCATCCCAGTGCCGAGCCACATGGCCATCGTACCTGGGCATGGCCTTGCGATGGAGGATTCTTCGGGTGGGCAGTAGAAGGTCGCACGAGGCGTCTGTAAACGACGCAGACACCAGGCGGAACCCGAATCTTTCGTGAGGGTGAGACCAAATGCCGAACAACCACCGCAGGTTCGAGATCATTGGACACCGAGGCGTTCCCTGTGATGCACCGGAGAACACATTGGCAGGTTACAAACGAGCAATGGATCTATGCCTGACCCACGCTGAATGCGACCTCCATCTGACAAGAGATGGACACCTGATCCTGATGCACGACCCCACGGTCGATCGTACCACCAATGGACACGGGCGGGTTTCAGATCTTACGTTGGCCCAAATTCGGAAACTTGACTGCGGATCATGGTTTGACCGGAAGTTTGCAGGAGAGCAGATCCCAACGCTGGAGCAGTTGCTTGAACTCGTCGGGGAGACCATGCATCTGGTCCTTGAGATAAAGGAAACCCAACGCTATGAAGAAGCGACGAATCTGGTCGTTGAGCAGGTTAGGTCCCGCGGGCTGATCCAGAGCACAAGCCTGACGTCATTTTACTGGGCCCCCCTGGAGCAAGCGAGACGCCTGGAACCTGCTATATCGATCCAGGCCCTGGTCCAATTCTGCCGACAGCCGCCCCGTCCAGAACAGGAGCCAGCCCAGATCTGTCACGCTCACATCGAGGAGCTACTCAGGGATCCTCGCCTACCGATTGCAGACATCATCTGTCCCCGGGCACAAGACCTCAGCGCCGAGATGGTAAGGGTGCTCCACGAGCGGGGCTTTCCAGTTCGGGTCTGGGGAGCACAGACGGACTGCAGGGAGGAAATCCTGCACGTTCTCAGGTCCGGGGCCATGGGGATGACCGCCGACCATCCAGAATTTGTGATGTCAATCGCCGAAGACTGGTTCGGATCTCACTGAATTGTTTCCGTCGCAGTCTTAGAAGGGCTCGGCTTCCGTTGAGCCCCTCAACCATAGCAGCGCAGAGCAATGCTCACAACCCATACTGCATCTAATGGACCCATTGAGCACATAATATTGGCGATGGGCTGCAAACAA
>PXCI01000358.1 GCA_003566675.1 Clostridia bacterium
AGACAGAACAGACACTTGACATCGCGCACAGCCTAATATATATTATCCCACAATTGCTCAACAGGCAAGACCATGCGGGATGCTTGATGATGACACGAACAGCCGACAAGAGTGTGTACAGGGGCGGAGTTCATCTCCGCCTTTCCTTTGCCGGCGACAATCCACGTATTAGCGTTAGCCCTAATGCAGCAACTACCGCCGGTATCAACGCGAGGCCGAACAGGCTCAGCCGACTTAGTCCTGGTGCCCACAACGCATGCCCAACCACCATCCCTAACCACAGAAGAGCCAGGGCAGGTGAAATCTCAAAGACATCATCAGGGATATAGAGCAGCGTGATTATACCGATCCTGATTAGGACCCTGACCCGTGGAGCTGTATACGCACTCCTTGCCTCGGGCATGACTCTCCTGTTCGGTGTAGCTCACATCGTGAACCTCGCCCATACAGCGTTTTTCATGGTGGCCTCCTTTGGAGTCTTCTACTTAACGAGCACGCGCATCTCTCAGGTTTCCTTCGATGGTCCGGGCTGGCCTGTGCTGCCCTCTATCCTCGTTACCATCGTTGCGGTTACGGGCTTTGGTATGCTTGTCTACCGTTTGCTCATCGACCGCGTCCGTCAGCATCCCCAGGTAGTGCTGTTGATCACTATCGCCTTAGCCATGGTGTTCCAGGAGATAATGGACTTCAGTTTTGAGGGTCACGCCCGCAGGATTCGTGACGCCTTCATCCCGGGGAGCACAGAGATACTGGGAGAGTCTATCAGCTATGATCGTCTGCTGGTGGTAGGCACGGCGGTGGCGGTCATGATCGGCCTCTGGCTGATTTTGACGAAAACCAAGCTGGGAATCGCCATCAGAGCAACGGCAAACGACGCAGAGGTTGCCAACCTGATGGGGATAAGCGTATCCAGAACCCTTCTCATTACCATGGGCATCGGCACAGGACTGGCAGCGTTAGCCGGTGTGCTGACCTCGCCATTGTGGGTGTTCCATCCTCACGTGTGGATGGGCCCCCTGACAATGGTCCTGGCTATTGTTGTACTCGGGGGGCTGGGAAGTATCAAAGGCAGTCTTGTAGGTGCCTTCATCATTGCTCTCGTGGAGAATATGGTCATCTTTTTGTTGCCAGACTATGGTTACTTGAGGATGGCATTCGCGCTGCTCGTCATGATCATAGTACTCACCGTCAGGCCGGGAGGCCTGTTCGGCACGATCTTCGAAGAGGAGAGACTGTAGATTGCTAAGAAGACTGCTCGGCGAATTGAGATGGGGAGTGCTACCTGTTCCCGGGCGGCTCATGGCCATCCTCTTTTTTGTGTTCCTGTTCATCTTCCCCTTGATCATAGATAACCGCGCCACGGTGCACATGATGACCCTGGCCTGCATATTCGCTATCTTTGCCGCCAGCTGGGACTTGCTATCAGGTTATACGGGCCAGGTGAACTTCGGCCACGCACTATTCTTCGGGATCGGAGCCTACGGTTCCGCAGTGCTACACAGGGATCTGGGTTGGCCAACCGGTGTGACCATACCGCTGGGTGCTGTGATCGCTGCGTTGGTCGGCGCGGCCACTTGCTTCCCGGCCTTGAGGCTTAGGGGTCCTTACTTATCACTGCTCACACTTGCCTTCCCTCTCCTGCTGATGGAGATAATCCGCAGCATACCCGTGACAAGCCGATTCTACCTTGGCGGCTACGTCGGTATAATGGGGCTACCCCGCATTGCCGGTACGCCGATGGACACATATTATGTTTGTCTCATTGTTATGCTCGTATCTGTGCTCGCGATGTGGAAGCTCACCGATGCCGGGAGCAAGTATGTACGTACGGGTCTCATTTTCCACGCGATCAGGGAGGATGAGATCGCCGCCCGTGCCACCGGAATCAACACGATCAGATATAAGATCCTCGCTTTTGCCATAGGCGGGTTCTTCGGCGGCATTGCCGGAGGCCTTTATGCTCATCACCTGACAGTTGCCGGTCCCGGCACACTTGGCATCATGATGTCCTTCCAGGCCATAATATGGGTGATATTCGGGGGTATCGTCAGCATCTACGGGGCCGTAGTAGGTGTCTTCGCGCTCTACCCCCTTGTGGAGCTTCTACGCGGGTCTGCTGTACACGATTACCGGTTCCTGATCATGGCGGTCATGGTGATAGTGATACTGCTCTTCATGCCCGAAGGGATTGCGGTGCGCATACGAAGCAAGATCGAGCGGCAGTGCCCCCGCTGCAAGCTGTCCAATGTGGCATGGCGCCGGGAATGCAGGGCCTGCAGTGCCGCCCTGCGATATGAAAGTGACACCTGAAGTTGCACAAGCACTGTGCTATAATTCGTTTATAGAAGTACTAAGCAGGCTGTTCGGGAAGGCAGACGCAACGCGCATCTGGCGATGCAACCGGCATATCAGTCAGCTTCACACAGCCGGAGCCCGCACCTTCCGGGGGATCTGAGATCGCAGTGAGGACAGAATCCCGATAGCCTCGATGAAGCTCAGGAGGTATACACAATGACAACCGATTCCAACAAGGCTAAATACGAAGCCAGACCATGGACACAGTGGTATCAACCCTGTGTGTCTCCGGACATTGAAGTAGATGAGCAGTCCGTGGTGCAGAACTTCGACGAGACTGCAGAGAGGTGGAAGGACAAGACTGCGGTCATATTCTACGGCAGAAAGATGTCCTACAGGGACTTGAAGGACCAGATCGACAGGTTCGCCACCGCCCTGCATGACCTGGGCATCAGGAAGGGGGACAAGATCGCCCTGCTGCTGCTTAACTCACCCCAGTTCATCATCGCATATATGGGAGCCCTGAAGGCGGGAGCCATTGTAACCGCGATCAGTCCTTTGTATGTAAGCCCCGAGATCAAGTACCAGCTTGAGGATAGCGGGGCCAAGATGATCGTCTGCCTCGACATTCTATACGATGGCGTGGAGAAGAGTGGAGTGAAGCTTGATGCTGCAATCCTTACCGGCATTGGAGAGTACCTGCCGTCAATGAAGAAGTTCCTTGGCAGTAGCGTGCTCCGGGCTGTCTACCAGAAGATGGCGTCACCGCCTGTGGAGTTATTTCAGAGAGAAGGAGTCCACCGCTTCCAGGACCTGATAAAGAAGTACCCCCCCAATCCTCCCCAAATTGAATTTGATATCAGACAGGATCTCGTGACCCTTCCCTATACCGGCGGGACCACGGGCATGCCCAAAGGTGCAATGGTGAGTCACTATAACTTTGGCGCCGCCCGGCAATTGGCGGAGGGCTTCTGGGGAGATGTCGTGCAGGAGGGCAAGGAGACGATAATCGCCTATTTGCCGTTCTACCATATATACGGTCAGTCGGTGGTCATGATGGGCAGCCTGAGCCAGGGCTATACCCAGGTGTTGCTTACCACACCCGACCCCGACGACATCCTGGAGGCGATACAAAATCACAAGGCGACGATCTTCTACAGCGTGCCTGCTCTATATGAGTACCTGATCGACCATGAGAAAACCAACAGGGTCAACTGGAAGCGCATCAAGGTGCTCATATCCGGTGCCGATGCCCTGCTGGAGGACACCGCCAAAGGTTTCGAGAAGCGTACCGGTGCCACAATTCACGAGGGTTGGGGAATGACCGAGACGACCTCGGTGGGTATAGTTAGTCCCTACGGAAGTGCAAAGATCGGTTCTTTCGGCGTGCCGATGCCCGGTTGTGTGGGGGCGATAGTCGATGCCGAGGACAGCAGCAAGTTCATGCCCGTAGGAGAGGTCGGAGAACTGGTGTTCAAGGGGCCCACCGTCGTCAAGGGATACTGGGGCAAGCCCGAGGCCACGCAGGAGATGTTCGTCGACATCGACGGCGAGACGTGGCTTCGCACTGGCGACCTGGCCAGTATGGACGAGGAGGGATACTTCTACTTCTACGACAGGAAGCGCGACATGATCAAATACAAGGGCCTGGCCGTCTTCGCCAGGGAGGTCGAGGAGGTGTTGACCGCACATCCACAGGTCAAGGAAGCGGGTGTCATCGGAGTGCCCGACCCCGAGGTAGGCGAGAGAGTGAAGGCCATCGTCGTCCTTGAGAGAGAGGCCAGAGGGCGCGTATCCGAGGAGGAGATCATGAAGTACGCCGCGGAGAAAATGGCCCATTACAAGGTTCCCAAGATAGTTGAGTTCAGGGGCGAGGTGCCCAAGACGGACGTCGGTAAGGTGTCGCGCCGCGAACTGCGAGAGGAGTAATCAGAAAATGGCCTCATTCTTCGAAGTAGAGAATCTGACAAAGCGTTTTGGCGGCCTTACAGCAGTCGACAACGTCAGCTTCAGAATAGAGCGGGATGAAATCGTCGGTCTTATCGGGCCGAATGGTTCGGGTAAGACCACACTCGTGCGCTGCATAATGGGCATACTGCACCCCACATCCGGGACAGTCAGGTTCAAGGGCGAGGACATAACCGGCTGGCGTCCCTGGAAAGTCGTCCAGGCAGGTCTAGTTGGTACTTTTCAGGTCGTCAAGCCTTTTCGCCACCTCCCGGTGATTGCTAATGTCATGGTGGGCTGCCTGTGCCCCCGCATAACCAGGAGAGGCGAATGGGTAAAGAGCACCCAGGTGAAGGCCCGCGATGCCCTTGAGTTCGTAGGCATAATGGACCGGGCTCTTGAGCCAGCCTCCACCCTGTCGCATGGAGATCTGAAACGATTGGAGGTGGCGCGGGCGATTTCCACAGAGCCTGAACTACTTATCCTGGACGAACCCTTCGGTGGACTTAATCCCGCAGAGACAGACCTCGTCGCTAAATCCATGGCAAGACTGCACAAGGGAGGCCGCTTCGGCAGACTTCACAGCGAGGGTCCGGCTATGCTAATAATAGAGCATAAGCTCAGCGATCTTATGAAGATAGTGGACAAGGTGCTTGTACTGAACCATGGACAGGTTATAGCCTTTGGTACGCCCGAGGACGTAGTGAAGAACCCGGCGGTAATCGAAGCCTACACTGGCAAGGAGGTGCCCATTGCTTGAGGCAAAAGACGTAACCGTGCGCTACGATACGGCCACGGTCCTGGATGGTGCCAGTTTGAAGGTGGAGAAGGGCGAACTCGTAGGCCTGGTCGGGCCGAACGGCGCCGGCAAGACTACTCTTCTGCGTGCCATCGCCGGCCTCATCAACTGGGACAGGGAGATCCTGAAGGGAACCAAGATGGAGGACGTCGTCCTGGAAGGCACCATCGAATTTGAAGGGGAGAGGATCGACAGGTTATCGGCATTTCAAATAGCCAAGAGGGGACTTCAACTGTGCCCGCAGATGGGCAGGCCTTTCGTAGAGATGACGGTCAAAGACAATCTGCTCGCTGGAGCCCACCTGTCTAAGGATAAGCAAGAGATCCAGCAGAGCCTAGACAAGGTTTATGAGTTGTTCCCCAGGCTGAAGGAAAGGCAGAAACAGCTTGCCGGGACTCTGTCCGGCGGGGAACGACAGATGCTGGCCGTTGGTCGTTCTCTAATGCGCCGACCCAAGTTCATGCTCGTCGACGAGCCTTCAAGCGGCCTTGCCCCGAAGGTGAAGGACGAGTTGTTCAGGCGCGTTCAGGAGATATATCAGGAACTGGGGGTGACCATACTCCTGGCCGAGCAGGACATCAGCTTCGCATTCGAGTTGTCAAAGAGGAACTACGTTATGTCAAGGGGGCACGTTATAGCCCAGGGGACGGCTGAGGAGCTGATGAAGGATGACAGGATCCGAGAGACCTACCTCGGCATGTAGGGAACATCACGGACAACCCCGGCTGAGGCCGCAAAATCGACAGACCTCAGATATCAAGAGTCAGTCATTAGCATTCAGCATTCAGCTTTCAGCATTCAGACAGCGGCAAATGGTAGCCTGAGGTTGTCAGGAATCCGCACCTACCTCATGCCACCCAACCATCATACCCGATCACATGTCATCTGCTGTCCTCGCACCGAACG
>PXCI01000064.1 GCA_003566675.1 Clostridia bacterium
CGGAGAGGCGGACGTCCGAACGCCCATCAGCCAATCGGAACAATTCTTCGTGGCCCTGAATCGCCTGGGACGCGAAGCCGTGTTTGTCCGCTATCCGGATCAGCACCACGGATTCGCCCGGCTCGATTTCACCGTCGATCGCTGGCGCAGGACCCTGGGATGGTTCCAGCACCAGCTGTTAGACGACTGCGAAGAGGAGGGAACCTGAGCATGTCTCTGAAGATCAAGATCATGGGTGCAGAGATCGTCGACGGAACGGGGAAGCCCCGCTACCCCGCAGACGTGGGGATCAGCGAGGGTACGATTGTGAAGGTCGGCGACCTCTCCGGGGTAGAAGCCGAAAAGACCATCGATGCCTCGGGCAAGGTCGTGACCCCCGGTTTCATCGACATGCACTCCCATGCCGACGAAACCCTGCTCTGCTACCCCGGGGCGGAGAACTTCCGCGCCCAGGGCGTTACCAGCGTCGTGGGAGGCAACTGCGGTTTCACCTGCGCCCCCCTGACCGACTACTACACCGCGTGCTTCTGGGAATGGAACTGGTGGAACGACATCAACCCGAGAAAATACTACCCGGAGCCCGTGGCCGACCTCGAACCGGTCAAAAAGGCCATGCTGAAACATGAAGGTGTGGAGCTGAACTGGCGCACCTTCGGCGAGTTCCTCGAGGTCCTGGATCAGAAGGACCCCGCCATCAACGTGATCCCACTGGCAGGCCACAGCACGATCCGAACTGCGGTGATGGGCCATGACTACCGCCGCCCGTGCACCGACGAGGAGTTGACCAGGATGCTGGGCTGGGTGCAGGAGGCCATGGAGGCCGGAGCTTTCGGCCTGTCAAACGGACTGGACTACGCCCCAGGCGCCTACGCCTCCGAGGAGGAAAATGTGGCGGTCGTCCGGGCAGCTGCAGAGAGAGGCGGCATGTTCGCAACCCACTGGAGACGAACCGGCCTCCGGGAGGGTATGGGGTCACCCGTTCTGATCAAGGGCCTGAAAGAGGCTATCGACATCGCCAGAGAGGCCGAGGTGGACTTGCTGCAGGTATCCCACCTTCTGCCTGGTTACACGGTCTTCCCGGAGATCCCCGAGCAAATGCGCGAGGCCTCGGCCCATCACACGCTCAATGTACTGGACGAGGCCATCGCATCAGGCCTCAATGTCTACTGGGATGTGATACCGAACACCGGGGGCGGAGTCCTGAGCATGAAATACGTAGCAGCCCTCCTCAGCCCCTGGCTGGGCGAAGCCGGGAACCTGGAGCAATTCTCACGGAACCTGCGTGCCCCTGATGTCAGAGACGAGATCACCAGGTACATCGAGGCAGGAAAATGGTACAGCCTGAACCCGCTGACCAGTCCTGGCTGGGCCGCGGGCCTTATCATCAGTCATCACACCGACGAGGGGGTACGGGGGAAGAGCGTGGCCCAGGTCGCCCGCGAGAGGGGCAGGGACGATTTGACAACCCTCTTTGATCTCCTGGTCGCCGACCCCTACACCCGGGCCCATCCACCCGAGGGGTCGGAGACCCCCCACAGGATCTTCTTCGAACACCAGCGGACCATGGTGGCCCTTGACACCTTCGCCATGGACACCACCTACGATGTGACGGTCCCCCCCTACTTCCTCCCCCATCCCAACACCTTCGGGGGAATGCCCCGCTATTTCGAACGCCTGGGCATCCCTCTACTGGGACTGGAGGAAGCGGTGCACCGGGTGACCGGTCTGCCGGCCGAGGTCCTGAACCTCACAGACCGCGGCCTGATCGCACCCGGGCAGAGGGCCGACGTGGCAGTCTTCAGCCCGGATGAGTTTGACGAGCGTGCAACTCACGAGGAACCCCGGCAATATGCGGGGGGCATGGATCACCTCGTCATAAACGGAACCCTTTCCATCGCCGATGGGAAGCTGCTGGGCAACCGCAGTGGGGAAGTACTGCGCCGGTGAAGTCTACGGGGCCGCCGGGAGTTTTCGGCGGCCCCACTCCTCCATAGTCCCCCCGTTATGAGTAGCTCCAGCCCGTCTCCTTCTGCACGACCTGGCGGAAGGCAGAGAGGAGCTTCTGCGCCACGGGGCCCGGACGACCCTCGCCTATGGTTCTTCCGTCCACCTGGCGCAGGGGCAGGATCTCCGAATAGGTGTCGCTGAAGAACACCTCTGAGGCGTCAAACATCTCATCCAGGGTGAAGGCTTCTTCCCTGTACGGCAGGTCGAGTCTCTGCGCGCACTCAAGGACCGTGGCCCGGCTGATCCCCGGGAGAACGTGATGATCGGCCGGATGGGTGCGGATCACGCCATCGATGACGCTGAAAAGGCTGCTGACGGAACCTTCCGTCACCGTTCCATCCTCCTCGTAGTGGATAGCGTCAAATCCTCCCTTGCCCATCGCCTCTGTCCGAGACATGATATTGGGAAGCAGGGTTGTGGCCTTGATATCGCGCCTGGCCCAGCGAAGATCCGGGGTTGTGAAACCTCTGCCTCCCCGGTCGTACATGCTCTGATGCATGGGGACGATCTCTCGGACCGTGCCGATAACCGTGGGTTGCAATTCATCGGGTATGACATGATTTCTCGGCGCAACGCCCCGGGTCACCTGCAGATAGACAAAAGCGGTATCCATCTGGCTCCGCTTGGCCAACCCGAGTACGACCTTCTCCAGGTCTCCGGCGCGTTCTAGATGCAACCCAATGACCTCAGCACCCTGCTTCATCCGCTGCAGGTGTTGCTTAAGACGAAAAGGGCGTCCCCCATAGAGCCGCGCCACCTCGTAAAGGCTATCGCCAAACTGCAGACCCCGGTCCTCGATGGGGACAAGAGCTTCCTCTATGGGCATGAACTTCCCGTTCAGATAGGCTACTTCCGGCATCATCATCCTCCTTCGTAACTGGACTGTCTCTTCAGGTATCATTCTCCAGATATCCCGCAACCCCTGCCAGAAACATGTCCCCATCACAGGAGAACACTTCCCTACCAGGCCTACCCGTTGAGCCTACCATGGTCTGATCCCCCCCTGGGTATTGGGACGTGGGGAAAGGGTCACATGACTTCGGAACGTGCAAGTCTGAAGAAGCCACAACTGCCGGTCACTGTCACCGACAAGATACGCCCCTGCGTAGAGAACGTGGAAAGGCGCTGTATCGCAGCGAAGATGCGACCGGGTCCGTGTCAATTTTGCCACCTCGTCTTGATCCCCAGTAGGTGGAGCAGAGAAGACGGCTACGGGGTCAAGACAGATCGAATCGGTGCAACGGAACGTCGAAAACATGACCTTCGGCCCTGTAGGAGTCATCTGCAAAGACCCCCAGTGCAGCATGCCACCGGGGAATTCGGGTTCCGGAAGCCACCCTCCGGAACCCGCTAACGTCTCCAACTAGATCACCATCACCACCAGGTTCAGCGATCCAACATTTCCTCGAGCAGTCCCGCCATGATCTCGACCGCCCTGCGAAGCCGGTCCAGGGGTTCCTGGCTGTATGATAACCGCAGGCCGTTGCCCCCCACACCATCCGGGTAGAAAATGGAGGTCGAAAGCAATGCGACGCCCCTCCGGGCTGCCTCCTCGACAAATGCGTCCGGGTCAACCTCCCCGGGAATCTCCATCCAGATAAAAAGTCCTCCCTCGGGACGGTTCCAGGTAATACCTGCTGGCATATGTTCTTCAAGGGCCTCTAACATCACGTCCCGTCTCTGGCGGTACACCGACCGTATCGAGGCCACTCTCTGATCGAAGTCCACCATGCGACAATACTTCGCCGCCAGGCTCTCACTTGCCCCGTTGCTATAACCAGGCCGCATGGCCATCAGTTGGGCCGTGAGCTCTTCCGCCGCCAACACCCAGCCCAGCCTGAGCCCGGGAGCAATCACCTTGGCATAGGTACCGAGATGCAGGACTCGTCCCCCCTCATCCAGGGCCCACAGTGTCGGAACATCCTCCCCTTCCAGGCGCAGTTCCCCGTAGGCTTCATCCTCTACGATCAGAAAATCAAATCTCTCGGCCAGCTCCAGGAGGTGCCGTCGTCGGTCCAAAGACATCGTCGTGCCGGTCGGATTTTGGAAATTCGCAATGACGTACAGAAACTTCGGCATCGGCTCTCCACACTCGAGGCGCTCACTGAGCGTCTCCTCGAGAAGATCGGTTCTCAGCCCATCCCCGTCAACCTCGCACCCCTGGATCTGGACACCGAACTTTCGAAAAACCGACAGCGCCCCCATGAACGTCGGTGCCTCCGTCATGATCACATCGGAAGGATCCAGGAAAATCCTACCTATCAGGTCCATACCCTCGGTGGCCCCGTTGGTGACCAGGAGCTGTTCCCTGGAGGCAACCATACCCCTCCCTGCTGCACGCTCAAGCAGGAAAACCGCCAGGTCTTCAGCGACCTCTCCAGCACCATACTGAAGAACCCGATCAGGCTCCTCTTTCAATGCCAGGGCCAGGGCCTCAACAACCTCATCATTTGGAAAGGTATCGGGGGTGGGATCACCGAAGCTGAGGTGAATCTGCTCCGTTTCCCTCATGGCCTTTTTCTCCTTTGCCGACAGGACCTTGATGCCGATACCAACCTGGGAAGCGTAAAACCTTCCGTACTGGCTACTGCTCACGTCTGTTGACCTCCAACCTTTTGTCCTGCTTCCCGCCTTCGCTACGCCCATCCTCCCAATCCAGCCCTGAGTTCGGGAAATTGAGCCCTACTCAGGCCAATCCAGTCTGAGCCTATCTCTGTGGATTGTGCAGGCAGGTCTGAGTTCGTGCGGGGCACACCCCGCACACTCCTACGATATAACAACGACGGCGTAATCCGCCATCTCTGTCCAGCAGGTTCCAATGGACCCAATAGGGGATGATCGATCACGTGTGTAGATGAAGGTCACATCAGGCAGGGCGTACCCAGATGCACTGTCAACGCCGGGCACCTGTACCCTTAGGCCCAGCATAGAATGACTTCATCTGAGCAAATCACCAGCGGGAAAGGGAGGGCTGAGGCGTGGGGCATGCTCCGGCAAGCGGAGAAGGTCTGCTGGGCACCTGCGCGATGCAGGTGCCCAGCACAGGTGATCAATCAGCGATAAGCCTGTTAAGCAGGGCATGTCCAGCTGCGGCCACTTCGCTGTCAAGAGGTCCTATGCGCATAGAGTTGCCCCGCTTTCGGCGAATGATCACCATATCACCCTCGTCACCAGGGAGCGTTTCTACCTCAGTGATATCCGCGATGTTAACTTCCATGGTACTTGCACCAAGCCGCTTCATCTCCACAAAGCGCACGAGATCCTCTTCGATGATGGCGACATTTTCCGAGTCGAGGAGTTTCATCTCGTACGGAGGATTGATGCTTTCATGCGTATTATCGGCCATTTCAAAACACCCCTTAACTAGTGTTCCCGAGTGCTCGCACAGTAAACAATAGACTTTGCCAATCTCGCACTCGGGAGGCCCTTCCAGCAAAATTGGAAGCGCAACATGGGCTAGATATCTCGGCCCATCTCCGGTGACCCTAAAGGACTGATTCTTGGCGCTGATTCTGCGGAGGCAAATCTGGATTCTATGGATGCATTGATTTGAGTCACCGTTCTCAGAGAATGTGCCCCGGCGGGTAAGGTCGTCTCATACGTAGAGCGAATGCGAGCACCCAACGCCCGACCCTCAACAGGTGGTTTCTGTCATATGCCTCCCAAACACCCTCTAAGCAGGCGAGCGTGTGGGCCTTTGGACCTTCATGATTCTCGCAGGTCGGTAGGTCCAAAGCCGTGAAGATAAACGCCTGATCCTCTTTACTTTACCCGTGGTGAATCCCTTCACCGTCACTCGTAGTCAAAGGGTTCCGGGGGCACCGAGCCCCCGGAACCCATAATCCCATCCTAAAAATCGGTAGTGCCGGTAAAGCGCAGACTCTCCAAGCGGATCGCGGGGACCCTGATGCTACCCACGCCCTCGCCGCAGAGCATGGATTCGGAACCGAGATGGGTCAGACCGTTCAGGGCACGGACGTAGCTGTCCGTGAAACGCAGATTCTTCACCGGCCCGACGATCGCCCCGTTGCGTACCAGGAAGGTACCGTTTCGCGTCATGCCGGTGATGATCACATCGCGCGGCTCCACCACCCGGGTGTAATGGAAGTTGGTAATCAGAAGTCCGAGATCGGTATCCTGGATCATCTCCTCGACGGTGGCACTGCCTTCACCGAGGAACAGGTTCTGGGCGGCAACGCCCCCACCCCCCCGGAAGGAACCGAAACTCTGGCTCACCGCCGTATGGCCTGTAGACGGACAACCCTGGGCGGAACCGCTCATCTGATTGTAAAGCCCACCCCGGGCGATCCCTCCCTGGATGATGTCAACCCGCTGCTTCGCAACGCCTTCGGCATCGAAGGGAATGGGGCGACCCCTTGGGTCGAACCCGTCGTCCCACAGATCGATGCTCTCAGGGAGAACCTTCTCGCCCATGCGGTCGGACATGAAACTCCTGCCCTCCCCAATGGCCTCCCCATCGGCTCCCAGGCGGGCCAGGAACGATACCATATCCGCCGTGGCATAGGGAAGCAATATAGCCGAGTAGTCCCCCGCGGGGAAAGGTTGGGGATCTCTGGCCATGTTGCAGCCGCCAGCGGCCTCCATCCCAGCCTCTTCAGCATTGATATCGTCGAGCGCATAACCATGTCGTTCACTGTAGCCGTAGCCTGTGCTGCGAATGGTCGTCACAATAAGGTCGCAGGCAGTCCGGGGCGTATAGGAGACAAGCCCTTCGCTGTTCATGATCAATCTCTCATTGACCTCGGTGACCGCCCGTCCAAAGGGCCGGGGGCCCTCTCGTTCGACCACCTTCACCACGTCCCGGGCAGTTTCTGCCCGCCAGTCACCCCCGCACGTCTCAACTTTCTCGTCAAAACCAGGGATACTGGCATCGGGCAGGTATCCCGCATCAGAACCGGGCATGGGCCGCTCCGGACCCTCCCCAGCATACTGCAGGGCCTCCACCGCTCGTCTCACCGCTTCTCTGACTCTCTCGGTGCCCGGCGCCGAGAGGGTCACCTCGCCCTTCTTTCTGCCCGAGAAAACCCGGGCCGTGACATGAACGCCGTCCATGGATATGTTCTGATGAACCTGCCCCTCCGCAAAACGGGTCAGACCATACCGGTAGCCCTCCAGCAGGATCTCCGCTGGCAAGTCTCCTGCCTCTTTCAGGCCAGCCTCAGCCATGCTCTTCAATCCGCTCATACCCATCATGATGTCTTCGCCCCCACATCCATGCCGCGAAAACGGGCGTGGGAACAGCCGTGAGCCACCCGGCCATCCTGCCCCGGCGTACCCTTGCCGCACGCATACCCCATGATTCTCCAGTCCTTCTCATCGGCTATGGCGTCGCACCTGGACCAGAAAGCAGGTGTGATGTCCGCATAGATCGGGTCTCTGACCATCTGGGTGATCTGGCCATCCTCTATGAGCCAGCCGACTTCCGATCCGAACTGGAAGTTCAGGCGGCGGTCATCGATCGACCAGCTCCTGTTCTGATCCAGTAGAATTCCCCGCTCCGTCGAAGCGATCAGGTCCTCATAGCTGATATCCCCGGGGGCCAGGGAGACCATGGGCATCCGCACCAGCGGAATTCGATCGTAGTTGTTCGCACGCATGCATCCACCGGACCGATCATACCCGAGCTCATGGGCAGACTCCCTGGAAGTGGTCAGGCCGACGAGAATCCCATCCTTGACCAGATCCACTCGGCCCGCCTTCACACCCTCATCGTCGTACTTGTAGGTAATGCGGCTTCCCGGTAGGGTTGGATCTGCAAAGAGGTTCACCTTGTCTGAACCGAAGCGGTAATGGCCCAGCATCTCTGAATCGATAAAGGACGTGCCGGCAAGATCGGCCTCGTGCCCTAAAATTCTATCAGCCTCGACCGCATGGCCCACGCTCTCGTGGATTTGCAGGGCCAGTTCATTGGGAGCGATGATCACGTCTGTGGTCATCTCCGGACAGGGCGGAGCGGACAGCAGCTGCACCGCCTCCGAGCCCACCCGGGGAGCATTCCCCAAAAGGTCGCGTTTCTCAATGGTCTCCCAACCCTCGCCCTGGATATCGTGCCAGACCGTACATGGGTAGGTTCTCACCTGCGTGTGGCCCTTTCCAACCGCCATGGCGTATAGACTCCCACCACTTTCAGTCAGAACCTGCTTGATCAGGCTTCCCTCGCTGCTCGCAAACACCTGGGTATCCCGCTCGAATACCAGGCTGGCCCGGGCAATCTTGGCACCCTCTTTCAACATGGCCTTTGAGCTCTCGGTCAGCAGTTCCAGCTTTGTCGCCATGTCCACGGTAAAGGGATCGATCTGTACGGGACGGACCCACTCATCCACGTAAACGGGCTCCGCCGCCAGCTGTACCGGATACTTGCGCACCCGTGCTCCCGAACGCGCAATCTCTACGGCTCTTCGGACGCAGTTTTGCAGGGATGTGTCGTCCAACCGGTTGGTCGAAGCAAATCCCCAACCCCCGTCAACAATGACACGGACACCAACCCCCATGTCATCTCCCGAGTTCAGGTTCTCGATCTTTGCGTTTTTGACCGATATGAACTCCCGTTCCCTCTGCACAACTCGGCAATCTGCGTAGGAGGCGCCCATTCCGTCGGCCACGTGTACAACTCTCTCGGCCATGTCTCGCAAGCTGATTCCCCCGTCCCTAGATCATGCCAATCCAACATTGCATGCCAGAACCATCTGACAACCTGATCGTTATTAGTTTTCTTCAATGGGGGCGGCAAATCCTGTGCTGGGGGAGGAATTGGAACCTCCCAGGGGAATCACACAGAAAGGAGAACGCAGGGAAACACCATGGAGGGAGATCATCCAATGAGAGAACAACTGTGGAAGAAACTTGAGCGCCTGGCCGGTCTGCAGGGCATCTCGGGTCATGAGACCCAGGTCATAGAGCTGCTGCAAGCAGAAATCTGTGAACTCGTCGACTCCGTTGAGATCGACCCGCTGGGCAATGTCCTGGCGATGAAAAAGGGGAACGGGCCAGGACCCCGTCTCCTGATCGCCGCTCACTCCGACCAGATCGGAGCGGTCGTCCGATATATCGATGACAGCGGTTTCCTTCGGATTGAGCGAATTGGCGGGATCCTGGACAGCCTGCTCGTGGGAAGAAAGGTTCGAGTAGGCAGTGTCTTCGGTGTGGTCGGGGTCAAAGCAGGCCACTACCAGACCCCCGAGGAGCGGAAGAAAGTTCCTGCAACCGAAGACCTATACGTTGACATCGGTGTCGACAACCGCGAGGCCGCTGAAAGCCTCGGCGTCACCATCGGTACACCCATCACCTACGAGGATGAGCTTTCCATGTTCGCAGACGGTCACCGTTTCGCCGGAGCCGGGGTGGACAACCGGGCAGGCTGCGCGGTGCTGTGGCAGGTTCTCCAGGAATTGCAGGAAAGCGAATTCGCGGGGGAACTCTGGGCAGCCTTCACGGTCCAGGAGGAGACCGGGCTGAGGGGAGCCACGGTGGCAGCAGAGAGAATCCGTCCCGACTTCGCCCTGGCGCTGGACACCATCCCCTGTGGAGGAACGCCCGATGTGAGCCGCAACTTGTTGCACACTGAGATTGGAAAGGGGCCCGTCTACGCGCTGATCAGCGGACCCGGAGGAAGGGCGCCCGTCCCTCCCAAGGTACGACAGATCCTGGTCTCGACGGCCGAGAAACACGGCATCCCCTATCAACCTGTGATCTTCAGCGGGGGCAACAACGATGCCGCGGTCATGCAGCTGGCCGGACATGGAATCGCCGCCGGTTCCGTCACCATACCCCGCCGGTACTCCCATTCTCCCGTGGAGATGGCAGATCTTCGCGACCTCGAGTACACCACCCGGCTTCTGACGGCCGTCGTGAAAGAGATGAATGAGTGCGGCCCAGACTTCAGCTTCATCTGATCCGGGGGGGCAGCCGGCTCCCGGCTGCCCTATAGCTTCATTGCCCGAGCAAGGCGCCGCTGCACTTCGCTCCAGTCGACGACCTGCCACCAGGCATCGAGGTATTCTCTCCTTCGAGCCTGGTACTGCAGGTAGTAGGCGTGCTCCCATACGTCAACGACGAGCAGCGGTATGACGCCCCACTGGGTCATGTTCTCATGGCGCTCAGGAGTCAGGATCTCACTTCTTCCGTAGTGAGGCTGCCAGGCCAGGGTTGCCCAGCCATTGCCCGCCACCCGTGCCGCAGCCTCGGTGAAGTGATGCTGGAATCTCTCAGAGCTTCCGTAGTCACGCCTCAACAGCCTCTGCACCTCGGGAGGAATCCCCTCGGGCGGCGCAGGTGTCATGTTGAACCAGTAGAGGGTGTGCAAAATGTCTCCCGATCCATTGAAAGCCAGTTCCCTCTCCCTGTGCCGAACCAGTGCAAAATCTTCCTGGGTCCTGGCCTCAACCAGGGCCCGCTCCGCCAGGTTCAGCCCATCGATATATCCTGCATGGTGCGTAAGATGATGGATTCTAAGGATCTCTGCAGATAGGAATGGTTCCAGCCCCTCGTAGGGATATGACAGGGGCGGCAGTTCGTGTCCTCCTCGTGGTACCGCGGCGGGTAGATAACCTGCTCCTCCCTCAGAGACGGTGTAACCATCCATGCGGAGATCCGCACCGGGAAGCCCGGGTTCATCACTCAATTCATGCAACGGTGCACCCCCCTTCCCGCCTATTTTACGCAGTCCAGACTGCATGGGTGCTGTGGGTTTGAAGGTAGGTAACCCCCGGTCAGCATCGACGACACACTGTTCTTTGCAGAACAGGTATGCGACAGCTCCTATGCGCTCATCCTGTGTCTTTCCAACACCTTTTCGCAGCACCCGGTACGCTTGCGATGTGCGCAATCCGGTTCGCGGCCGTCGCATTGAACACCCCATCACCGGAGGTCGTGTCGCCTTTCCGAGCCTCCGGAAGGCTTCGTGAGATAAGCGGACCATCATCGACGCCGACGACTGTGCCTTCGGACTCAACAAGGTCACTACCTGGCAAAAACTGCGCATGCTCCCTTGTCCCTCACCTCACCAGGGATTCTTACCAGGAAGCGCTTTCTCGGCGGGCGGTGGCGATCGACGGCGACGCGATGCGGGCGAGATTCTCGCCCCTGTCCAAGCCTCGGGACAGCCTACTCCAGTTAACCCTATGGCACGGATCGGCCAGCATTTCTACTCCTGGTCTTCTTTCGCAACCCCGAGGCTCGAACCGCAGGTCCTTGCTACTGCCGAGTAGTGCATAATATCATAGCAAATACTCAATGATATCATGGGTCTTGCACCCGGTTGGAGGATCACATGATGGATCTCACTCAGACAACAGTCCATCTGCCCGCAATACTCCACTCCGAAGTAAAAAGACAGGCAGACGTTCGTCAAATGTCAATGTCCGAGATGACACGCAGGGCCCTGGTCCGATACCTGGACATTAAGCCGAAAGACCTGTTGCAATCCGCTCTGCGCCTCGAAAACGAGGACCAGAAGATCGAATGGTCCTCCATCTGGGGCCTCGTGGACAATGAGACGACCACAGCGTACGAGGTGGTTCACGACCTTATCATCCTAGATGTCTCGAACCAGCACAGAACCGATATCACCCTTTCATGCTTGGTAACCGACCAGAAGAGAGTTGTTCTGAGTGGCGAACGGGCAACCCTGATTTCTGCTGCATGCCTGGCAGAACCAGATGTAGTAAACAGTAGGCTGCTAGACTTGATTGAAAAAGACCTGCAAACCGGCCGGAGAAAGAGACGGCAGCGGGCAGCCCACCTGCTTGAGCGCACAGGACGCCCTCCGGTGAGTGAGATCCTGGATCTACTCGCAAAGTGCACCGATACCGAAGGACAGGGAATGCTCCTGGGATATCTGTCTCATCTCGGCAGAAGGAACACGGTGGCGAACCTGCGCCGGCAACTCATCGCGGCCGTCGTTGACGGGCTGTCATCGAAGGATAAAGGAGTCGTGCTGTGCGCTCTCGAACTCGCAGCCAGTTTGCGGGCTGGAGAGTTGCTGGATGAGTTAGCAGGCGTGTCAAACGCGGATGGCGAGCTGGCACACGGCGCCCTGGTGTCCCTGGGAGCGATTTCGGCAAAGGGGTCGGAAACAACTCGGGATACCGATGAGATGTTCTCCCTGGAGAGCCCTCTGTCCTACCGCAGGGAGGGTGTTGACCGGCCCCTGCGGGTTCCATCCTGGCAACACTGGTCCGTTCGAGATGCCCAGAAGGAGCGAGCCCTCGCTGTGCTCATCCGCAGGGCAGAATCAGGCTTAACCAATGAAAAGACTGCAGCGACCATCATCAACGGCATCGCACGCTCGAAGAACCCCGAGGGATTGCGGTGTCTCATGGCACTGGCTAAAACGCTTCAGCCCAACGGTCCGATGTCCGGTCGCCTGATTGCCAACGCCCTCGGCCAGTTTGATGAGGAGGACGCTCAGATGGCACTTCAAGAGATGGCCTCCAGGGGATCGACTGCCACCCGGAGGGTCGCTCTCAAGGTTCTTCACTCGAAAGCAGCGGTACCAGAGATCGTATCAGCAGGACCACCAACGGAGCTATTCACATTGGCATCACTTCTGCGGGTGTTGGCCAGCAGGGGCGTGGACTTTCCCATGTATGAACTGGACCTGAACCGGCACTTCTCAGCACTGGCTCCGGATCATGCAACAGCACGGCGTTGGATGATTGGGTTGGGTCTCATGGACCGGGACAGAAGCGAGTACACGCTCACTCCAATGGGAGAAAGCATTGCTACGGTAGAGCGCTGGCTCGAACATCATGGGGTCCGGGGCGCTCGCCGAGTAGAGCTACTGAGGAGTGACTTACCACCAAAACGCTGCAGCACATGAACAGTACTGCACCACCACGATGACGCTGGCTCAGCCCAACCGTGCCGTTACGCGGTGATTTCCCCCGGCGCGCAGTAAAAGATTAGCACCGGGGGCAGATTGTCACAGCTTCGTTTCGGATGGGAATCACCATCGGGATACGGTAGGTGGGTGAGTGACGGATCGCGACTTAACCAAGGGCATATGCCAGCAGTGGAGTCCATATGAAATTCATGGCCATACTCAGGCCTGTGACTTAAATCTTCTAAATGCCCTTCCCAGATGGTGCAATGGTATCTGGAGGAACACACTGACATAAACTTGGAGAATGCTCTCTGACAACACCAAATGGACTACAAGATGCTATGTATTTTTACGTTGCCGTTCTATGGATTTCTAGCTTGCCAAAAACACCAATACAAGCAGTGAATGAAACGTCTCAAGTACCGTCATAGGGTCGGTCTCCTCCGAATCAGCGCTAGAGCACAATACATAGAGTATAACAGTAACAGGACAGCACCTCAGCTAGGGGCATCTGGCAACTTTGCTCTATTAGGCTTCGATCTACCTCGCACATAAGATACGCGACCTCCCCGACGCAGACCCTATAACCGCAGTGCTTGTGGGTAAAGAGCAGGGCTCACAGGCTGTGTGGGAATTGTTTTCCAACCAGGATTTTGGGGCATCGCGTCGAAGATAGAAGGCACTATGAAAAAGAAAATTTCGCCCCTATCAGCCGGACCAACTGATGTTGCTACCGCCGTCGTTGAATGATTGGCTTCCGAAGCATCACATGGTCTATTTCGTGGATGATCTCGTGGACAGCATGGATTTGGATGCGATTTATGATCGTTATGATGATCTCCGAGGTCAGCCTCCGTACGAACGCGGATGATGGTGAAGGTACTACTGATATACGGTTACATGGTGAGAGTCCGACCCGCGAGAAGACTGGAAAAGCTACTTCGCATCTTCCTTTTGATCGGCACCCTGGCAGGATCTATCTCCTGATAATCAAGGTCGCGACGCCTGTCTGCTGATGTAACCGGATCAAAACAACCTCTTCCCCTGTGCCGGGCTTCCAACCACATGCACAGCCGCACCGTCTACGACGTCTGGCAGGTATATGAGCAGTAATGACCACCTATTCTGTTTCTCCGGGATCTCATCTCGCGTATTCAGGACATGCGCAGCAGGATAGTGACACGATGGGTAGAATAAGGTAATGTGGAATGCGAAGCATGCGATTCCTGGCAGGACTCATCAACGCCACCGCACCCATCGTAGGTCCCGAGGGCTGGGATGGTTGGTGAGTGGATTTGCCAGGATACCGCACCTTTTTCCTATAGCATTCCACCCTCAGTGCATGGAAGTTCAGAACGGGTCAGCAGATCACATGGATTCAGGTGTATCAACAGGCCATCGCAAATCAGCCGCTATCCGTAGATGAAGGTGAGGGTCGGTACGCATCTTTGGACATCAGGATCAGACCGTCTCGAGGAGGTGCCATGGTGGGACCGTAAAAACCGGACGACCGCATGAAGCAACATGTGTTCAAGAATGCACTCGTGCCATTGTAGGAGGCAAAAATGAAGAAGCTATTAGCGTCAACCTTGGCGATGATGATGATAGTGGCCTTGAGCAGTGTGGTGTTTGCCGAAGCTGGAGGAGAGGGCAGTGGAGACATGTGGGTCTCGATCGCGGGACCCCATGTCAACATGTACATAGATCATACCCAGGCGGCCCGAGTCATCCGGCAGGGTGATGGTTATGTGTTTGATCCTGCCTGGATAGAGATCTCAATTCATGGGGGAGAAGCAGGTAAAGTCGAACTGTGGATTCAGAACCCCCCGAAGCCTGGCAACCACGACTCTGATCATCCCTGGGGATGGCAGTTGGTCAATATGCAGCCGATCGTACATGGCGATGATGAGAATCCACAGCTCGGTCTCAGGTACCAGATCCTACAGAAGGATCAACTTGCTTGGAACACCAATCCCGAGGGCCACGGCTGGTGGACAAGTAGTGATCCGGGAGGCTGGACGGAGGTCGACAACTGGTTGCCCACGGATGACGATCCACTACCTATCACGGAAGAATTCGTGTATGCCCCCTCCGATGACAAGCCCGCCCAGGAAGGCGCAATCCACGTCTGGGTCGAAGGTCACGTCGGTAGCACGAAGGATGGGTTCGGAGAACGGGTGGAATTTTGGGTTGCGATCTGGGCGGCCCTTGATTAGCGGCGTATCGGAGACTAGAGGGCACCTCGCCTGTGAACGTCCTATGTCGCGTTGATACAGGAGTGACCATAGTGGTGAATCGTAAGACAGGACAGGTATTGCTGACTCTGTTGGCCGTGGCAGCGTGTACGTTGAGTTTCGGAGCCATAACCTCTGCCACCAGCGGCATTTCCATCTCACCGGGGTTAATCAGGGCAGAGGCACCAGTGTACCCCGGGGAGATACATGCCCTGCCGGTCCACACGGTCACGAACCTGGGCTCCACCGCCTACGATGTGACCGTTGAGGTGGCAGACCGGGAGCACAATGCCCGACGTCTCGTGCCCAGGGAATGGTTTGCGGTTCAGCCAGGCACCTTGATGGTGGAGCCTAACTCGTCGGACACTGTTCAGATCACGATGGTTGTCCCTGAAGATGCTGAGGCCGGCGAGTATGCCGTGTGGTTCGTCTTCAAGGCAGCTCCGCGAGAAGGTGCGGGGATGGTGGTAGGCACCGCTGCAGGGGTAGGTCTTGCGTTCGAGATCAAAATGCCTGGAGGCGGAGCTGAAGAAGAAACCGAGCAGGAGGCTACGTCTGACAGTGCAGATGAGGAATCTTTGGAGGAAGAGAGCGTTGATGAACTTGAAGCGATTGGCGTTGATGGAGAGGGCATGGAGAAGGTGTCCCCGGAGACGCAAGCTGAGGAAACCACGCCTGAAGAAGCCGACCTCGAGGAGCAGGAAGTGGCTACGGCATTGGGCGCGAACCACCCCAGGACAGAGGACGTACCGCTGTTGTGGTTCGGTGCCGGTGTACTTCTAGTCGCATTGGGATTCGGAGGCCACTTGGTGTGGCGCAGACTCTCATCTGAAGACTAGGCCATTCAAAAGCTTCTAAGTAGTTGCAATAGGAGGTAAAGGAATGCGTATATCTGGGACTTTAGTATTCCACCGAGGAAGACGTGCGGTCTGGGGTATGGCACTGATCTTGTTGTTGGTACTCTCCGGAGGTACTGGAACAGTGGAAGCGGCATCGTCCAGGGACTCGGATTATATTTGGTTCGAGGTGCTTCCCCCATACACCGTGACATTTTCCGAGGCAGACGGACTCGAGGGTGTTACCATCCAGGTTTATGCTGATTCAAACCGCACGGTACACGTGAAGGATCCTCTAACCACCGATTCCAGGGGTGAGGCGACCATCGACTTAGGGGATCGCACGTACTGGTTCCGTGCAACTTCTGCCCACGCAAACTACGAGGGCCAGTTCACGGTTCATGGTGCCGATGCGAGAGTCGAGTTTGAGATGGCTACATCACCTACCTTCCCACCCACACCCAGATGCTCTCTGGCTATTGCAGTGGAAGGTGGGGGCACCGTCACACCGTATGTCGGTACACAAACCCATCCAGAGGGTACCGGGATCGACCTGGTTGCAGTCCCCGTTGAGGGTTGGCACTTCAAGCAGTGGTCCGGTGATGTTATTGGAACTGCAAAAGTGATCCAGGTGACCCTCGCCGATGACATGGCATTGACCGCTCATTTTGTGGAAGAGGCTGTCTCCGAGATAGATCGTGCCACCGTGGTCACAGACCCTGAAAAAGCTGGATCCCTGGGAGTTAACGGCATGATTCAGGTGACTCTACCTCCAGGCGCAACGGCAGACAAATCCAACCTGACGATTATAGTGTATGACTCTGACTCGGACATCGAAGAACTTCAGCAGGGAACCGGTTTCCGAGTCACTGTCACGGATGAAGAGGGTCAACCCATCCGTCGATTCAGTCAACCTCTGACCTTAGCCTTCACCTATGATCCGGATACGGTGACGGAACAAGAGCTACGGAATCTCATGATCCATTACTACGATGAAGATCTCGAGACATGGATACCCCTTCCCACCACCGTGGATCACCAACGGGGAACCCTCACATGCCAGACCAGCCATCTGACCCTGTTTGCCCTGCTGGAAACGGATCGTCTCGATGACATCACGGGACACTGGGGTGAAGCTGATGTCCTCAGACTGCAGGCCATCGGTGCCATATCGGGCTATCCTGATAGGTCCTTCCGTCCCGAGAATAGTGTCGACCGTGAGCAGTTTGCCCGAATGCTGGTGGATACTGCAGGCATCGAGGTGCCCTCAGCCGCCACGCTACCACCCCTTGCGTTTGCCGATGCTGATTCAATTTCGGACTGGGCAAAGCCCTATGTGGAAGCTGCGGTTCGGCACGGATTGATCCAGGGATATGAAGATAATACCTTCAGACCTCATGCCAATGTGACCCGGATTCAAGTTGCAGTCATGCTATGCAGGGCATTGGGACTGACCCCTGGGGGCGTTCCTGGCTTCATAGATGCAGACGAAATTCCGGCCTGGGGTGTGGGGCATGTGGCAGCGTTGTCCGAACTCGATATTATTCGAGGTATCCCCTCGAATATAGAGGCGGGCTTGGTCTTTGATTCCCACCTGGCTGCGACGAGGTCGCAGGCCGCGGCATTTTTGAGTCGCTATCTCAGTGCGAGACTTGGAAATCATTAGACTCGCGAACGGCCCCGTCTATAGCGGGGCCGTTCGTATAAATTTGGTCATCCCGGGAGGAGCCAGGCAAACGCGGTACTCATCAGCAATACTAAAGTAGGAATGGTCAACACTTGAAGATGACACTTTCTGGCCACTGGATCATGCTCTTAACAGTCTTTCTGTGTGCTAGCTGACAAGATCTGTTCCTCCCCAAACGTCCAGCATCATCGGTCGTTCCCGTTCGTTGTTATCGCAGCATGGATCTCGTATTCCGTGGAACCCACCCAAGGCCCTTGACCCACCGTGTCTGATCGCCTGTCCCCTCGTTCTTGGGGCCCGGGGAGATCATCCCCTTACAGCTGTACCAACTCCTTGGGGTACGCGTGCAGGACTTCGCAGCCGTCCTCGGTGATCAACACGCTGTCCTCGATCCGCACGCCACCCCATCCCTCCAGGTAGATTCCCGGCTCGATGGTCACCACCATGTTGGGCTCCAACACTTCGCTCGAGTCCCCTCCCACCAGGGGAGGTCCTCCCAGGCCGTGGCCCAGGCTGTGGGTAAAGAACGCCCCGTACCCGGCCTCCTTGATGACCCGGCGCGCTGCTCGATCCACGTCGGCGCAGGGGACTCCCGGCCCACAGGCCTCGATCCCGGCGAGTTGGGCCTCCAGGACAATATCGTAGACTTCCCGGACCTTCTCGGAGGCCGGACCGAACACCAGGGTCCGGGTCGCATCGGAGGGTTGATCATGGAAGTTGGGGCCCATGTCGATCTTCACCAGGTCCCCCTCCCCCACCCTGCGCCCCGTCTGGGGGGCGTGGGCCATCGAGGACCTGGGACCGGTGGCCACGATGGTGGGAAACCACGACCCCTCCGACCCCAGCTGCCGCGCCGCAAAGTCCAAACGGGCCCCGATCTCCAGCTCGGTAACCCCCACCTTCAGGGTCGGAATCACCTGGTCCATGGCGGCATCGAAGATCGAACAGGCCTCGCGGATCAACTCGATCTCCCAGGGCTCCTTGATCGCCATGAGCTGCCGAACCAGGCCCCGGGTCGGCCTCCACGCCACCTCATCGCCAGCGGCCGCGCTGAGCATATCCATTGTCAGGACATTGAGGGAACCCGGGTCAAAGCCGATGGAGGAACAGCCCTCCAGTTCCTCGACGACCCTGCTGGGTCCTCCCTCCCACGGAAGGATCTCCACCCGGCAGGCCAGGGCCTCCTCCAGGGCCTGCAGGTATTCCGTCGACCCCGTCAGCAGGACGCACTCTGCCTCCCGCACGACGAGATGGCACCGCGCCCCCGAGGGAAACCCCGTGAGGTACCCTATGTCGTCGGCACCCGTGACCAGGGCGGCATCAAGGTCCAGGCCCGCCAACTGTTTCCTCAGTCTCTCCTGGCGCCTCCGGTATGTATCCTTCTCCTGGCCCTTCTCTGCAGCGGCTACATGGCGGTAGAACATCGGCTTTTCATCCATCGGCTCACATCCCTTTCCCTTGGACGGTGACCCCGGGGCGAACAGACGACGCAACACTCCCCTCTCCGCCCCGCACCCGGGACCCTGCGGCGAAGAGCTTCTTTCCCTCTACCAGCTCATCATACCGCATAGGCTGACGCGTCCACATTGGGGCTTTGGTGGGATCGGCGAACGGACAAGTTTGGCGGAGGGTTTGTGGACCCATCCATGGAAGATAGTTGTTCCAGGCAAAAACCGAGGGTGTTCCGCTGGAAGGGAGGAAGGGCAATGCGGAAAGTTCCGTCCCATGGGCTCGCCGTGCTCATGCTCGGTGCCGTATCCCAGGTCGGCCAGGTGATCCTGCTGCGGGAGTTCCTGGTGGTGTTTCACGGCAACGAGCTGTCCATCGGCCTCATCCTGGCCGCCTGGTTGGTGTGGGTCGGCGTGGGCAGCCACCTGGGCGCCCTCCTGGCGGAGCGGGTCGAGCGCCCCCGGCTTCTCCTCGTCCTGGGCTCGGTGGGGCTGGTGTGGGTGCTGCCCATCACTGTGGTGCTGGTGCGGAGGCTGCGGGGATTTTTCGACATCTTCCCCGGGGCCTATCTTTCGCTGGCCGACATGGCTCTCTCCTGCTTCCTGCTGGCGGCTCCGGCCTGCCTGCTCCTCGGTGCCCAGTTCGTACTGCTTTCGAGGGTCTGGCGAGAGCGAGACCGGGCCGAGGATTCCTCGGGTGCCGAGAAAACCTACATTGGCGAGGCAGCGGGTACCGTGCTGGGGGGCCTCCTCTACACCTTCGTCATGGTGCATACCCTGGGCTCTCTGCAGTCGGTGGTCCTGGCAGCGGCGCTCATGCTCATGGCCGTGTTCCTCGTAGCGCGGGGAAGGAATCGCCAGGGAAGGGCATCCTTCCCGTCAGCCCTGGTGCTGGTGGGTATCCTGACCGTCGCCCTATGGTCCTTTCCTGCCCTGGAGCGCGCCGAGGACTGGGCCTACCGGGTACAGTGGGAATCCTTTTCGCCACAGCACCAACTGGTGCAAACGCACCACTCCAAGCATGGGATCATCTCGGTGGCCCAGCGGGAGGACCAGTACAGCTTCTTTCAAAGCGGACACCTGGTCTTCACTGCCGCCGGCCCCGAGACGGCGGTCCCGGGCATGGAGGAGCAGGAGGCCGTGGATTTTGCCCACCTGGCCATGGTGCAGCACCGCAGCCCAGGGCGAATCCTGCTCATCGGCGGAGGCCTGCGGGGGGTCCTCAACGAGATCCTGGAGCACCCGGTGAAGCGGGTGGACTACGTGGAGCTTGACGAGGTCCTGACGGAGGCAGCCAGGCCGTATGTATCCATGCGGACCCAGGAGGCCCTGGCCGATCCCCGGGTACGCCTGATCCACGCCGACGGCAGGCTCTTTGTGAAGACGACACGACAGGCGTACGACATGATCATCGTGGACCACCCCGACCCCTTTACGGCGGAGGCAAACCGCTACTACACCCAGGAGTTCTTCCGCGAGGCCCAGGATCTTCTCCGTCCGGACGGGGTCTTCGTCACCAGCGTCGGATCCACCCCGAACCTTCGGGGCACCGCCATCGCCAACCGCAACACCACCCTGTATCACACCGTCAACAGCCTGTTTTCCCACGTCCTTGTGGCGGGCGACCGGTCCATGTTTTTCTTCGCCTCGGATGAACCGGAGCAGATATCCGTTGATGCCGCTGTCCTCTCCGGACGCTATGTCGATCGCGGCGTCACCTCCGCGGTATTCTCACCTGCCCGGTACCACACCCTCCTGGAAGAAACGCAGCTTCAGAGGGTCAACTGGGTAGTCAGACACCACGGGCGCACGGCGGGAGCCCACCTGCAGGGTCCCGGGGCCCTTCCGCCCTTCCCGGGCACCCTAGGGGAGCAGGCAGAGCGGGAGGCTGACTTGCTCGCCGTCGAGGAACACTACTTCATCAACTCCGACGTACGGCCCATCGGCTACTTCTATACCCTGGTGTTCTGGGAAGACCTGACGAGGGACGACCCGGTCTTCTCGCTGCAGCACCTGCTCCGCGTAGAACCTGGGTGGATCCTGCCCATCGCCTTCATCCCCCTGCTAGTTGCCCTGGGACTGCGATGGGCCCGGAAGGGCGACGGGCGACGACGGGCCGCCAATTTTGCCATCCTGTTCACCGTCTTCACCACCGGGCTTTCCACCATGAGCCTCCAGGTGGCCCTGCTGTTGTCCTTTCAGAGCATATACGGGTTCGTGTACGAAATGGCGGGATTGATCACGGCGATCTTCATGGGGGGACTCGCCCTCGGCGCCTACGGCTCCCACCGCTACGTGGCCGACAAGACGAACCTGCGCACCCTGGCCATCGTCCAGGCCTTCATGGCCCTTTTGGCCGTGGTCATCGCCGTGACCCTCCCCCCGGCGGCTGCTCTATCCTCGCCCCCCGCGGTTTTTTTGCTATTTTCGGTGCTCACCTTTGGGGCCGGCATGGCCAACGGCATCGACTTTCCCCTGGCCGTGGCCTGCTACCTGGCCCTGCACCGGCGCGTCGAAAGATCTACCGGAACCATCTACGGCGTAGAATTGTTTGGGGCCTGTGTCGGTGCAATCGGTGCCAGCGTCGCCGTGGCACCGATCCACGGCATCGTCGCCTGCTGCCTCCTAGCAGGCATTGCCAGCGGCACGGCTTGTGTGGTAATCCTGATATCAGGAGGGGATTGGCATCATGCCCGACAGAGAAACGACGAGGGACACCATGGACAGGCGAACGTTTCTTAGGGGCTGTGGGGCCGGCCTCGGCTACCTGCTTCTTGCAGGGCTCCCCGGCTGCGCTCCACCGAGGAAGGACCCCGATGGCCCGGAGATCGAGCAACCGGGAGACAGGGTGTTTGACCAGAAGAAGGGCTTTGTCCATCCCGTCGCCTCGCCCTGGTTTTCCGATGTGGGGCAGGGAAACATCCGGTGCACCCTGTGCCCCAGGCAGTGCACCCTGGCCGACGGGGAACGATCCTTTTGCCGAGTCAGGGAGAATCGCGGGGGTACCGGGTACACCCTGGCCCACGGAAACCCGGCGTTATTGCAGGAGGACCCCATCGAACGAAAACCCTTCTTCCACGTGCTGCCCGGATCCCGGGCCCTGTCGATCTCAACAGCCGGATGCAATCTTGAATGCAAGTTCTGCGAGGTATGGGACATGGCCCTGGAGCACCCGGAGAACGTCTATGCCCACGATGTGCCCCCGGAACGGGTCATCGAGCTTGCTGAGCAGTCTGGGGTGGACTCCGTGAGCTATGCCTTTGGGGAGCCGGTGGTCTTTTACGAGTACATGGCAGAGGTCGCTTCCCTCGCCAGGAAGGCAACCCTGCTGAACCTGGTGCACACCGCCGGGTATATCCGTCCAGAGCCCCTGAAGGCCCTCCTTGGGATCATCGATGCAGCAAACGTTGATCTCAAGGGCTTCAACGAGGCCTTCTACCGCGATGTCACAGGCGGAGAGCTGGGCCCGGTGCTGGATGCCCTCGTACTGCTGAAGGACGCGGGCGTTCACATCGAGATCACCAACCTTCTCATTCCCACCCTGAACGATGACATGGAACAGATCCAGAGGATGTGCGAGTGGATCGAAGCGGAACTGGGTCCCGGGGTGCCACTGCACTTCGCCCGTTTCTACCCGCTGTATAAGCTGTCGGAACTGCCGAGGACACCCGTTTCGACCCTGGAACGGGCCCGGAACATCGCCCTGAAGGCGGGGCTCCATTTCGTCTACATTGCCAGGGTCACCGGCCACGAGGGTGAAAACACCTTCTGCCCGGGCTGCGGGGAAAAGATCATCGACCGGATGGGCTTCGTGATTGCCGAAGTCCACATGGAAAAGGGAAGGTGCGCCCACTGCGGTACGGGGATCCCCGGCCGGTGGGCTTGATCCTCCCTTCGAGACCTCGGTCAGGTCCTTTGGCGGAAGCGTTGCAGCTGCTGCAGGGATCTTTCGTCCAGGTTGGTCAGCCCGGCCTCCTCTGCCCATTCCATGGCCTCGATGAACTCCTGGGGGGTGATGGCCCGGGC
>PXCI01000010.1 GCA_003566675.1 Clostridia bacterium
AAACTAACCGCCTGCCAGGGAGGAGACGACCGTGAGGGTCTCCCCGGTGTGCAGGTCCCGATCCAGGGTGCCGGGCAGGCTCAAGTTCTCGTCATCGAGTACGAGGTGGATGTTAAAGGTGTTTGTTTCGAAATCGATCAGGTACTGGGCCGTTGCTTCAGGCAGTCCGGCTGCCAGATTTCTCAGGATCTCGCCCACGGTGGCCGGCGGTGTATTGTACTGATCCCTTCCCGCCAGGGTGGCGAGGTGGCCGTAGAGTTTCACGGTCACCCCTTTCGGCTCACCTTCAGATTTGCCCTGCTTCTCCGCGTGGGCCCGAGGTTCATGGGAAAAGGCTTGTTCGCGATCCTCTTGCAATCCTTTGTTGGGCATGAGATGGGCCCCTCCGCTTTACTGTTGTTCCGCGTATGCCTCCAGAATCTGTGCAGCCCGAACCGGATTGAAGATGCCGCAGTGGCATTGCCGGGCGAGGACCCGGGCTGCCTCTTCAGATGGCATCTCCCGCTGTCGGATCTCTTTTGCACAGTGATCGATCAGGTGGAAACTCACCATGCCGTGCCCACACATGGTTGATATCTCCTGGACTGCGGGGTGCGGCAGGCGGTCCGTCCGTCCCCAGACGCCCAGGGAGTATTCAACGGTGTGTTCATCGAGGCCTGCGTCCCTGCAGCACTTCCCGATCTGGTCAAACAACCCGGAAACGACGATGGACAGGCCCAGGTCGGCCCGGGCCAGGTCCGACAGGACGGCGGCGACGTCCGAGGGGTCGGTGAAGACCGCGTGAAATATGGAGTTGTCCTGGGTGCTGCCGGCAATGGTCTCAAGGTCGACGGCGAATTTGTTGCCCGTACGCATGTCCCCGATATTGACCGGGTTGTGCTGCTGCACAAGCCGGGAGAACTCTACGAATTGGGCCGCGCTTCCCTTGCTGTTGATGCCCTGGGCGGAGATGGCAAAGACGACAAAGTCCTCTGAAAGGCCTGGCCGGTCTCCCTGTCTATGCAAGGTATGGGTCATTGGGGCGCACCTCCGTGGCAAGGGGGCGTCCGAGCCCGACATTGACCTTGCCGTTGATCGAGACCGAAAACCCTGCCTCATCAGCCCTGGCGAGGGCCGGCACACTGCCGTCGGGGGATACCCTGCAGGCCATGTCGAGGCTGAAAACGGTGTCAACGTGGTTTGCCACCTCTTTGATGCTCTCCAGGATCGCTGGAACGTCATCGAGGCGGGCGGCGAATTCGACGATGGCCGACAGGACTTTCTCCTGAAGGATGTCTTCGCGCAGCGCCCCACGGGCCCCATCCTTCATCAGGGAATAGACCGGGTTGTGCTTCTCAAAATGGATATCGTGTTGCGCCACGGCCTGGGCCACTCTCTCGACATCCCTGAAGGTGGTGCCTATCCCCGGACGCCCTAGCTCAACGGCTAGGCCCACCCAGCCGTGTTGGAACCGTCCCGTCACCTCGTTGGTCTTCATCTCTTCGGTTCCCCTCCCGGGTACCCCGGTGTCTTCATGGGTGACCAGGGGGTCGCTGAAGGAGCGTCGCACCGAGCGCGGCCACTTCAACTCTCCTGAAACCAGCGCATCTGTGGGACAGACCTCTGCGTGGCGGCATATGTTGCACTCAACACATTCCTCTTCATCAATGATAACGCCGTCTCGTCCACCATGAATCGCATTCATAGGGCAGTAAGGGATACATAACTGGCATTCAATACAGGTATCTCGCGCTATCTTCATGGGTTGTACCCTTCCCTTGTACACTGTGATGCCATCAGTTTACATGAAGCTTTCCCTCGAACTCAACTCAGAGGAACGAGTACCCACTACCCATGGATTTGGTCTTTTTGCTTCTCAGCGCTCATGAATCCTCAGCAGGCCGGCGGTCCATCGGCGACGCCCCTCCGATGGATGCTTGCAGCCATTCCCCATTCTGGCTACCGACGCATGCCCGGGGAGACCCCATTTTCATGGGCGACCCTTGCCTGTGATGCTGGTGCGGGACGACTGATCCGTTTGGAGGAGATCTCCGCTCATGGCAGTGACCGGCAAGCGACAATTTCACCTCGGCGATGAAATGGGATATAATGGACCAAACTCTTCACAGGTGAGAGGGTGATGATACTGTCAGTTTCAGATTTTATCCAGCAGGACGATTGGAAGACAGAAAAACACGTACCGGTGATCGAGGCTCCAGATGAAGTATCCGCCGGGGATCGAGTGACAGTGAAGGTGAGCATTGGTAAGGAGATTCCACACCCGAACACGGTTGAGCATCACATTGTCTGGGCCAAGGTCATATTCATGGCCGAGGGGGCCACCTTCCCGGTTGAAGTGGCCGACTACCAGTTCGCTGCGCACGAGAGTTCTGACAACCGCACCACGGTACAGGTATTTCCGTCGGTTGCCGCAGAGTTGGAGTTTGCCAGCTCCGGGATGCTGGTGGCCGTCAGTTACTGCAATATTCACGGTTTCTGGGAGAGTCACCACAGGCTCAAGGTCGTCTGACCTCTAGCCCGCGTAAGTGATTGGCGAGGCAGAACAAAGGTGTGTGCTAGAATTGACGGAGGGATTCAGATGAAACTCAAGGGCAGCCAGACGGAGAAGAATCTTTGGGAAGCGTTTGCGGGGGAGTCGCAGGCGCGCAACAAATATGACTTCTTCGCCAAGCAGGCGAAAAGCGATGGCTATCAGCAGATTGCCGGTATCTTCGAGGAGACCGCCGAGAACGAAAAGGAGCACGCCAAAAGGGCCTACCGCTTTCTGGACGAGCTTGGCGATACAGCGGCAAACCTGCAGATGGCTGCTAAGGGCGAAAACTACGAGTGGACCAGCATGTATGCGGAATTTGAAGAGACCGCCCGCAAGGAGGGGTTGGAGGAGATCGCAGAATTTTTCCACGAGGTAGCTGCGGTTGAAAAAGACCATGAAGAGCGCTTCCGCGCCCTTTTAGAGCGCGTCAAGGACGGGACCGTGTTTGCCAGGGAGGAGCCCGTTCGGTGGCACTGCCGCAACTGCGGATACATACACACCGGTACGGAGCCCCCCGAGGCCTGTCCGGCCTGCATACATCCCAAGGCGTTCTACCAGGTGTACTGCGAGAACTTCTGAAAACCGGGCATACGCAGCGAGCCGGTTCCTCTCCCGTTGGATTGGGGGAGGGGCCGGCTTTCCTATGACTGGCAGAGTGAGGCAATAGCTCGCTCACCCCGGACCTATCAGATCGTTTCAGTTTCATCCGGTCAGCGCATCTCCGTAGAGCCGCCATTTTTGAAGAATCCGCCTTGACCGGGACACCGTATTACCATATAATAGGAGATATCATCTGTCGTGCCTTCACAGGATCCCGGCTTTGAAGGGAGGTTGGAGGGACATGTGGAGGTTGCCGTTTTTACACAGACGGGGTTTCCTATTCGTCTGTGCCATGCTGATTGCCCTGTTGGGAGTCGGGTCCCTGACCTCGCAGGCCCTCGGATCTGCTGCGGAGAACCCGCATCGCGTAACGGTGCGGGGGGTCATTGACAGAATTGAAGGAGACATCGCAGTTGTCCTTGTCGGTGATGACGAAGCCCTCCTGGATTTCCCCCTGTGGTATATGCCCGCGTCCGCGGCTGAAGGTATGGTTGTTGAAATCCAACTGGAGTGCAGACCGGAGGAGACCGACCTGATCCTGCAGAGGCTCTGGCTTCGACTTCGAGAACTGAGGTAGTGTCGGGAGCGATTTGGCCTTGCGAGGAGGTGGTCCCAGATACTTCACAGGGGCCTTTGCCACAATAATTGGAGGGTGCGGCCCTTCCCTGATGCTGCAGGTCGACTGTTAAGGATGCCGACGTTTCTGGTGATGTGCCGATCTACGTCGGGGGTGTTCGCATACCCTCTCCTCTGGAACGGGGGCAGAAGCCGTCTGTTCACGGGGGGATTTGGGGCAGGCGTGGCGAATAGAGCCAGAGCAGATCTTGTCGGCAGTGAAGGAGACGTCGCATCTCCGCCTCCGGTGGGGAGCGCCCTGCGCCTACGACTTTTTCTTGGGAGGTAATGAAGTGCCTGAGACCCTTGAAGAGAAAAAAGCAAAACTATTCGGAAATCATGTCCTCACTGTGACGCCACTGACCCTGGATAGAGAAATTGACGAGAGTTCGACGAGGAGCCTGGTAGAGTTCGTCATTGAACGGGACGTTCACGGCATCCTGACCCTCGGTAGTACAGGAGAGGTTTTTGCCCTCACGGAGGCCGAGAGGCAGAGATATGCCGAAATCGTGATCGACCAGACAGCCGGCAGGGTTCCTGTTGGCGTTGGTGTCAATGATTCATCCAGCGATATCGGTGCCAACCTTGCCCGTCACGCCCAGGCCGCTGGGGCTCACTACATCTTCACCTGCCCGCCCTATTACCATCCACACCGGGCCGAGGGGGTCTACAGGCATGTGAAGCACATCTGTGATGCCGTTGATCTGCCGGTGATGGTCTATGACGGCGGAGCGGGTATCGAGATCTCCCTGGACCTTCTGAACAGGATGGCAGAGGATATGCCCAATCTTGCCTGCTCAAAGCTGTTCTTGCCCTACCCGCAGAAAATCGGCATGTACGAGGAGGCGACGGGAGGGAAGATTGCTCCCTTTGCCGGCCATGACCAGATGAACTACCTGATGCTGCTTTACGGTGCCCGGGGGATGACCTCTGCGGCCAGCTGCGTTCTGCCACAGGAACAGACGGATATGTTCAACGCCGTGCAGGCTGGGAACCTGGATGAGGCCCGGGGGCTGTTCTTCGACAAAATCGCACCGCTGAATTCCATTGCTTTTGCCGACGTGCTGCAGTATGTGCAGTGCTACAAGAAGGCTCTCAAATGGATGGGTGTCATAGAGAACGACACATGCAAGGTTGTCATGGAACCCATTACAAAGATCAGGGAGCGTGAGCTGAGAGCCGTCATGGAGCACGTCGGCGTGATTTAGGACAGATCCCAGCAGCTCCGGTGAGTTGATCTCGTCGAAACAGAATAAAACGCTGCAACGTAAATGCACGGGAACACAGGGGTAGGTCTGTGTCCAGCGGCCATCTGGTGTCCCCATTTCCGGGCCTTTCCATGATGGGCTGGCAGTGTTGATAAATCTGAGAGGAGAATCTGTTCATGTGCGGAACTCCTTCTCGGGTAGTCGCGGGAACACGTCGGTGGTACGGTGCGGAGAAGTCGCGAGGAGGTATCGATACGCATGCGCATTGTCTCATGGAACGTTAACGGCCTTCGGGCCATTGCTGGCAAGGGCTTTCTCGAATGGGTCGGCGAAGATGATCCGGATATTCTTTGCTTGCAGGAAACGAAGGCTCACAAGGAACAGCTGGCACCGGAGCTGAGGAACCTCGAGGGATATCAGAGCTATTTTGCGGAATCCGAGCGCAAGGGATACAGCGGTGTCGCCCTGTATACAAAGGAGGAGCCCCTGGAAGTTGACGATTCCCTGGGCCCAGAGCGCTTTGACCGGGAGGGCCGAACCATCGTGGCGCGGTACCCGGATTTTGTGCTGTTTGACGTCTATTTCCCCAACGGAAAGCAATCTGAGGAGCGGCTGCAGTACAAGATGGAATTTTACGAGGAACTCCTGGACCGCGTTCGCACGATGAGGGAAGCGGGGGAGTCCATCATGATCTGTGGGGATGTGAATACCGCCCATCGTGAGATCGACCTTGCTCGCCCCAAGGACAATGAGAAGGTGTCCGGGTTCTTGCCCCAGGAACGAGCCTGGATCGATGATCTGCTCGATGCGGGTTTTGTGGACACCTTTCGCCTCTTTCACGAGGACGGGGAAAACTATACCTACTGGAGCTACATAACCCGGGCCCGCCGCCGAAACGTCGGTTGGCGCCTCGATTACGTGATCGTTAGTGATGATCTGACAGACAGGGTTGCGGATGCCTTTATTCTGTCAGACGTCATGGGTTCGGATCATTGCCCCGTGGGAGTGGAGCTAAAGGACTGAGTTGGGTGTGTGGGTTGGGCGCAGGATCTCGGGGTCGAACGCTTTCACCGGGCCTCGGTATGGGACGCCCCGCCGGAGGTTGTGCGGTCGGCCTCGATGTGTGATTGCCGATTCAGGGCAGAAGTTGTAGCAGCGCATGCAGTAGACACAACGGTTTCTCGTTCTGAGGGACTCGCCGTCAAAAACAAGATTGCCCGAGGGGCACAGCACGGCGCAGTATCCGCACCGGGTGCAGCGGTCAGGGTCCACCCGCATGTTGTCGCGCAAATGCTGCTGCATCCTTCGGAAGGGCACCCGCTGCATACATCCAAGGAGATAGGAAACCAGGTTGAAGCCCCAGAGGTAGGAGCGTCCGGAGACAATATTATCGGCAAAGCGGTTGATTTTGCGGGAGGCCCTGGCCAGAACGGGATCAAGCTTGCTGCGGTCGTTCGTGAAGGGCAGGGGGATTGCTCCGATGCACACATTGTTGGGCATCAGGAAGTGTTCGCCCCATTGCACGTCGAAACCCTTCGGCTTGAGGAAGTCCGCTCCCGTTCGGGCTCCGTCCCCCGACCATAACCACTGGGTACAGAAGACGAAACATTTCTTCCCCTCGAAGACAGGAAGGCACCGAATGAAGTCTTTCATCGGCTGGGGCAGGTCCGAGCCGTAGATGGGGTAGCCAAACCCCGCGGCGTCACCATCCCTGAGCAACCTGCAGGCCTCTTCGTGGGCAATTTGTTCCACGGAGTAAGCCCGGGCTGCGATTCCTTTTTCCTGCAGCCGTCGGACCAAATTCCTTGAAACCCACCAGGTGTTTCCTGTTCCGGAAAAGTAGAAGAGCACAGCATTTTGCATGATACTATCACCAATGCTAGTATATACCATGTGCTGTGCCCGAGGTACGCAGGTAGTGTTGTCGGCAAACACAATTTGGTCGCGCAGTTGGGCGCATCAAAATATAGCGAGGTTATTGGGGGGGACATGGCATAAGCAAAGCGATGATAGGACGCACGTGTTTCGGTTTCAGCCCGGGTGGTCGTCGGGGGAGACTTGGGACCGATTTGGACGGATCACCGGTCCCGAATCGTGCCGATTTGCGCTATCGCAGTACGTCCCTACATTCTTGAACATGTGTGCAGGTGAGATTCAGGGCTCTGAAAGAGATCGTCGACCTGGTGTATGAAGACTCGAAAGGGTGATGAGATGTTGCGGTTGAAGGATCGAGTGGCCATCGTCACGGGAGGGGCCTCGGGAATTGGCAAGGCCATTGCCGAGACCTTTGCGCGAGAAGGAGCTGCCGTTGTGATCGGAGACGTTCGAGAAGATCCCAAAGAAGGGGGATGCAGCACGCTGGAAGAGATCCAGAAGATGGGTGGCAAGGGGGCCTTCCTGCATGCCGACGTTGCCAAATGGAATGACGTCGATGCCCTGGTGTCTCTGGCGGTGGAGCGTTTCGGGAAACTGGATGTCATGGTCAATAATGCGGCCATTGGTGTTGGCAAGGCGTTGCTTGACACAACCGAAGAAGAGTGGGATCGCGTGATCGATGTGAACATGAAGGGCGTGTTTCTTGGCTGCAAACGTGCGATCCAACAGATGTTGACTCAGGAGTTGATTGGGGAGGTTCGAGGTCGCATCGTCAACATCTCTTCTCAGCATGGCATGATATCGTCTCCCCGGAACTTTGCCTACGGAGTCGGCAAGAGCGGGGTTGTCTATATGACTCGCCAGGTGGCATCGGATTACGCTGAAGACGGGATTATCTGCAATGCAGTAGCACCGGGCCGCATTTTGACAGGCAAGCCCATGGATCCGGGAGATCCTCTGACCTATTCTCGTTCGAGAACCCCCATGCCGAGACTTGGACGTCCCCAGGATGTGGCTAACGCGGCCCTCTTCCTGGCCAGTGATGAAGCGACCTTTATGACGGGACACAACCTCATGGTCGACGGTGGCTGGATGGCCAGCTAGAGTGGTTCAGAAAGGATATGACTTTGAATACCTACGTACTTACGGGAGCTGCAGGGTTTGTCGGTAGCAACGTGTTGTTGGAGCTGCTGTGCCAGGGAAACAAGGTATTGGCGTGTGATTTTTCGGAGCCTCCCCAGTCGCTCATGGACGATGCCGAGAGGTGTGGTGCGGTTCAGTGGACCACGATGAACGTCCGGGATGCAGGTGCCTGGGACGCCCTGCCCCAGGATTCCTATCGTGGGGTGATTCATGCTGCAGCTGTCACCCCGCCAGAAGATGACCCGGCACCCATATCAACGGCAGAGGTGAACTTACTGGGCGCACTTCATGCGATGGATTGGGCCCTGAAACGCGAGGTTCCGCGCCTGGTGTTCACAAGTTCGTCGGCGGTTTATCGGGGAACTCAGCCCAGCGGGCCCTTGAAAGAAGATCAGCCTGTGCATCCCCGGTTCAGCTACGGGTTGAGCAAACTGGCTGCGGAGGGGTTTGTGGCGGTGTATCGGCAGCGGATGGGACTGGACTGCTGTGCGGTGCGCCTTCCCTCCATGTATGGACCCTGGGAACGCCCCACCGAGACCAGGCGCGACCTTTCCCCGGTGTACGGCCTGGTTCGCGCTGCGGCATCGGGAACGCCGCTCAAGGTCTCGGGTGCAAAGGTGTCGCGAGACTGGACCTACGTGGGGGATGCGGCCCGGGGCCTGGTCCATCTAGCATTATCTGTACAGGGAGGGCCCGAGCTTCTCAATCTGTCCACGGGCCGATTTGTGACCTTAGAGGAGATCCTGGATGCTTTGAACACCCTGGTACCTGATCATGGGATCCAGTTGGTGGGCGACCACGAGGCGTCTGATCTTCAGATGACCGGGACCAGCGGGAACCAGCCGATGGACCCGTCCAGGCTGCACTCGACGGGGTTCAGGGCAAAGACGTCCATGGAACAGGGGCTTCAACAGTACCTGGCGTGGTGGCAGGAGCATGATTGGAGATAGGGGTAACCTGGGCATCCTGTGGCAACTCGGTTTTCCGCCAGGAAGGACGCGACGGGATGCAACCGGATGCGGACCGATTCCACGGTGGAGAGGGTGAATTGAGCGTGACATACAAGCCCCTTAAAGGGCAGGTTGCCTTCGTAACAGGCGCGGGGCGGGGCCTCGGTCGCGGTGGTGCGGTGATGCTGGGCCGCTATGGTGCCCGCGTGGCCATGGTCTCAAGAACGGTATCGGAACTGGAGGAGACCGAGAGAATGGTGCGGGCGGAGGGGGCTCAGACCCTGATTCTGCCGGTGGACCTCACCGATACCGCGGCCCTCACCGATGCTCTGCAAAGGACTGAACATGAGCTGGGACCCATCACCTCCCTGGTCAACAATGCGGCGGTGCTGGACCTGGTGCCCTTCGAGGAGACGACGCCTGAGATCTGGGGGCAAGCCTTTGCGGTGAACCTCCATGCGGCCTATCATGCGATCCGACACGTCTACCCCGAGATGTTGAGGCGGGGATCCGGCAGCATTCACAACGTATCGTCAGCGGCTGGCTTCCGGGGTTTTGCCAGGGAGACAGCGTATTGTGCCACCAAGTTTGCCCTGGAGGGCTTCAGCAAGTCCCTGGCCATGGAGGCGGCTCCGAGGGGTGTTGTTGTCGCCCTGTCTTCCCCGGGCATCCGCACCAAGCCCACGTCGGTGACCATCGAGGACCTGTCCTCGCTGCCGGAGGCGCAGGTTCGCGAGTGGGCGGATCCCCTCGTCATGGGCGAGGCCTTTGCCTATCTGGCCTGGATGTCTGATCCCGAACTGGCCGGTAGGGTCTATGATCTTTACCGGGTATCTGAGCTGGTTCGGGAGGTGGGCTGCCTGGACCTGGAGGTCTCAGCGGTGTTGGCCTGTTCCCGGGAATAGATGGTGTGCAAGGGGCAGCCCGGGAGGGCCCTGCCTGTGGGTGTTTTCCCGGGCTATGGTTTTCGGGGATCCCCTGCAGGTCCCGGTTCACGGTATGAGGAGTTTGACCTTCTGATCAGAGATCCGGCGGCACCCGGTATCCCGTCGCCTGCTCAAAGGCATAGGCAAGGCCGATCAGTTTCGGTTCACTGTACGCTCCGGCGGTGAACGTCAGCCCCAGGGGAAGCCCCCCGGGCGTGTAGCCCGCGGGCACACAGATCGAGGGGTACCCGGCCCTTGCAGCGATGCCCGAGCCACCGGCACCGACGAAGAGCAGGGCATCGAGATTGTGCTCGCGCAGGGTTTGGTCGATTCCTTCGTCTCGCGAGGCCTTCAGGTCCTCGGCCCGGCCCAGGATATATTCTGGTTCTGTGAGGGTTCCACGGGTCCGCTCGGCCTCGACCAGTGTTCTCTGGCCGTACTTGAGCGTTATTTCTGCATGTTCCCGGTTGTACGCGATAAGTTCACCGAGCGAGTGAACGGGGACTTCTGGGCTCAGTTGGCTGAGATAGACGTTCATGGCGCCCTTGAACTCGTAGAGCATTGACCTGGTCCGACCCTTCTCATCACACTGCAGGGGTGCTGGATCGACGATTTCTGCCCCGCAGTCTGCCAGGTTCATAACGGCCCTTTCCGCCAGGGACATCAGGGCCTTGTCCAGGTTTTCGTAGGACGGCAGTCGCACAAAACCGAGCCGTGCACCTTCCAGGGAATGGGGCTGCAGGAACTGCGTGTAATCCAGGTGTCCCCGGATATCTGTCGTCCAGGTGGCGGGGTCTTCTTCATCCCTTCCGGCGAGAATCCCCAGGAGAACAGCTGCATCGGTGACCGACCGAGCGAGGGGGCCCGCTGTATCCTGGCTGTGAGAAATCGGGATAATTCCGCTGCGACTGATCAAGCCGACGGTGGGTTTGATTCCCACGATGGAGTTGTGGCTGGCCGGATGCAAAATGGATCCCGATGTCTCGGTTCCCACCGAGACGCTGGCCAGGTTGGCTGCCACTGCGGCCGCTGAACCAGAGCTCGAACCTCCTACATCGAAGTCACCGTAGGGATTGCGCACCTGGCCTCCGCGGGAGCTGTAACCGTTGGGCATGCCCCGGGCCATGAAGTTGGCGAGTTCGGTCAGGTTCGCCTTGCCAAGGATGATCGCCCCTGCGCGGCGGAGCTGTTGGGCCACGAAAGAGTCCCGGGGTGCAAAGGAGTTTCGGAGGGCATGGGTCCCCCCACTGGTGGGCATCCGGTCCGAGGTGTCGATGTTATCCTTCAACAACACGGGTATGCCGTGAAGGGGTCCCCGGGTGCCTCCTTCGTCTCGTTCGGCGTCCATAGCTTCGGCGATGAACAGGGCATCGGGGTTGATCTGCAAGAGAGCATTAATGCCACCGGGGGTGCTGTCATAGTGGGCAATGCGCTGCAGGAAAAATTGGACCACCTCAACGGACGTCAGCGCACCGGAGTCCAGGAGACGCTGAATGTCGATGATGGATCTGCCATTGGGGGTGTTGTCTTGTAGGTACTTCATCTCATACCTCCCATCTTCGTGTTCTTTACTCCCTTCCCTTTCATTGTCCTGCCTGGTGGGGCCTGCAGATGAGATCTGATGCTTCTTATGGATTCCGGGACGCCCGTCAGTCTTCGGATCGTATCTTGAATCTGTCTTTGAAGGCGAGAGTTTATGTCCGGTATCCCTTTGCATTCAACGAATGCCTGCCTGGGGTGGCCGTTGTGGGTGCGTGAAGGAAATTCCGTTCGGGCAGCGAAGGGTTTGGCGGAAGCGAAGCGCAGTTGGCGACAGTGAGCGCATCGACGTGCAACCGAGTGAGCTACAATCACCCTGAAACCGTCGTTCCAGGTTGTTCCAGGGACACCGTGAAAACAGTACATAACCTTCAATTACCTTACAGACCATGTGAAGGACCCATCATATGATGCGAGGAGTGAACGATCATGTTGGATCTTCTGATTACCAATGCGACGGTCATCGACGGCACCGGTGCTTCTGCCTTCGCCGGTGAGATCGGCATCGAAAACGGCAGGATCGCAATGGTGCGCCGTCTTCCCGAGGAAGGAAGGGAGGATGCAGCAGCAGGACCCGTGGCGAAAGAGACGATGGATGCCGGGGGCAGGGCGGTGTGTCCCGGCTTCATTGATCTGCATTCCCATTCTGACCGGGGGATCCTCACCGACCCGGCTGCCGAGTCGTCTCTTTTGATGGGAGTGACCACCGAGATCACGGGTAACTGTGGCAGTAGTATGGCTCCCCTGTCCTCGGGCACTGCTGCGCTGATGCAGTCTCGAGTGGAGGATCTCAATTTAGACTGGCGTAGCATGGACGGCTTTCTCAGTCGTCTTGAAGAGGCCGACATCGGAAACAACCACGGCCTGTTTGTCGGCCAGGGCACGATCCGCAGTTGTGTCATGGGAACGGAAACAAGGTTCCCCACGGAGAGCGAATTGGATGGCATGATCGAATTGGCCCGGGAGAGTATGGAGGCTGGAGCCTTTGGCATCAGTACGGGTCGCGCCTATGTGCCGGGATGCTTCGGAGGGTTTCGCGAAGTTGTGGAACTCACCCGGGTCGTCGGCGAACACATGGGTCTTTACACCAGTCACATTGCGGACCAGTGGGCGAATGTGCACCGTGCCACCTGGGAGGTCGTCGCGATCGGAGTCCGTACCGGAGCCCCAGTCCAGGTTGCTCACCAGAAGGTGGTGGGCAAGGACAACTGGGGACGCGCCGACGAGGTGTTGGCCATTCTCGAGGAAGGCCGTGATCTGGGCGTCGACATCATGGCGGACGTCTACCCTTATCCCTTCGCCGCTGTGATGGCCCTTGACCGGGTCTTACCCGCCAGCCTGCGAGGAAAATCCGACAGAGATACCCTCAGCAAACTCAGGGACGCCGGTGCTGAGGAGACCCTGCGTCGCGCATTCATGGACGAGCCCACCTACGTCACCGCCCGTTTACCCATTTACGGGGTGGTCCAATGCGGGCAGACAAAGGCGTTCGAGGGACTGGACATGGGCGAGGTCGCCCTGGAGCTCAATACGGACCTTGCTGGTGCTGTGTATCATCTCCTGGTGGAGAACGAACTCCGGGTCAAGCTGGCGGGGATCATGAGCGAGGATGACGTCCGCGCCATTGTGGCTCATCCGTTGGTCATGATCGGTAGCGACTCGAGCATACGCAATTACACCCGCGACCGCGAGGAGGAAGTGGGGTGGTCCACCGTTCATCCACGCCAGTACGGAACGTTCCCCCGGGTCCTGGGCAAGTACGTTCGCGAGGAGAGGCTCCTCACCCTGGAGAATGCGGTCCACAAAATGACGGGGATGCCTGCCGAGCGCCTTGAACTTCCGGATCGGGGTCTCATCGCTCGCGGGTTCTGGGCGGACCTGATTGTCTTCGATCCCGAGACCGTCGGCGATTGCGCAACCGTGGCTGAACCCTGCCTGCCCCCAGCGGGAATGGAGTATGTTATCGTCAACGGCCAGGTGGCCGTGCGTAACAATGAGATCCAGCCCGTCCGAGCGGGGCAAACGCTTCGCGACAGGCAAGGTAGAGTGCTGTACTGATCGGATCGACTGCAGCGGGGCGATCGTTACCGCTCCGTTGCAGTCTTTAGGAAGGGTCTCACAGGCCAGGAGCCCTCGTATGTCTCCCGACCTGTGCATTTTGACATGCGCCATGCTCCGGGTATCAGAATGCGTAGACTCCCCGGTTGAGAGCATCCCGAACCGCGGAGATAATCTTTGAGGCCCTCATGGTGGCGCCTGCGTATCCATCGATATCGTCCACGAGGTTTCCTGGCTCGTAAAGAGAGGTCAGGGTTTCCCTTATGTCAGTACCCTGTAGATATTCGAGCACCTGCATGTGCTGTTCCCTGATGGCCTCGACGGCGGGATCGGTATCTTCGAGGTAGTCAACACCTCGGTATTGCAACAAGCGATAGCTGATGTCTGAGATCGTGTGGTTCTCCAGGGTGAATTGTATGTTGACCTGCATTTCATCCCGGTCCAGGAAAGCTCCGCGATAGGTTCCATCCTCGTAGACCTTGTCAACCTCAGCTTGCGGGCTCCTGTCGCACCCGAGTAGAGCAAAGGACCCCACAATGACTACGGCCAACAGTACCGGTGTCAATCTGCGCATTGTATCTGCCCCCTCATCTTGCTTCCATCTCGACCCTTAGTTTGCACGAGGGCCCAAAGATCTAGTCCAGCCTCTGGCTCCGAATTCGGCTGCATGCTGCGCCTTTCTGCAGCCCCTATGGGGCCAGGTGTTACGATGCAGCCGGCTCCTCGGGGCTCAGAGATCCGGGGGGTGAGACGGTGCGCTCAGGAGGACTCGAACTGCTCATCGTGTACTTTGCTCTGATCAAAACGTGTGTTGGCAGGTTTGTCTTCTGCCGGGTAACCTACCACCGCCAGTCCCAGTGGCGTGATGTTGCTCGGTATGTTCAGTAGCTCACGGACCGTTTGCACCGGCTCCTCTGCCGGGTAAATTCCCAGCCAGACGGCTCCCAGGTCGAGACACACAGCTGCCAACAGCAAGTTCTGCATGGCGGCAGAACAGTCCTGTACCCAGAATGCTTCGGCTTTACTGGATGCCGGTTCGCCGCAGACGGCGATGCACAGCGGGGCTTCTGTGAGCATCCCTGCCCACTGGTGAACGTCGACGAGGGCATCGAGGGCCTTCCGATCGGTGATAACGACGAAGTGCCAGGGCTGGCGGTTGCCGGCTGATGGAGCGGCCATGGCTGCCTCTAGCAGGGTCCTGACTTTGTCTTTTTCAACGGGTTGGTCCGTGTATTTCCGGATGCTTCGTCTGCTGAATATCCAGTTGAGTTTCTCATCCAATGATAAAACTCCTTCCAAGCGTGGCAGCCAAATGGAGCACTTGGTCGATCCGGCACCTTATAGGTTCATTTTACCATACAGGTCCTGTGATTTCCGACGTCGAGATCCCATGGCTCTGCGGTCTGTGGCCATGGTCCTCCGACGGCCGTCCCCTTAATGATATAATACCGTTGAATGAGAAGGTGAGGAGGCGTGTTCATCGATGAGACCCAATTCTAGCTTGCCCAGCGGGATCTCGGAACGGATTCGCCCCGTTCATGTGTTTGGCCTTGGCGTGGCCTACCTGTGTCTTGCCTGGTTTATATCCTATCTCGGTGATGTTCACAACGTGCTGGCACTCACAGACCGGTTGATCAACCGGGGTGCGGAGCGGCCTTTCATGTGGTATTACCTGTTCACTGAGGGAAGCCCCACGGAAATGCTGCAGTGGGCTTACCTGGCGGCCACTGTGATCCTGTGCGGTGTTCTCATCGGGCGGCTGGGAGAGAGGGGCTATCGCCTCCCGGCCCAGTTTTTCGTGCTGATGGCAGCCGGGACAGGCATCATGTTGATGGAGGATGCTGGCAACCTGCGTCATCGGGTCAAGTTCTACATCCGCCTAACTTTCGGTGACACCATGGCATTAGGTATTGCTGTGGAGCTGGTCATCTATGCCCTTCTCGGTGCCCTCATGGTCTATGCCCTTGTTCGATTCTGGCGCTATCCCTGGCGTCATCGGGAGACTCGGCATTACATGATCGCTGGGTACTCGCTCTATGCAGTGGCTGCAATCGCCTCTGCGACCCGGCATTTCGGCGACTGGTACGATCACGCAGGGGAGTGGCTTCTCAGGGCCTGGGGATTGTGGGAGCCTTTCACGGCCCTCTTCATACCTACCGACGTCGGTCGTCCCATCGGCTTTTACATCATGGATTTTTTAATCGAAGAGTCCATCGAGCTTCTCGCTGCGAGCGCCCTCTGTGCCGCGGTTTACGCTTACTTGAGGGAGTTTTCACGAAACCCCGGAATCGCCGTGCTGGACCGGGAGGAATGACTTGTTCGCCGGGAGCCTTTATTTCGGAGCATAGGTGCGTGCCTTTCCTCCGCATCTTGATCAACGAAGGTGCCTGCTTCCCTGGGCAGGGATTCCGATGGAAGGTGACGAAGAGACTCTTTGAACCGCCGTACATGCAGGCGATTGGATAGATCCGATGAGTGTTTCTGGGAGGGGATAGGAATGGCCAGGAAGAAGACCGTCTTGGATTTTCAGAAGATGCGCAGGAACGGCGACAAGATCGTGTTTTTGACGGCTTATGATCACCCCACAGCGATGTTGGAAGAGAGGGCCGGCGTGGACATGATCCTCGTGGGCGACTCCGTGGGAATGTGCCTGCTGGGGTATGACAGCACGATCCCCGTCACCATGGATGACATGGTCCGTCATACGCAGGCTGTCAGGCGCGGCGCCCCCAACACTTTCGTGATAGCGGATATGCCCTTCATGTCGTACCAGGTCTCACCTGAGGATGCCGTCGTCAATGCTGGACGCCTCATCAAGGAGACCGGAGCAGATGCGGTGAAGCTTGAGGGCGGACAGCGAGTTGCAGAGCACGTGCGGGCGATTACGGATGCCGGGATGCTTGTCATGGGACATCTGGGTCTGACGCCCCAGTCGGCGGGCCAGCTGGGCGGATTCAAGGCACAGGCCAGGGATGCAGAGACGGCCCTCGAAATCATGAAGGATGCCCGGGCCGTGGAGGAGGCCGGAGCGTTTTCCATTCTGATCGAGGCCATTCCGCCCCCGGTGACCCGGATCATTAGCGAAAGATCGGATATACCCATTTTGAGCATAGGAGCTGGCGCAAACTGTGCGGGGCAGCTTCTCATCGTTTCTGATCTTCTGGGTATATTCCAGTCCTTTACTCCCAAGTTCGTGAAGAAGTATGCAGACTTGGCCGACGACATGGTCGGAGCTTTCGAGGCCTACGGTGAGGATGTCCGGAAGGGCAGCTTCCCCGAGACCCAGCATACTTACGGCATGGCGTCCGGTGAAGAGGACCGCCTGGTCGAGCTTCTGAAGGATGATGAGGACTAATCTGAAATTGCAGACCCTACGATAACAGGGATGTCCGTTCGGGGGAGATGACCTGCCGACGTGGCGCGGTTGCTTCGGTGGGGCTGATCGATTCTCCCCCCTTGTGTTGTCTCGTCCTCTCAATCCTGCACGGAGGTCCAGGTGTCGAGAGATCTTGCCTTCCCTGTTGCGCAACGTCCCGGTCATTCGATGTGTGGATCTCCGCCTGTGTTTTTGGGTCACGTAGCCTAACAACCCCCCTTGATAAGTGTATGTCAAGGTTTTGCCGGGGGGGATTTACCTTTTCCTGGACGAACGCTAAAGCGGCGCCCTTGTCCCAGTTTGGCATAACTGGGAGTGAAGGCATCCAACAATGAAAAGGGGCTGTCGTTTGATTTACCGGAGAAAGTTGTTGTCTCACTGGAGAGCACGATGGAGTCTATGCGCCAGGGGCTGTTAACCTTTTGTGTGTCTGCGGGCTAGGGGTTTTCAACGAGATCTTGGAGGCGGAGGTGGAGGCGCGGGACCGAAAGGGAAGCATAATTCGGATCATCAGGCCTTCCGCCACGGTAGGACGAAAAGGAATCTGGTGTTGGGTGGACGGAAGGTTCAGATACAGCGTCCCCGAGTTAAGGACAGCAATGCCGATCAGGAGATTTCTTTGAAATCTTACCGGGTGGTTCAGAACGAGGGTCTCTTGGTGCAGGCCACCATGGAGCAGATCTGCTGGGCCTTGCCAGTCGCAGATACGAGGGGGACTGGAGCCGGTGGGCGAAGAGATCCAGGAGGAGTCGAGCAGCACCTCCAAGAGTACCGTCAGCCGCCGGTTTATCCAGGGCACGCAAGAAGCCCTGTTTGAGTTGATGTCAAGGCCCCTGGATGAAGATCGGTGCCCGGTGCTACTGATCAATAGCGTTCGCTGAACACATGATTGTCGCGGTCATGGGGATCGATTCCGGGGGAAACAAGCAGGTGATGGGGATGTGGCATGGGTCGACGGAGAACAAGGTCTTCTCCCGCTCTCTGTGGACTGATCTGGTGGACCGAGGGTTATCCTTCGAGGACGGTATTCTCGTGGTCATAGATGGCTCCACGGGACTAAGATCCGAGAAGGGTAATTTGATAGATCATGTGCCCAGGGAACGGCAGGAATGGGTCAATGAATGTGAAGCAATGGGCCGCTGCAAGTTCAACGGATCTTGAGACAAGCAGACCATTTCACCTGGTCATCCACCAGTAAACCCGGGAAAGAACTCTCGGAATGATGCACTAGACATCTATGCCCGGGTATATCTCCTCCCGCTCGCCGGTATACTCATACCCATGTTTCTGGTAGAACTTCACTGCCCGGGCGTTCCTCTGCCAGACGACTAGCCTGGCTTTCTCATGGCCACGATTCAAGAACCATCCTTCCACATGGTTAAGTAGGGCATCTGCAACGCCCCGGCCTCGAGCCTCTTCCACCACGTAGAACAGCTCGATATATCCCGCACCGTCGTTGTCAAAGACCATGCACTCCCCGATGATGCTGCCATCATCAATGATCTGAAACAGCATCCATCCGGGCCTGTCCATGAAATCACCTAGCGCATCGATGTTCAGCTCAGTCGGGAATATGTCCCCGTGCCGTTTCATGAACGCAGTCCTGTCCGGTTCCGATTCGAGGGTGCTGGTCCGTATGCACACCGTTTCGCTATCAGGAGGTATTCGTGCGCCACGAAGCGTCTTCTCCATGACGATGGTCGCATCGTCATCCTCAAAGCCCTGTTTCAGGTACATATCCACCTGTGCCTGCTGGTCTGCAGTTGCGCCTCCGTAAATCCGCACCGTCTCACCTGGCCACCGCTCATTCCTAATCCTGTAGGCCCTCTCCAGCGTCCTGTTGAACAGCGTCTGCCACACCGTTTCCCACCCTCGGCCAGGGGGCAGGGCACTCTCGACCATTATGAGAATGTTCCTCGGTCTGGTGTGACTCGTGTGATGATTCTCATAGGACCAGGCATAGGAATGCCCCAGGTACTTACCGTCCTCATCCTCTGCAACGAAGATATTCTTCCTGCTGTTGCCCCTCATATCTTCGGGGGGATTTGCGATTCTGAAGCTCATCTTAACTCCCCTCCCTGGCTGACCGTAACCTACCACTCCATATCGGTGGTCTGAGCCGCTGGTCAATGGGGTCATTCCCGCGACCCCTTGGACCAGCGGCCCTATCCGGGGAACTGTCCAGACAACCCCCAACTGCAGCCTTTCCCTCCGCGTTTTCAGTTCTGAATAACACCATGCGGCTCACGTCAGTTCTTCTTGCGGATTCAGCCTGGCTCAAGCCGGCCTTTTGACGAGCTCCCTTTAGACGCTGCGCCAGGCTGAAGGCTGGCCCGGTTAAGCATCGGTATCCCTCCCATGTGGTGCCACAATACCACGCAAAGCCACTGGCCTGTAGGGGGTATAGATCCTCTTTCGCCCAGGCCAGATCGCATTCCTTCCAACCTCTCCGCAGAGTATCAATCGTTTCGACGGTAGGATCTGCATTCCCTACGGAGGTGGGTCACTATTCAGAGATGTTAATAGTCCATCTATGGCTCCCCTCCTATTCTCACCATGTGACTTCCATGAGGTATCGGCTGATGGGGGTGGAAAGACTTCGCTTAGGTAAGCGGTGTCGCAATCCAACGGGTAAGCGGTCTTTGACGTCTTACATGGCCTGTGAGACCCCCGTTTGCCTTGCTTTCGGCTGATCACGCTGGCACAGTGGCTGGCGCTGGAACTCAGTGAACGTCGTCGTAACTGATAATTGACGTTTCAGATGCGACCGAACAACTCCACATGGGACGGTCTCAACAGGGTCCGAAAACACTCCGAAAATCAGCATCCATCACAATTCTCGTGCTACCTGCCGGATCCATGTTGAATGCTCAGCTATGCTCGAACGAGGAACGCGCAATGGGCAAATACGGTGGCAGTTAGAGATATCTAGCGCAGGAGAGTGGCTAGATCGACAGGCACAGGAGAACTGCTCGTGGTACTATGGGCAGTCCCCTTCTGAAGATTGCAGCTGTGGGCGGGCGTTCATCTACGCAGAGGCCAAAGCTCTCCATCAGGATCCCATTGAGAGGTTCATTGGTGTAGTGTTCGCTCGTCCAGATGCATGCGGATCCGGAATGTCGCACCCCTTTGCGTTCACGGGATGTGCTCCCCCGGGTTGCCCGTCCGGATGGATCAGCGCGAAGGATCCACGGGGTTCAGTTCCCACGTCACGACCGCGGTCCCCTCGGCAAAGTAGAAGACGCCGGGAAACGAGATTTCGCCACTCAGGGTCATCCCCTCCTCAGGCAGCGGAAGATCCTCGAGGTGCTGATAGAAGAATTTCCACTCATCCGGCCCGCGACCGAAAGCACCATCTGCTTCCCCCTCCAGGGGATCCAGCCCGAAGGAGATCTCGTACATTCCACGGTCCAGATTGATGGATATCCGGCCTTTCCCCGTGACATCTCCTTGTCCCTCGCCGCTGACCCGGAGTACCGATCTCTCACCCGACTCTTCCACCACCTGCTCCAAATCCTGTTCATACCAACCGGATGCGCGGCTTTCGCCGCTCCATCCGTAGTCACGCCAATTGTTATCCCACATCACCGAGCCACTAACCTCGCTCTCGGCCGTGCGGTGTTCCGTGGACGTCTTTTTCCCATCGGCACTACTGCTCTCCACAACGGCATCGTGGCTGAAGCGCAACATGAATGTACCCTCCCATCCGGGTACCTCCAGCCACTTGTCTTCAGCGACCGGATCCCCATCGGAATCCAGCGCACCCCCACAACCAGCGAATACCAGCAAAGCGAGCATTAACACCACCAGCAATATGCTTCTACGCATCAGATGCACCCCTCTCTACGCATTACCTGAATGCATTAGTGGGTCATTGCACTATTTCATCAACCCGGCCGCGAATACCTGCCTAATACTGGTGTTTACATGGCAGGAACCGGCTGATCCACTACCTTTGCTGCTGTTAAATCAATTGACTGCGCCCTGAAACTGCAGATGGCACACATCTCATTGGATCCAAGAAACGCAACGGGCGCCCCTGACTCTGAACCGACCCTGGGCATATCCAGGGTCAGCGTCGGCTCCCCTTACCTTCTCAGCCTTTCCTCGACGTACCTGCTCAAGAACACAGCTGCTTCCGTCCCAGTTTTGACTGAAGCCCCTGACGATATCCACACCCGACAATGCAGCCACATGGCCCGCTGCTAGTCCGATACCTCATGAGCATCTTCGAAGGGCGGCTCGCCTTCTGGCGTGACATGACCTTCTGTCCCGATAATCTGGTAACCCGTGAGCAGTTTGCTAAGATGCTGGTGGATGTCGCTGGGCGTAGTCCGAGGTTCGCCAGGCTGACCCAGTGCTCTAGAGATCATTGTTGCCACCTGGGCGCGGATCACCGATGCATGCGGTCTGAAGGTGTCATCGTCGAATCCCAGTACCATTGACAGAGCAGCAGTTTCTACATAAGGTCTCGCCCAAACCGAGATGTCCCCTCATTGAACAGGAAGTCGATCCTCTCAGAGAAAATCTGGACAAGGGTAGGAGGAATGGGGCCTCAAGACATGGTAATTATTGGAGTGTATGCCTACGAGGTACTCATGCGGGTTTGAACACCAAGAACGAGTGGAGGTTCCTTCAGTTTCAGGGCTGAACAGAATGGCATGCTGCTGGTGGGTGGTGTCTGTTCGCTGCTGAAATATGCTGTGCTCGGAGGAATATTCGATTAGGGCCATCCGGCCCATTTCCAACTCTTATGGTCTCCCAGGTATCCCCGACGGTGTTCTCGATAGTACGAACGAGAAGTAGGGTCAGCCAGCACAGGATGACATGGGATCGAATCTGATCTTAAAGGCGATGATGCACGGGCCTGAGACCTCCGGAAGGTCCTCTATGACGGCAGTTTTGCCCACCCATTGCTCTAAGCGCTGCCTTCGTGGTACTATGCTCTAGCAGCTCGTGATAGCAATCCAGATGCTAAAACTCTACGGCGCACTTCATGTTCGGGGCGGCGCGCCGGCGCTCTACATCCCTATCCCTCACACGATATGCCAGTAACTGAGGACAAACAGCAGGGTCAGGGCCACCAAAGTAAATGCCGAGTAGTGAATCCGTTCGGACAGCTGCCCGTCCCGTTTCCACCAGGTAGCAGCGGTGAAGCCGACCAGTGCTGCTACCAGGAGCATCGGGATGACCGGGTGTACGAGCGTGTCGTCCTGCACACCCGCGAAGAACGACAGAGGTACGCCGTACACCGGGCTCATCTCGGAAATCCTGATCAACCTGAGGAGAATCCCCAGGACGATGACTCCAAATCCGATGGCGGTGAGTTGACGCAGGTTGGCCAATGTCGGAGATGGGGCCTTGCGCTCCCTCACGAGCTGTCGGACGGTGCTAATGCCCCAGTAAGCAAGGGATCCCAACAGAATGGGTAGCGTGATAATGAGGGCCAGCGCGGTGAAGGCCATGCTGCCGTACCAGGGTGCCCTGGAATAGCTCATGGCTCCGTCGGTTGCCAGGAGCACTCGACCAAAGGGGTCTGTTTGAAAGGCGATGTGCTGAAAGGTGCCGAAAGGACTTGGGGATCGGCCCGGGGTCACGCGGGCGTAGATGCCCTCCTGCTGTTCGGAGAATCGGTGGGTCTCTCCCATGTAGCTCACGAGGAGACTACCCTCCTTGTCCACGTCGACGCGCATGGACTGCAGCAGGGCAAGCAAGCGCTCATCTGTGGAGAAGCTCCTGCGGTTGGCGTGGTACTCGCCCGCAACGTCTACGCTTCCGGCTCCGCTGGTCTCCGGGCCACCGGGGATGGTGTGTATTGATGGGTAATGCTCATCCATGAAGGTCTGCCAGAGCTCGGCATGGGCCAGGATCTCCATGCCGCCGCTGTAGGAGACAAACAGCCCAACGTTCTCCTCGGGCAGCAAGTAGAGTCCGCTGTTGAACAGCGGTAGGTTGCCGCCGTGGAATAGGATTCGTCGGCCATTGATGGTACCTTCTATGAACCCGAAGGTCATACCATCATGCCTGGGATCCTGGGCAAACTGGCGACGGTGCATCTCGTGGATTGTCTCTGGTTGTAGAAGTTGAAACCCGTCGAACATTCCTCCTTGAAGGTGGGCGATCATGAAGGTGGCCATATCGGAAGCC
>PXCI01000173.1 GCA_003566675.1 Clostridia bacterium
ACCCAGGTCTCTCCCCCGGGCAGGCTAGCCGGCAGACGGCCTCCCCTCGCGGACTCGTGGGGGCATATGCGGGTCTTCCGGGACGGTCGATTGCCCTCGCTGTCGCTCGGGCGAGAGATCGCATTTCAACCCGGGGACGGCCAGCTAAAGAATCGTGCGCCGCCGTCTGACATAATGTCCCAGCGGAAGGATCATCGCCGCACACACGGCCGCATCTCGACGAACTGAAATACCCTCCCTGTTGAGCAACCCCAATGACACAGAGGATTCCGCCTTGAGACATAGAAAGACAATCGGGGATGCCCAGACGGGATCCCCGTTGGGCCCGTGTTGTCGTTCGGATGATGTGACGTCAGGAAATTGGAGGTTGATGATGAGCAACTACTTTGTGGGGACAGAGGTTCTTGAGGTGGATACGCCTGCGTTGATGGTGGACCTGGATCTTCTCGAGAAGAATATCGACAGGGCATCGAGTTTCTTCCGTGATCTTGGAGTTAGCTGGCGCCCTCACACCAAGGGGCAGAAGGTGCCAGCTATAGCGCACATGGAAATCAACGCCGGCGCCGTAGGTATTACCTGTGCCAAGCTTGGAGAGGCCGAGGTCATGGTGGCCGCAGGCATAAAAAGCGTCCTCATTGCCAACCAGGTGGTGGGCTCCTATAAGGCCAAGCGTCTGGCCAATCTTTGCCGCCAGGCCGAGGTGATCGTGGCCGTCGACAGCATTGAAAATGCCCGCGAGCTGGACCAGGCGGGGCGGGACAAGGGGTTGAAGGTGCCCGTGATCGTCGAAATTGACATTGGAATGGGGCGCTGTGGTGTTCAGCCCGGGGAGCCAACGTTGGAATTCTCACGGGAGCTCCACTGCATGGAGGGCCTGGAATACCTGGGGGTGATGGGCTGGGAGGGTCATGCCCGGCGTTTTGTTGATCCGGAAGAAAGAAGGCAGGTTTGCGAGCAAGCGATTGAGAGTCTGGTCCAGTCGGCCCAACTCTGTCGACAGGATGGGCTGCCGGTCTACATCGTCAGCTGCGGCGGAACCGGCACCCACGAGTTCAGCTCCCGTCTGCCCGGGATCACGGAGGTCCAGGCGGGAGGCATCGTCTTCAACGACTCGTATTACTCCAGGCTGGGTCTGGATCATGATTTTGCTCTGACGGTGATGAGCACGGTGGTCAGCCGCCCGGGGCCTGTGCGGATCGTGACGGACTCGGGCAAGAAGTCCATGAGCAGCGACACAGCCCTTCCCCGACCACAGGGGGTGGGAGAGGTTAAGTCCCTCAGTTTTTCTGCGGAACATGGTGTGATCACCACGGAGGAGCCCGTCACACATGCCGTAGGGGATCGGCTGGAGTGGATCATCGGATATGGGGATACCACCGTTTCTCTGCACGATGAGATGTATGGGATCCGGGATGGTCGGGTTGAGGTGGTGTGGCCCATTCAGGGGCGCGGAAAGATTCGCTAGTGATGTCATAGGATTCATAGCGTGACATAGGATTAGGACAGCTCGTGAGGTGTATGCTGAACCGCGGGGATGGTGGGAGGACCCATCGGGGGGTTCCTCCCTCCAGGCGGCGTTTGTGAAAGGACATGCCGATGAGATGTGAAGTGCGCCCCTAAACTCGAACCACCTGGATGGCTATCATGTTGCTGAGGGCAAACTATCGAAATATCCTGTTGGCCGACGTATATCGCTGTCGCGGCTTCGGATATCTCGCGCTCGTTGCCGCGGATCGAGATTCCCGGCAGGTACCCCAGGAGGAGACCATTTCGCCCCATGTTCAGCGCTGTACGGAGTGTGGTGCGCGCAACTTCAAAAGAGAGATCTGTCACGCCTGTGGACAGAAGATCACTGATTAGCTCCAAGTAGGGTGTATCCTCATCCTATTAAGGCGGGGGCTTTCTGGACCATATTTTGCTTCTGACAATGCACGCCTCAAGCGTTCGTTGTGCAGGGGCGCCCGCTTGTGCGAGACTGAAACAGACATGGCTCGGTGCTCATTTCTCTTCCGTGCGATGTGCGCTTTTTCTGCGAAGTTCCCTCGCATTGGTCTGCCCCATGGTCCCATCGTCATGTTTTGAGGCTACCGCTTCCGCGGCGGCTGTAGAAGGTGCCGTGGGATTCAGGTACTTCACCTGCGTCAGCGCCAATGCGGTCAGAACGGCCAGGGCCAGGTAGGCATGAAAGAATCCAGGGACAGAACCCGATAGGGGTACGTCCACGAAAAACATGTCCAGTAGCACACCCACCATCACCGTACCAATGACGCCCATGACAAAACGCAGCATGTTGAATACGCCTGCCACCGACCCAGCGATGTTCTGCGGAAAAGACTCGATGGCTGCGTTCATGCTCGGAGCCCAGATGAGGGCGGCCCCGGCACCGTCCAGGACCAGGCACAGTGCGATCCGCATGGTGGTGGACAAAGGGGTGAGAAAGGCGAAGGACACCAGGGCGAGGGTGCGGGCAATCAGACCCAGGGTCGCAGGCAGTCTCGGGCCATAACGGTCAGAGAGGGTGCCCGACAGGGGGGACACGACGAACCGTATTGCCGCCTGTGGTAGCATCATGAGGCCGATGGCGAGGGCATTCATGCCGTGGACCCTGGCGAGGAAGAGGGGCATGAGGAAATTCATGCCCTGGATGGCCACGAGGTGCATACCGCCACACAGTACACTGGTGAGAAAGACCCGGTTCCGGAAGAACTCAGGATCAATGATCGGCTGCTTCTGTCGGAATTCAATGCGCGCAAACAGGTGGACGCAGCCGACCATCAGGCCCAGCATGGTCAGAACACCGATGTGAAGCCATCCCAGCTCCGGCCCGTTTACCATGGCTGTGACCAGGAGGGTCATCATCACTGCGAGAACAATGGTACCCCCAAAGTCGAAGGAATCACTCTTCGAGGACGTGGACTCCGTGGTCCGTACCATGAAGATAATGCTGCCCAACGAAGCGATAAGAAAGAAAATGTTAATGAAGAACACGTATCGCCAGCCCATAAACTGGATGACGATTCCGCCGATGGTCGGTCCCGCGACGGATCCGAGGGAAACACCCATGGCCCAGATCCCCATGGCCTTACCCCTTTCCCTGCTGGAGAAAATGCCTGTTCCGAGCACCAGGGCGTTGGGAAATATCGCGGCTGCGCCAATTCCCTGGATGAGGCGGAAGACGCTCATGGAGAGCAGGCCCCAGGCGAAGCCGCACAGCAAGGAGCCGAGCCCGAACAGCACCAGGCCGATGAGCAAGATGCGCCGCCTGCCGAAGCGATCGCCCAGCTGTCCAAAGACCGGCAGCAGAATCGCGTAGGACAGCTGATAGCTGTTGTGTATCCAGGTGAGATCCGCATATCGAAGTTCGAACGCTTCCTGGATGTACGGGGAAGCGACCCGGACCATGCTTGTGCTCAACACGGTGGCGAAGGCGGAACTGAGCAGGGCTGACAGGGTAATGTATTTCTTCAGGTCTCTGCGGTCAGTCATCGGCATCTCCCTCTCTGCTGGGAGGTGACAGGAGACCCGATCTGACCACGGCAATTACGGACCTGCCCAGCATGGAAGGTAGCAATATGGGCTCAGAGGCATCAGGTGGGGGTTCCATTTCACGCCCTTCTTCCATGGGTCTGCACCCCGTTTTCGGTCGAGCGCAGGATGTTTCGGTACCCGATATGTATGACACTCTATCATAGAGCAAAGGCTCTGTACACCTTTTGATTGCTTTGAGTGTTGTGTTTAAACAAAGTGGAAAGTTTACGGACATATTTGGAAGATGGGACGAGTAATCGTAGGGAATCTTGCTGACAATTGAGTCTGTGGGACGCTACCAATCGGTTCAAATTTGTTCAGGCTCTGCGAGCTTGGCACCAGGCACTGTAGAATGCTTCGATGGACGCGAATCTATGCCCTCGTTCAGGCGCACAGGCCCTCGCTATGACTCTGTGCAGAGCTTGTGAGCCGCGGAGTGCCATCTGACAGAAATACTGCAGCTGCCCGTCCCATCACGAAGACATTGGTCTGTTTATCGATCATGCTGCCAGCTGCAAACTCCTCTGGGGCCATGAAGCGCGATGAGCCAAACATGCGTCCGATATCGTTCCGGAAGGGGCCCTCCCGGTACAGGTCCAGGTCAACCACGCCCAGTCGGCCCGAGGAGAAATCGTAGATCAGGCATCCGTCATAGAAGTCGACGGTGACCCAGCCGATTCTCGCGAGATCGCGATGGAGCTCGTAGATCTGATCGAGGCATCGTTCAATCTGGGCGGCGGGCAACCTTCGGAATCGCTGGTGTGCCGATTGCGGATCATCGCGCAGGGAACGCGGTGCTCCGAGCAGCTCACCGTCGAGCCATTCGTAGACGAGCATTGGGCCCACCGGAGAATTCATCACGTGGTGAAGATCCGGCAGCGCAGGGTGCTCGCAGCTCCGTGAGAGGAGGGCTGCGTTGCGCAGCAGAGCAGCACGATCGGCGTGGTTCAAAAAGGGCTCTGGATCATCCGGATCGCCGGCGGTCTTCACAAAGAATCGTTCTTCATCAATCTGAATGCCGTAGGAGATGTTCCCGGAATCCTGTGTGGAGGCCCCGAACTCTTCAAAAACCGTGCCAATCCCTGAGAGAAATTGTCTCGGATGCTCATCAATCGAGGTGGTCCCAAGTAGTGGATGTGGCATACATACCCTTCCTTTGCATCGCTGTCACCGATGGGCAACCTGCTTTGACTCAGGTTGATTCTACCATAATAGGACGCCAGTAGCTAGGTCCGTGTTTGGTGGGTATAGGGCTCGGCGTTTTTGCTCGTGGGGCCATAAATGATGTGCCGTCACGATGTGACCGCTGATGGCCTGGCTGATATAGTTGAAATGGAAGATATCGCATTTGACACGACCCATGTTGGCGCGAATCTACATAGGGCACTGCCGTTTTGCTGAGAGGAGATGGTTTGGTGAGTGATCTCGTCTGGAACACAGCCAGGTCCAGGGGGAAAAGTGAGGAGTTTCTCCGAGGTGCAATTGATATCCACGTACATCCCGGTCCGCATCTGGGCAGCAGCCCGCGAAGCACCGATCCGATCAGCACAGCGATCGAGGCCAGGGATGCTGGCATGCGGGCTATTGTCATCATGGATGTGTTCAACATGTCAACGGGAACCGCCTGGATCGTGGACCAGGTGGTGGAGGGGATAGACGTCTTCGGTGGGATCATCCTCAACACAGTCCACGGAGGTATGAATCCGCGGGCTGTTCGCACGGCGCTGCATTATGGATCACCAGCCAGGTATGTCAGCTTCGGAGCCCACTCGACCTATTTCCAGGCAAGCCGCGAAGGCCGATATGAAGACGGCCAGTGGATCACGCTGCAGGAGAAGTACCCAAAGTTCGCGCGGGATGAACTCAGTCGCTGCATCCAGATTCCCGAAGGAGATCCCACTCCCGAGCTGGTCGAGATCCTGCAGATGATCGCTGATAATCCCCAGATTTACCTGGTGACGGGACACGTTTCCAACCGGGAGGCCTTGCGTCTTGTCGAGCTCAGTCGTGAGTTTGGAATTGAGAAGGTCGTGGTCTCCAATGCCGTCGTGGAGAACATGTCGGATGAGGAGATCGGTGAAGCGATAGACGCCGGAGCATACATCGAGCGGCTGCTGGCAGCCCACACCCATACGACCCCTATACCCAAAACGCACTACTATGTCGAAGAGGAGTATCGGGCGATGGATGAGGGGTTGGATGGAAGCACCTCAGGGGGAGTTGCTGAGGTTGCAGAGCAGATCAGGCGATTCGGAGCGGATCATTTCATCATCAGCACCGATTTTGGTGTCTATACCCTTCCGACCCCTACGGAAGGCATGCGCGAGTTCATCGCATGTCTCATGGATCTCGGGCTGACCGAC
>PXCI01000189.1 GCA_003566675.1 Clostridia bacterium
AGGAGGTGGGATTCCCTGAGATCCGCTATTACCACGGTACTGATGCTGGTCATCGTCCTGCTCGTCGCCTGCAGTGATTCACCATCCACAGTAAACGACGAGGATTTCCCGGCCATGGGAAAGCTGGAGGTATCGTTGCCGATTGACGGCTCACATGAAGGGTACCAGGGAACGCCGATAGAGGTCATCGGAGTGCAGATTCACATGGCCCACGATGGAGACTTCCTGTACGTGCACCTGCGGGCCGATATCGATGGATGGCTCGCCGTCGGGTTCAACGTCCGGGGAGGTGGGATGGACGGGGCCAATATGATTATCGGCTACCTGGAGGGGGAGGAGCCCTCCGTCCGGGACGACGTCGGTCGGGGTCAAACGCATGCAGAGGCTGCTACCCGGGCGGTGGAGGACTTCTCCCTTCTGCGAGAAGACGAGGCTCGGATACTAGAATTCTCCTATCCACTGACCTTTCGTGAGAACAATGACTATCGCCTGGAGGGGTTAACGCCCGGGGAAATTTACACCCTGCTTGTCGCCTATAACGCGAGTTCCGATGACGTCAGCCGGCAGCACAGCCGGGTCGGCAGAATTGATTTCGTGGTGGTGCCCTGACACCTACTGATGTCCGCGACCTGAAAGGAGTTGGGAAGGTTTTCGTTGCCTCGTAGGGATAGCTACAGATGTTTCCAGTCCGTGTACTGAGTCAATCCAGGGACAACGGATCATAGTCGAGGCGCAAGCGGTTCCGATTAACATGGGTCTTAGCAGCATCATCTGTGTTTGGTGAGTTTTCGGGTGCCGAGTCGTTATGTTTGGAGGGCTTAGGATGGGTAAAAGCATATTTGGAGCAATGGTATCTCTCTTCCTACTCTCCCTCGTGGCTGTTTGGATCAACATGTCCTTTATCCAGTATGGGGTGATGGAACCGTTACGCAGTGCCCACCTTCTCCTGGCTATGCTGGGCATGGGGTTCTTCCTGGTGCAGTTCGTCCTCAGCTCCAGGATCAAGTGGATTGAACGCGGTTTTGGCCTGGACAAAATGTTATGGTATCATCGCTGGTTTGGTCGAGTTGCCACCGGCTTTCTCTTCCTTCATTTTTCACTGGTATTGGCGTTGGACTTTTCTCGTGGAACCGCCCCGATCTTGGATGGCCACAGGGCATATGGATTGGCCGCTCTCGGAATTATCCTCGTTACTGCATCTGTTGCCTCCCTGCACAAGTGGATGGGACTGCGCTACGAGACGTGGAAGGGCATACACCTGGTGAACTACGTCGCCTTTCCACTGGCCCTTGTGCACATTATGCTTAACCCAGCACAGCGAGGCGCCCCGGTTTGGGGGGGCTTCGCCTTTGCATACGCCTTTCTCATTGCGTACCGAATCTATATGATATATGTCCTACGCAAGAATCCGTATGTGGTTGTGGGCGTGACCAGTGAAAACAGCGATACGTGGACGCTGAGGTTTGCCGGGCGGCCGCTTAAGTACCTTCCGGGGCAGTTCTTGCACGTACAGCTACACAGGCGAGATGGGGTCTCCTCTTCACATCCCTTTACCATCTCTTCAAGCCCAACGGAGAAGCTCCTTGGCATCACGCCTAAGGCCTCGGGCGATTTCACGTCGACCATTGGGGAAACGGAGATTGGAGATCAGGCATACATTGACGCCCCCTACGGCGTCTTCAGCTTCCTGCGGGTCCCGGAAAATAGACCACTTGTGTTCATTGCCGGGGGCATTGGCATCACGCCCTTTTTGAGTATGCTGCGCTACATGCGGGACCGCCAGATTGATCGAGAAGTGTACCTGTTCTGGGGTAACAGAACCGAAAACAACCTCTTCTCCCGCGGGGAACTAGCCAAGATGGAGGAGCAGCTTCCCAGGTTGAAGGTTATCCTGGTCATGTCTGGCCAACCTGACTGGGTTGGTAAAGAGGGACACATTGACCTGGATTTGCTCACGGGGTATCTGGGGGACCTGTCGCCCATGGAATTCTTTCTCTGTGGTCCTCCGCCCATGACCAGAGCCATCGAGAAACAGCTGGCCGATTACGGGGTGAGTCGCGCTCAAGTGCACAGGGAGGTCTTCGAGCTATAAAGATCCAGTTGACACACTCGAGGTCGCCCAACTTCTTCTCGTATTCCTTGACCTCTTCCTTGCCACCGAACACCTCTGACCCGTGTTCCTCGCAGTGACGCTTCCAACTCGAGACCGTCACCGGATGCATATCATAGTCACAAGCTAACGTTGCGGGTCCTGGTGGAGGACTGTCTACTGGCCTGATGAACACGCTATGGCACGAGCTGAAGCGGCGGGAGGTAGATTCGCACTGGTGCAGAAGGAAAGGGGCCAGCGACGGGCTGAGCTGCCTTCAGCAGCTGACTTCAACCGCCTTCCGCTATCCTGGTACCAGGCAAAAGCCCATTAATGATGTCAGCACCTCCACGTGGTTAAGGAGAGGGAGATGATGTCCGCATGTATTCGCCCATGCCGGGCACACCACACAGCGAGAAGCCCGCAAGTCCAGGGGCCTCTCGCACACACCCAACCATCTGGGGTAACAGATCTACTGCAGGGGTCGTCGGATCGTCTTGCCCAGCTACCTACCCCCAGAATCTCCTGTTGCCCTCTCGCTCATCGGAGTCGGGCATGGGAACAGGCACATGACGGGGGGTCACCACTCGACCGTCCTCGATTAACACGTGACCATCGCGGATGACCATGTCCACCCTGGCAAGATCATCCAGATCTCGGTCGGGTTCACCGTCTACGACCAGGACATCGGCTAGTTTACCACGCTCGAGGGTTCCCAAGAGGTGGTCCATGCCCAAGATCTCGGCACTTGTGGCCGTTGCTATCCTCAAAGCCTCCGCGATGGAAAAGCCCGCCTCAGTAAACAATTTCAATTCCACAATGTATGGAGATGGAAACATCCGGTAGTCATCGAAGATCACGTCGGTGCCGATACCCATCTTAACCCCGGCATCTTTCATCCTTTGGATCATCTTGACGTTGTCATCCTTTGAAAAGGTAAATCTCCTTGAGCTGGACCCGAAATACCCGCCCAGGCGGTCGAAGATAATGACGTAGGCCACGGCTGTGGGAATCGCTGCAACGCCCCTCTCTGCCATTCGTCGAATAACCTCATCGGTCCGGGGCAGGGGATGCTCTATGGTATCCACGCCCGCCTCAACCGCCCATTCTACGTACTGGGTCTCGGCATCACACATCACCTTCAGCCCCAGGCTGTGGGCTTCATCCACGACAGCGGCAACCTCATCACGGCTGAAGTGGCTGGCGACCTTGATGATGTCAGCACCCCTCTTAAACTGCTCTCGAGCTGCGTTTCTCCAATCATTCGGACCCGATGCCTCCCGAATGATTCCCAGCATCGGGGAGGCATGGTCGAGGCTCTCGGCGCCGTGCCCTCCGACTCCCGTGATCAGGCAGCCTGCAGGAAAAATACGCGGTCCGGGAAGTCGGTTGTTCTGGATCCATTCCTTCAGCCGGAAGGGTGCCATGCCGTGAGAGCCTGCATCACGGATCGTGGTAATCCCACTTTCAAGCCAGATCCTCATGCGCTCCACCCCGCGCAGGGCAGCATCCGCGAGACACTGGCCCTGGCTGACGGATATCTCGGATTGAGTAAACGTCAGATGACAGTGAAGATCTATGAGACCAGGCATGACGGTTCTGCCGGACACATCAAAAACCCGGGCATCCGCGGGAATCTGCACGTCGGATGTCGGCCCAACGTCGACAACGCGATTTCCATCCATCACGACGGTTCCCGTATATACCGCGTTGCCCACAGCGTCGAAGATCCGTCCGCCCCGAAGGGCAATTCTGCCCTCGGGTCCACGGGCATCCTCGGCCTGCGGAACGTGACGCAGATCATGACTCACGGGCGTCGATTCATCTATCCATTCGGTGCGGTCATAGATTCTCGGCACTTCCATCTCCTCCTTCGAGTATGAAGCAAACTGCTAATTGATCGACAGAATAGCGTGTTACCTCCCCGTGGCAATAGCCTCAACACCCACTTCGGGAACAATCTCTATGTTCCAGGACGCACCACCTCGTCACCTGTCGTGCGTCGATTCGCCGACCTGGTAACCCTTTGGGGGCTCTACCCCCAGCAAGTGACGGACGAAGTAGTCCCACCGCTTCCGGACAAAATAGGGTTCATCGGTGCAGGCGTGACTGCGGTTGGGCAAGATCAGCATATCGAAATCCTTGTTCGCCCTGATCAGGGCATCCACTAACTGTAGCGTGGAGGCGACGTGGACGTTCTCATCCATCTCACCATGGATCAACAGGAGTTTGCCTTCAAGGTTACCCGCGAGACTGGCATTTGCTTGTTCATCATAGTGGTCACCCACAGGCAATCCCATGTACCGTTCAACCCAGCTTGCCTTGTCCAGGCGATGATCGTGATTGCCCGCGGAGGAGACAGCCACCTTGTAAAAATGGGGAAAGGAAAGAATCGCATGGGCCGAGGCGTAACCTCCGGCGGAGTGACCGTATATGCCCACGCGTTCGAGATCCATGTATGGATAACGCCCAGCCAACTGCCCGAGAGCGGTGATGTGATCCTCAATCCCTCCATCACCCAGGTTGCGAAAGGACACGTCGTGGTAGGCCTTCCAGCGATAGGGCATCCCGAGACCGTCGATCATGACTACGATGAAACCAAGCTCCGCGAGAGCCTGTGCCTGCCAGAAGGAGGCAGTGCGCCCCTCGGCAGCATGGGCGAAGGATGTGCGAGCCCGGTTTGTCTGGGGTCCGCCATAGATGTCATCCAGAACAGGAAGTCGCTCAGAGGGATCAAAATCAGCGGGGCGCAGGATGATACCACAAATGTCTGTGACACCGTCTCGTGCCTTGACGCAGAAGCGCTCGGGAAGGGTCCAGCCTGCCTCCAACAAGAGATCAATATCCGCCTCTTCCAGGGTACAGATCCGCCGTCCTCCCCTGGCACGGAGGACCGATGTAGGCGGCAGATCAACCCGCGAGTAGGTGTCGACGAAGTACTGACCACTCGGCGAGAAAGCGATCTCATGGCTGGCATCCTCCGGTGTCAGGAGCTCCTGGTCGCCTCCATCCAGACCCACCCGATACAGATGGCAGTAGTAGGGATCCCGATCTTCCTCCCTGCCTACTGCAGTGAAGTACACATCTCGCCCGCTCTCATCCACATGGACGATGTCTGCAACGGCCCAGGGGCCAGATGTGATCTGGTTCTTGATCTCCCCCGTCAGCCCATCGTACAGGTAAAGATGGCCCCACCCGTCGCGTTGGGAAAACCAGATGATCTCCTCTGCATCGCTGAGCACCCTGATGTTGGGGGACCCCATCGAGGTCAGATGGGGATCGATGGCCGTCTCGGCCTGCTCCTCCAGCAGGATACAGGACTCTCCCGTGTCGACATCTATCTTCACCAGGCTGTATCCCTGGTAACCACGGTTGCGATGGATGATGTAAATGCGAGAGCTATCCTCACTCCACCAGGTCCATTCGGGTCGCAACGGGGATCCGTAGTACAGAACCGGAAGGGGGTCGGCATCCACTCGAACCTCCTTCTGACCGTCCGCATCCAGGATCACAAGCTCGGCGAGGGGGACCTCCTGGTCCCCCGGAAGGGGGTAAGTGTAAGAGTGTAGCGCCGGCCTGGTACGCCCATCGAGGGGTACCGACTGGACCAGGTGAAATTGCCCTGCATCTCGACGATCAATCCGGTGGGTCAGGATCTTCTTGCCGTCAGGTGACCACATCACGACCGGTGGATTCTCACTTGCTGGAGCAATCCCAGCCGGAACAAGTGGTGAGGGGATCGCTGTTGCATACTCACAGCCCGGCTGACCATCGGTTGTCAGAGCCAGGA
>PXCI01000273.1 GCA_003566675.1 Clostridia bacterium
CCAAATCCACCGCGGGAAATACTTGCCCAGTCACCTGCGACGGTAACAACAGGCTCGACTTATCATCTGCATCGGCCGAGCGATCGCCATCATCCAAAGCGGCCGACTTGTCGCCATCAGCAACGCCGGAATCCGCCTCAGCCACTGCCCCGGCAGTTTCCTGTGACTCTTGCTCCCATGCATGCTGCTGTGCGGTTTCGCCCTCAACCGTCGGAGCCTCGCTCGGCCCAGACCTGTCTAACAGGTTGAAACCGACAACACCAATGACTAAGAATAAACCCGCAAGCAACAATCGTTTCTGTGATATTTTCATAATTTACGCTATAAATTGATGACTGACCCAGCGGACAGTTAACTTACGAATGACCGGCCGCACCACACACAGATGAAATCGAGTACAATTCAGATCTAAACAGTATCATGAATCACAGAAATGCAATAAGTTGTTATTTACGCAAAACAAAGTGGTTTTTCGCGACATCAGCATCAAAGAACCTTTTGGGTTTGAAGAGCGGTCCGTGGCAAAGCAGGTTGTGCCAACCTGCTTCTGCAGGGTTGAGAGCAGGACAGGAGAGACGGAGGCAACAATAATCTCTGGCATGACTGCGTGCGAAAGGGCAAATGGCATTATCAATCGCTGAGCTCGAGCATCTCGATCATGGCACGTCCGAGGGCGTCGCCTGTCAACAAGTAGGTTTCTGCATTGTGATTGTAATGGTAGCCTGTGCTGGTTGGCGATACATCGTTCGTGCGCCAGTAATGACGCGCTTCGACCGTTCGCACATTTCCTTCGAACTGCGGGTAGTTGCCAGCGTCCCCATCAACCGCGAGCTGCGCATTGGCTACTGTTAATGCATTACCATCCATATCCCAGCCACTGAAAGCGATCGTTGCCAGCACGAACGGGGCGGTGGGAGCAACGTTGCCAGGATAACGGTTTTCATAATACCCGCGCAATTGCTCAATGAAGCGGACCAGATTCTGCTCATAGCGTTCTGCGTTGCGCGCATTCCCTTGATCCCAGTGCCCCTGCCACCATGCATAGCCCGCAATCTCAAACCCCTGATCAGCCCATTGCGGATATTCATTGGCAAAGTTATCCAGTACATCCACGATATTGAAGCGGTTATAAACGGTCCAGTAATCCCGCCAGTCAGCACCCACACCGGGCTCTGATTCCACTGCAGCGGTATGCTCCATCCGGGGCTGATACACGGCATGGTTATGTTTCACATAAAGACGGTCTCGATGATAATGCTGGCCCACTTCCCATCTCAAATTGGGCCCCATATCGGCTTCATCGAGGAAGAATTTATCGAAAGTAAAACCACCATACCAAGGACCTGGCTGAGGTGATGCATTGTCAATACTCCAGGATGATGGAGAATCACCGTATCCGGCATAGACGGTATCGCCAACTTTGTATTGTTCGCTACCGGGAGGCAAAATATCCCAGCCCAAGCCGCGGTTGCCCTGGGAGGCTTTAATGATCAAGACCGGTTCATCGTGATACCAGCCCATGATATGCCCGAAGCCGTACTCGGGACCAAATACAGACGAATTGGCACCAAATTCCGGTTTGAGTAGATCATTGGCGCTGGCCGCTACGATACCGCGGTAGCGCACATCCTCGCGTGTAACCCATCCAGTGCCATCATGTAGATTCGGGAATTTGTTTTCGCGCAAGACCATGGTTTGAAGCGTACCGGGAGATGTGCCATTACGCGTGCCAAATCCAACCATGTTGGATTGACCAGACAGAATATAGACTTTGACCGGTTTATCGGAAGAACCGGTGTCACCTGGCTCTGGTGCAGGCAGCGGATAGGGAACAACCGGCTTGTCGTTTGGATCAAGCGGGTCTGTTAACGCGGCGTATATCTCGTACCAATCGCCGACGCCATCCCCATCGGTGTCAGGATCAAGCGGGTTGGTGCCGTAAATCGCAACTTCCATGCCATCGGGTATTCCATCGTTATCGGTATCCGGATCCAAAGGATCCGTTCCATGGGCGATCTCACCCAGAAAGGTACGTGTATCGCCTTCTTCCCTGAAAAAGATACCGCGTTCTTCCCATTCGCTGTAGCGCGGGTCATCGCTGGTCACGGTTATGTTATCACCATCGACCAATCCGTCACTGTCGGTATCGGGATCCAGCGGATCCGTTCCGAAATGTACCTCGCCATAGAATGTGCGCTCTGGGCCATCGTCGGTAAAATAATAGCCTGCTGCTGCAAAGGCAGTGTAGCGAGGATCGCTGCGGGTCACGACAATGTTATCTCCGTCAAGCAACCCATCCCCATCGGTATCCGGATTCGTCGGATCTGTTCCGAGAAGAAATTCTTCCATATTGGTTAGACCGTCGCCATCGACATCTTCATCAGCATTGGCACCGGTTGGATGCCCAAAATATTTTTCTTCCCACCAGTTTGGTAGGCCATCGTTGTCATCGTCTGGTGGGTGTTCAACGGTAATCACTTCCGAGAGAGCATACATGCGCAGTGCGTTGCGTACGCCGCGACGTTCAGAAACACTGCCAGCGATCCAGTTTCCCCCTGTACGTCCGGCGCGACCAGTGCGAGCAGCTTCACCACCGTTGCCAAGCGGGTAGAGATTGTGTGCAACACCCTCATCCGTCGATCCGCTCCAGGTAAGCTCTGCTTGCGCACCGGGAACCTCCGTACGGTTCTCGGTGTACTGGATGGCACTCGCAAGCGAACCACTCCATAGATCGGCGAATCCGGATGCTACCATCTGGCCGGCAAGATTGTAGACTGGCGCCTCGACAAGCGCATTGTCGCGCGCGTGTACCACATCACCCCCCGCAATCGTTGGCACGATCGCCCGCCAGTTTAGTGCGGCAAGTGTAGGTTGGATCCCGGGCACGGTGGAAGCAGCGGCAGCATTGCTGACGAATGCGTTCCAATGGGAAATGGGATGGTTATCTTCCCCATCACCCGAGTCACGGTTTGTGCGTGTGCTAGTTGCGAAGATCAGTTGAAAGGAATCGCCCGGTCCCAGATCGGGTGGAATAAGCGGATTATCGTATTGGACAAGGTGCTCCGCTGCGGCAGTCGCGAGAGTTAAAAGTAAAACTGCCGCACATCGGGAGATCCCGAGTCGCCATGATCCACACCGGGGTGCAAGTGTTGCCATTACATTGAAATGCGTCATCGGTTCTCTCCTACATCTTTGGTTACTGCAAGTTTTTGTACAAATCATTTGCATGCCTTGCAGAAAGACCAACACGTAATCGACCACACCGCGAAAAGCAAAATCCAAATAAAAATGAAACTTTATCAAAAACAAATGAACAAAACGAATTGTGATTTGCGACACCGAAAGCAGTCGTTTACGACATAGGCGATAATCCATCCAATCCATCCCGACTCTGCAAGAGGTCGGGAGAGAGCGAGGCTACGAATGACTGACTACCGGCTACCGACATCAGACCTCCGACCTCCGTCCTCGGACCTCAGGCATTTTACTCTTCCAGCTCGACGCTGATGCGGAATCGCCACTCTCTTATTGCAGACAGACCTGATGGCCTGCTGTCTGACTGCGAAGCTGATGATGCCTTTTTAAGGTGTATCGGCACGCAGGCGGTAATACCCTCGGACATCACCATTGCCATCATGTTCCCAGACCATTTCCTCTTGCATCTGCATCTGTCCGACAGCATCCCAGTCGCCTTCCAGCAAATTCTCGCGAAACTCAATGATGACGGGCGGCAGATCGGGATCCACATGTGCTGCATGCGACCAGCGCAACTGAACCTTGCCGTCCGCAGCAAATGCAACCTCGCTAATCGCGAAACGCGAATTCGGATCCTGCGGATCTGTACCAGTCAAGTAGGCCCGCCAAACCGGAGCCGCCCCATCTTCCAGCGTTGTCAGAACCATATCCTCAAATGCCTGCGCATCCCAACTACCACTATCGGCATCAAATTGCGCCAGCCACCACCACGGAATCCTGTATTGCTCCGTGACATGCGGCTTGAATTCGACGACGACATTGCGCGCCCTGTCAACTGTGAATGGGAAAACGTCGCCTTCAATCGTGGCATCTTCGTCATCTCCATGCCAAACAGCATAAAAGAATTCAGCTGGATTTGCGGTGGCCTCAAGCTCCGCGCCCGCCGGATACCATCCGGGCTCAGGGGCGTCCAGTGATCCCTTATCCATCCCGTGCAACGCACCTGCACCGATCAGCAGACAAACAACTAGACGTAACAATATTCGGACCTTACGCATGTGTCATCCTTTCGGCATCAGTACTGCCTGACACCATTAACATTCCTTCTATATTCTAGCCTTCATGTAATACGCATGAAAGCTTTTTACACGCCATCATATGTGGCATCCCCTATCAGCAAAGGGCCAGACCACCACAATATGCAAACAATGAAGCTAATCAAACGGGTATCAATCCCAAGACCGAGACCCGCTTGCCATTTTTCGGATATTTATTCTCCCTGAATGGTGAACTCAACCCAGTAGTTCGTCGACCACTGCCAGTTGATTGTCGAGTTTTCTTCGATCACGAAGCTTCCGCTCGTTTCCGTGCCGGTGGCGGGCGCGCTACCCGTACCTACCCAGCTAGTTACTTCGAACTTCGAGTCATGCTCGATAATTTCTGGAGATCCCGAAATCGAGAATGCAACAGTTTGGCCGTACTCGAACCAGTTCGTTCCTGCTGCCGGCGAAGGATCACCATGCGCACTGATTATGATCAGGCTGTAATCATTGGCCGTCCAGGTGGCTACGTGATGGCCACCATCAAGTGGCATTGTGGAAGGCACAGACGGATTCCACCCAGCAAAGCTGTACCCAGTCCGTGTCGGATCAGTTGGCGGGGTGATTGCTGTGCCGAAGGGCTGGGTAATATCAGTAACAAAAGAACCACCAGTGCTGTCGAATGTCAGGGTGTAATCGTTTGTTGTATACAGTGCATTGACCGTCAGGGCCTCTGTCACATTATCAAAGGCTATATCCCAATTCTCGAATGTATACCCTGGATTGGCTTCTACAATTGGTGCTGTTGCTGCCATGCCGTGCTTGATTTGCTGGACTAGTTCCCCTCCTCCAATGCGATCACCCAAGGTGCCCGGAACAAACATTACATCGTATTCATTAATCAAGAACGTGGCAGTAATACGACGTGGACCATGCACCGAAAACGAAATCGTATCATCCGCAATCTCGGCCGCCTCGATATCGCCCGTCCAATTCTTGAACGTACTGCTCGCGGCATCTGGAGTGGCTGTAGCCGATACCGAGCTACCTGCGGGAACCCATCCTCTTGTTTCTCCGGGAGGGAGCAGTTCACTCGTCTCGCTCACGGTGCCCGTTCCCACAGGCACGTCTGCAAGGACTCTCTCTGATGTCAATACTGTGGCTACTAGCGCCATTACTGCTATATGCCTTACTCTCATGTCACACACACTCTCTCTCTTGTTCCTACCGCCATGCACCACACACAGCGTCATTTCCTGTTTCCTTACCCACCTACTTCACCCGTAGCATCGGTCGCAAAGCCTTTCCGCAGTAGCCACGAAGTGCGAAGGCGGAACCGTTGATCGCACCACCCAGCGCGCTCGACCGCACAATCCACCGTCCCGCATTCATGCATTACGGCGGACAGGCACTTGCGACCTCCGACCTACTCACCCTCCACAATCAGCTCCACCCAGTAGTTTGTCGACCACTGCCAGATAAGCGTTGTATCCTCCGTTATATTGAAATTCACATTTGTACCTGAACCATTTGTCAAGCCGCTGCCCGTACCTTCCCAG
>PXCI01000056.1 GCA_003566675.1 Clostridia bacterium
CTCATCCTCCGGCACAGCAGCCAGCGTCAGATCGTGCTTCGAGAAGTGCTCGATCAGGTTCTTGAGCGTGGCATCGGGCATCTGGCCCTTGTCCGTCCAGGGCGCGTTGCCGAAGACGCCCTGCAGCCGTTCGGGGTTGGCCGCTTCGATGGCAAGGAAGGCCGAGAGCAGCGCCCGCCCGACATCCTTGGGCGCGCTGCGCACATCGCTCCAGTGCACGCCCTCGGGGATGACGAAGCGGTCGTTCGCCGTGGCGGTCGCGTAGCCCTTGTCGCCTGTCTCGTCGAGCGCTTCCTGGTAATCCTCATCCCAGACGTCGGAGAGGCGCTTGAAGAACATCAGCGGGAAGATGTACTGCTTGTAGTCGCTGGCATCGACGAGGCCACGGAGCAGCGTGGCAGCGCCCCATAGATAGCTTTCGAGTTCGCGCTGGGTCAGTGAGGTCATGATCTGCCAAGCCCTTTGATGTAATTGGCTTGTGTCACGAAAGCGGCCCACGTCGTGTCCGCGGGCGCTGACAATCTGCTCGCCACATAGTCCGAAAAAGCGTTCCAATCATCGTCGGTGAAAAAGGTCTCATCCGCGGTTTCGGTGAGATGCCTGATCACAGACTCCAACAGGGCATCCGGATATCTTTGCTCATCCAATATAGGAAGAGAGTCTAGTTCCCTTAGTGAGCCTGGCAAATCGTCTAATAGCTCTTGATAACAGGCTGCCAGCACATCACGAAGCTCTCGAGAATTGCTACGGAATCGGTGGAGAAGCCCCGGATTTGAGAGCTCCGCAACGATGACTAGAGCAACGAGCAAAGGTGGATGAGTGTCGCTAAAGCCCGGATAGCGCGCCCCGCCTCCCATTCGGGCGAAATGATCTCCAAGGACTGAGAGCGCAGACCAGGCCCTGGCTGGAAAGTCGCGCTGCGTCACTTAAGCCACCCACCTTCGATCAACACATTGCGGAGGCGATCCTCGGCGGCCCGGGCGTTTGCCAAAGCCGACTTGAACGCATCGACGGCTTCGGGGAGCGGTGGGATGTCCTCGCCGATGGGCGGCAGCACGTAGCGGGAGATGTTGAGCGTCCAGCCTTCCTGCTTGATCTCGTCCATGGTGGCGACCTTCGCGCGATCCTCCACATCCTCGAAGGCGCGATACCAGGCGACGATCTGCTCGGCATGCTCGGGATCGAGGAAATTCTGAGCCCTGCCCTTGCGGAACACGCTGGAGGCATCGACTATCAAGACCTTCTTTCGGCGCTCTTCCGGCTTGTGGCGGCGAAGAATCATGATGCAGGCCGCCAGACTCGTGCCGTAGAAGAGATTGGGCGCCAGGCCAATGACTGCCTCGACCAGGTCGGCCTGCAGCAAGGCAGTGCGGATCTTGCCTTCGGCCGATTTCCGGAATAACGCACCCTGCGGGAGCACCACCGCCACGCGTCCATCGCCGGTTTCGGCTGTGGAGGCCAGCATGTGCTGGACGAAGGCATAGTCCCCATATTGCGCCGGCGGCAGGCCGAATTGCGCTCTGGCCCAGGGATCTGACTCCCAGAGATCCAGGCCCCAGCCCTTGAGCGAGAACGGCGGATTGGCGATCACGCAGTCGAACGTCAGCAGGCCACCGGTGCTGGGATCGCTGAATGCCGGATTACGCAGGGTATCCTCACGGGCAATCTGAAAATCCTCGATGCCGTGCAGAACCAGGTTCATGCGGGCAATGGCGGCCGTTGTGAGGTTTTTCTCCTGCCCGTAGATCTTGCCGTAAAAAGTGCGCGGGTCCCCGCCCTTGCGAGCGACATGCTCAATGGCCCCAAGCAGCATGCCGCCCGTGCCGCAGGCCGGGTCGTAAATGGATTCACCTTCTTTGGGGTTGAGAATTTCGACCATCATCCGGACTACGCTGCGCGGTGTGTAGAATTCTCCCGCCTTGTTGCGACGGGTCACATCAGCGAATTTGCCGACCAGATATTCGTAAGCGTCCCCGAGCGCATCGGTACTGACAGCTTGATTACCCAGGGGAATGGCCGAAAAGCCCTCGATCAGGTCCTTGAGGAGTTCGTCGCTGAATTTCTCCCGGTTTCCCCAATCCGCATTGCCGAAAACCCGGTACAGAGTGTCCGGATTGGCCTTCTCGATCTCCCGCATCGCCCGAAGGAGCGCCGCACCCACGTTGGCTGAGGTCTCTCGGACGTCCTGCCAGTTGCAGCCTTCAGGCACCACGAACCGATGCACCTCCGGAAACTGGGCCGGGTCGACATCCCCGAACACCTCAGCGGCCTCGGCGGTTTCCTCGTCCCAGACGTCGCTGATGCGCTTGAAAAACAGCAACGGCAGGATGTAGCCCTTCCAGTCGGTTCGATCGACGGCGGAACTTCGAAGGGTGTTGGCCGCATCCCAAAGCGGGGATTTTAGGTTGTATTTGTCGACTGCCAAAACTGCGCTCCCCTGTTACCCGGTGATTCTGCCTTGATGACAGGGTAATCTCAAGGTATCCGGGGACTAGTTGGTGGTCCCCTGCGGTTTTGCGCCTGATTCAATATTCGATTGAAACTCTTGCTTGACGTCGTCGAGTCTCGTCGCCAGTCGGCGCGCCCGAGCTGATCGCCCCTGCGCCAGATAGTTGATTTTTCCCTGTGCTTGACTAATGGCCTTGACAACGCAAGCATGGTCACATCCCCCCTCTAAGAGCTTCTCGGCATGAAGCACAGCTACCCAAGCGGATTGCTCGTAGGACTTCGGGATACTCAGTTTTCGGTTGACTAGCCGACCTACGGTTAGCATCTGCTGTCCTTGTCTAGCAATCGTTTGCTTTTGGCGATTCAATTTGAAGCCTTGACCTTCGACGGTGGAGGAAATAATTGAAATCACTGATTTCAGCGCATCACGCTCAAGGTCGCGGAAATGGCTAGAGACCGATATGTCATCAATGAATCGGTTATATTGGAATCCGCTACTCTGCAGACTTTCGACCATCTCCGGCTCCGCGCTAAATAGAACCAAATTCGCTACATCTGCGCTGGTCGAAGCGCCTTGAGGCAGCCCGCCATCATGAGTAAGCAACTTAACAAGTACGTCCGCGACCTCAGGTGCAAAATGAAATCCGTACTGGAAAAGTTCCCGAACCTGAGTTGGCGTTACGGAGGGGAAGAAGTTTTTCACGTCCGCATTGATCAGCAAGCGCGCGCCGACATGCGGGCTCGCATGAGTCTTTGTAGACCTCCCTCGAATTCCGCCTGAAAGATAGTCCGGATAATCGACCGCCCCAAAGATCCTCTCGTGGACAGCCTTTTGTACCGATTTGAGGGGCTCTTTTACGTCGTAGACCAGGCGAACCCCGTCTTTCTTTGGGATTTCCTTGGCTACGCGATAACAGCTATGAGCGCGCAGAGCCAAACCCTTGAGCTTCCGGGCAGAGAGCCCTTCCACCCTCAAGGATTTGGCTAAAGACTCTAGCGAGCAAATTGGCCTATTCTTATAAAAGTTTTTCCTGGGCACTGTTTTCCTCGCGCAGCAGATTCATGGCAATGTAGGAAATCTTTTCAGCCACAACACGATCTATCGGTTCGAGCTCTCGAGGATCTGCCGCGACAAGTACCAGTATGCTGGCTGGGATACCCAAGCCCAGCGCAAGCTTTTCGATGGTTTTCAAAGAAGGGTCTCGTTTCCCCTTCTCCAGCATAGAAAGATAGGAAACTGACACATCAGAGCGGTTTGCCAGCTCTGATTGCGTCAGATTCCTTCTCGATCTACAGAATTTGATTGCTTCGCCAATATTCATCGGAGTATTTTGGATTCGTTGCTACTCATTCTTCAGACCTAGGAGCCGGAGGACCCAGGGAATCGTAAGCGCCAATCTGGCCAAGGCCTTCATGACTCTCTGTCTCATCCCCTCCGGCAATTGCTTGCCGGGGTTGGCTTTCGAGAACTCATCCAGTTTCTGGATTACCGCGTCGAGCTCTTGAGTAACGGTCGGATCTAGCTCGTCGGCTTTCAGTCGTCGAAGATCACGGAGCGCTTCAACGGACTGCCTTACCAAACATTCATTAACAATATGAACCATTGGATTTCTCCAAGTATCGACGCCAATCGCGCCGGTCGCATTTCGCGTGGGTCGAAATGGAGACGAGCTAGTCCGCGAATCCGCATACCCCGAACCGGTCGCACCTAAACTAACCGGTCCAAGCATTACCAGTTGAGACAGCCGACATTTGCAGCCCCGACCCCGAAGACAGGTTTGGTCCTCGGGATTAGTCGAGAGCTCCTCAATCGGGCCCGTGGCTGGCAGCGAGCCCAAGTAGGAATCCCCTTGGGCGCCTCTCATAATCGGGAGGCTAACGGCAACGCACGCTACAGCGACTTGGAAAAACCACTTGTTTGGTAAAGAGCCCTGGGCGCACTTCTGCCCAGCCGGTAAGATTAGAACACAAAACTCAGGAAAGTTCAATAATATTCACTGATAGTGAAGTTTTAGCCTATTTATTTCAAGCCGACCCATTACTTAAAGATGGTCGAAAGGGAGGATGATGCCGGCTGCGAACCGTCGCCCAAGCCGATCTGGCGGGTCAATCGACAAAACTCTCTGCTGCCAGCCGTAGGACGCTTGTTGGCAAAGATGCAATTCGGCGAATTGTTTTGACCGATTGGCTCAGGGGCGGCGGCCAGACTGATGAAGGAAGCCGCGAAGCCGGGAGTGCACGCTTTTCGAGGACGACCCGATGCCTGATCTGGTCGGCGATTCGATTGCCTACCGCATTGCCGTGGGCCCGCATCTCGGACGCAAGGTGTTCACGCTCCAGACCCTGCCGACTTTCGATGAGGAGGACTGTGCAACCGGCGTCCCCGGTAACGTGGCTGGCTTTTCTCTACATGCGGGTGTCGCGGTCAAAGATTGCCAGCGACAAGCTGGAGCGGGTGTGCCGATACATTTGTCGGCCTCCGGTCTCGGATGAGCGACTGTTCCTGACGGCACGCGGCGGCATCGGCTCCACACTGAAAACCCCGTACCGCGACGGGACGACCAATGTGATCTTGGAGCCACTGGATTTTATCGCGCGGCTGGCCGCGCTCCTCCCGCCGCCGCGCCTGGTTCTGACCCGTTTCCACGGGATATTTGCACCCGACAGCCCCCATAGGGTCCGGATCACGCCGGCCCCATGGAGTCCGGGTGCCAGGCACACCAAGCCGACGCGAGAAGAGGACGGCACGTCGGCCGGGCAGCGTTCGGCGATGTAAGGGGCGAAGCGCCTCAAGCTGTTTTACAGATTGATGTGGAGACCTGTCCGAATTGTGAGGGCGCGGCCCGGATCATAGCCTCCACCGAAGAATCGTCGCTGGTCGAGCGGATACTGGCTCACCTCGCCAGCAAGGATCTTCCTGGCCTGTGGCCGGAAAGCCGCGCGCCGCCGGCCAAGCGAATCGGACATTCCTGAGTCACAGGAAACCGGCTACAGCTCGCGCTTGAGCCGAGCGCGTTCCGGCGGCGCTCGTGCCGAAATAGACCAATGACAGGAAGTTTGGCGTGCGTCGTCGTTCGATTGGCTACTACAGGCGCGAATCCTCCGAAATTCGAACCGCTGCGGGCTGCAAACGGGGTCAAACGCCGGCTGCGTGTGACTTCGGCTACGGCTGGAATTCAGTAAATAGGGCGTTTATAGCTCCTAAACTCAGCAGGGATTCGAGACCGCCAGCGGCGAGCGCATCGACGTCGAGCTGGCCTTCAAGAACCCCGAGCATCCGTTTCGGGTCGCCATCGTCTGCGCCATGTGGTTGACCGGCTTTGACGTGGAGTGCCTGTC
>PXCI01000013.1 GCA_003566675.1 Clostridia bacterium
GGCCAGCTCGTCGTCGGTCTTCTGCCTCACATCCTGCCCCTCGAGTGGGTATTGTCCCGAGGTGGGGCGGTCCAGGCACCCGAGAATGTGCATCAGGGTGGACTTGCCCGATCCGGAGGGGCCCATGATGGCGAGCATCTCCTCAGGCATGATCTGAAGATTTATCTCCCGAAGGGCGTGGACCTGTACCTCTCCGCCCATGTCGTAGGTCCTGTGTATGTCGTTCAGGTAAATAGTGGGTTTCACATCGATCACCGCATCCTCGGGCCAAACATGGGGAACATGTCTCGGCTCACGGAGGCGATCACCACTTCTTCGCCCGCCTCCAGGCCGGAGAGGATCTCCGTGCGAGCCCCATCGGAGAGACCGGTCTCTACGGTGCGCGTCTCGACCCCGTCTTCGGTGACCACTCTGACGGTGCTCTCGTCATCGGCAGTGATGACGGCTTCAGCCGGAATGACCAGGACTCCGGACCTTCTCTGGACCTCGATCTTCACATTCGCGGACATTCCGTCCCGCACATCCTGGTGAGGGGTGACAACGACCTTCACGGGATAGGCGGCGACGCCCCCCTGGATCGTGGCCACGCGGGCGATCGAGGTGGCCTCCCCGATCATGTGCACCTGCGGCAGAGCTTCCGGGGTCACCCGGGCCTGATGGCCGATCTCAAGGGGAGAGATGTCGAGCTCGTCGACCTCGATGGTGATGCTCATCGAGCCGTAGTCGGAAATGGTGAGGACCGGGGTGCCGGGGCTGGCCGCATCGCCCTCTTTGGCTGTGAGCTGCGATACTTCTCCGGCGATGGGAGCGGTGACGACGAGGGCCTCCAGGTTGCTGCGGCTGCGGTCTACCGCCATCTCGGCTCCCCGGATGCGCACCAGCTGCTGGTTCAGCGCCACGGAAAAGGACGGGGATGACAGGGTGAGCAGGGGGCCCCCCTCTCGGACTAGTCTTCCTTCACGGACGAACAGACTCTCTACCGTGCCGCCGATGTCGGCGAAAATTCGGGTGCTCGGGGGATCGACCACCTCACCCCGTCGTCTGATCCTGCCATTGGCCAGGTTGATGTCCGCCGTATGCCCGGGAGTCAGTAGTCCCGCTGGATTGTCCACGAGGACGGTCACACTTCCCATGGCCGTCTGATCCTCGGGCACGGGCTCGGGGTCTACCTCGGTCACTTCTCCTGGGTAGGTGCCGGTGAACTGGTGGAAATATACCGTCGCCTCATCGCCGACTTCGACCCATCCGGCCTCTGTGGGAGTGACCCGAATCCGCAGATGGGCCCTGGTGTCGTCGATTACCTCCGCGATGAGCATACCGGGTGTCACCTTGTCCTGCTCGGAAACCTGGAGGTTCTGAATGCGGCCCCCCGAGGGCAGAGACATCGTCGTTGCGGTCATCAAGTCGGCCGGAAGGGGGTCGTTGGGACCGATTCCCAGCATGTCGCGGAGGCTGAGGCGGGCCGATTGGAGGTCCAGGAGGTTTCTTTCATGCTGAAACTGAAGATCCTCGTTGGTCAGAACGACCAGGGACTCTCCCACCTCAACCCGGTCCCCCTCTGCCACCAGGATCGAGGAGACGTCACCGCTGACACCGGGCATCACCGATCGCCTGTTCTCAGGTTCCAGGTGAGCGGTGCCGGATACGATCACGACGACGTCGCCTATCTGCGCCTGGTCTGTGACGTACTGGGGGGTCATGGTCTGAACGGCTGCGCGGGCGCGGAGCAGGCCGTAGCCTGCGAGAAGGACGACGACGATGACCAGACCCAGGATCCACTTGCGCTTGAACATCTATTTCACTCCCAACGGGCATCGTTCGCTTTTGCCGGCTGCCTGGCGATTCCGCCGGTGAGAAGGTTCATCAGTTCGCGGGTCAGATCCGGCCTGTGAATTTGCTGACTGAGAATCAGCTCATTGCCCACACCCACAAAGGCGATCGCTGCCACCTCGGGTGCGTCAATTTGCAGATCTCCCTGCGCCTTACCTTCCCGCATGAGTTCCGTGATGATCTCCTGGTGGCGGTGGCGCCAGCGCAGGAATCGTTCGCTGGACTCCCTGGACATACCTTCTCCACCTCGGCTCATGATCATTTCGGTGACGGGTTGATGATCTCGAATGAGGACGATGCGGAGTTCGAGAATTTTCTCCAGCTGTTCGAGGACGGGCCCCCCGCCCTTGCGGAACTTCAGGATCTCGTCCAGGTAACGGGTGAACATCTCTTTGAGCAGGCCCTTGAAGAGCTCCTCCTTGCTCGCGAAGTGCCAGTAGACGGTGCCCTTGGCGACCTCGGCTGCCCGTGCGATGTCGTCCACGGTGGTGGCGTGGTATCCACATTCAGAGAAGAGTTTCACGGCTTCGGTCATGATCTTCTGGCGCGTGTCCATGTCACCATCCCTTTTAGACTGACTGGTCAGTCGAGACGTAGTATACAGGAGCCGACTCAGGGGGGTTAACGCCGGTTTTCATCAGGGGTCACAGCTCGGAAGGGCAACAGAAGGATTTCAGCCTGACAGGGGGATGAAGGACGCGGTGGAGCCCAATTTCAGCGCGTAAATCGCCTGGACTAAACTTTTTGGCCCGTGTTCCGATAATACAGGTGGAAGGGTTGAGCCGGGAGAACGAACCCGACTCAGAGCGACTGAGATGAGGGGCCCCCTCTCAGTCAACTGAGATAGATCGGGTGCCTGGCAGATTCCCTAACCGAGAGCCTCTCCACACCCTTAACGGGGGAGGAAAATACACCGAAGGAGATGATGGAAAGATGAGGATTCAGACCAATATTGAGTCCTTGAATGCCTATCGCAACCTGAATACCACCAACCGGGCTATGTCCAGATCGCTCGAGAGACTGTCTTCAGGCTTCCGCATCAACCGGGCGGCTGACGATGCCGCGGGCATGGCCATATCGGAGAAGATGCGCAGCCAGATTGGCGGCCTCCGCCAGGCTGTCAGGAACGCCCAGGACGGAATCTCGCTGATTCAGACTGCAGAGGGAGCCCTCAACGAAACCCACACCATCTTGCAGCGGATCCGAGAGCTGGCGGTGCAGGCGGCGACGGAGACCTATGATGATTCAGATGTGGCAGCGTTGCAGGAGGAAGTCAGCCAGTTGATCGAGGAGCTGGATCGCATAGCCGACGAAACCGAGTTCAACCAGAAGACGCTGCTGGATGGGAGTCTGGATTCGACGGCAGAGGGCGGCGAATCTTTGAACATACACATTGGGGCCAACGCCGGCCAGTCTATCGCAGTGGACATCGGTGACATGAGTGCGAGTGCACTTGGTATCGATACCATCGACCTTCGTGACGCTGGTGGTGCTGATGCGGCCATCACAGCGGTGTCGACCGCAATAGATGACGTCTCCAGCCAGCGGTCAGAACTGGGTGCTGTGCAGAACCGCCTCGATCACACCATCACCAACCTGGAGGTGGCAGCCGAGAACCTGACAGCGGCGGAATCCCGGATCCGCGACGTGGACATGGCAGCCGAGATGATGGACTTCACCAAGAACCAGATCCTGACCCAGGCCGGTGTGGCGATGCTCGCCCAGGCCAACATGGCCCCCCAGGCTGTGCTCCAGCTGCTGGGTTAGGTATGAAGGTTGTGTCATTCAGCGCAGGGCGGGCCGGCCGGTAGGATTGCTGGCCCGCCCTGGATGAAGGAGAGGTGCGAAGGATGAGAACTCACGGGGTAGATGGATTCGCTGCCGGCGTTCCGAGGGGAACACCTGAAGCGAGGAATCCGGATCAGGATCGGCTCAGGGTGAACCTGCGCACCTTTGACAAGCAGTTCAGGTATGAGCTTCGCAGCACGACGCGTCGACTCATCATTCGCGTGATCGACACCGAGACGTCTGAAATTATCCGCGAGGTTCCGCCGGAAGAAGCCCTGAACCTGACAGCCAGGATGCAGGACACGGCGGGATTTCTTCTGGACCTGTGGATGTGAGGGGATTGACATGGTGACCGGAATATCATTCGGTGGGCTGGCCTCGGGCCTCAACACGGAGGACATGCTCGAGAAACTCATGCACCTGCAGCGGGCGCCTATTCGCCAGCTGCTGGTGCGAAAGGACGCCGAAGCCTTACGGCAGGAGGCCTGGCAGGGGATCAACCTGCTACTTTCGGGCCTGGATGCAAAGGCGACGGCCCTGCGGGGGACAGCTACCTTCGATGGACGGACGGTGACCTCCTCCCATGTGGCTCTCCTGGGAGCCACTGCGACCCGTGGGGCGGCGGAAGACACCTACGAAGTCGAGATCCAGCAGATGGCCGGGGTTCACAGGATGGCTTCGGATCGGATCGATTCGCGAACCGATGCACTGGAGATGGAGGGCTTCTTCGTCCTTGGAGGGGTTGAGATCCAGGTTGCAGCAGAGGACAGCTTGAATGATATCAGGGACAGGATCAATGCAGAGGGCGTGGGAGTGGGAGCTTCGGTCGTTGACAATCATCTGCTTCTCACCGGCGCCGAGACGGGAGCTGGAAATCGCATCGGGCTGTATGATGTCTCTGGGGGTGTTCTGGAGGGCCTGGGACTGCTGACCGGTGTTGCAGCATGGGTTGAGGTGGAGGGCTCTGGGGCCGGAGCGGTCGAGGCTTCGGAGGAAGGCATTGAATACAGCGTAGCCCAGTTTGAGGACCCGGTGGTGATCAATGGATCCTCGTACCACTACGGCCTCGCAGACGCCGAGGGCAACATCGTGGGAGTGAGCCTCGGCGGTGGCAGTTACGTCGCCCTGGATGAGGCTGTTTCCGGAGGAGAATTGGAGACCGCTGTACTTTCCACAGAGATCTTTGAGTTTCAGTCCCCGGTCAGGGATGGGACGGTCACCGCCACCGTAGATGGCGGCGTACTGACCCTCAACGGGACAGCGGTTGCGAATGAGCTGGCGAAGCCCAGGGACGCCTTGTTTTCGATTGATGGGCTTCAGATTACGTCGTCAGGTAACACAGGTATCGGGGGCATCATCGATGGAGTGACCCTCGACCTCGGTGGTGTGACCGGTGCAGAGACCGTAACTTTAGAAATCGGCAGGGATCTTGATACTGCGGTGGAGACGGTCCGGGAGTTTGTGTCGCAGTACAACCAGATAGCGAAGGGTCTCAAGGATCTGGGCGGGCGGAATGGGCTGTTGCAGGGAGATGGAACCCTGCGCAGGCTGGAGACCGGCCTGCGTCGCCTTGTGATGGACAATGTAGGTCTTGAAGATGCGGAGTACACCCACCTGGGGCAGTTGGGTATTGAGATTGACCGCGAGCGCGTGATGATCCTCGATGAGGCCAGGCTGACGGCGGCCCTGCAGGAGAATCCAGGGGCTGTTCGCACTCTGTTTGAGGCCAGCGAGGACATCGACGGTGCCGACGGCGTGGCGCGACGCCTCGGCGAATACATGCACAACTGGATCCGCTATGGAGACGGTGTGCTGGCGGGCAGAGATCGGATGTACGATCGAACGATGCGGATGATCGACGACCGGGTCGAGTCCCTGGAGCGAAGGGTGCAAATGCGGGAGGCGAACCTCAGGCGGCAGTTCGTCCGGATGGAGGAGATGCTCTCGGCGATGCACACCCAGGGGCAGTGGCTGGAGGGGCAGATCAACACCCTGTCTTCATTGAGAAGAGACAGCACATAGAGAGTTTGGGTTAGGGGGCTGACTATGTCCGTTGATCTTTACCGACGGTATCTTAACATAACCCGTCAGATAGCTGGAGTTCACGGTCGTGAGGACTCTGAACGGGTTGCCCAGCTTCTGGCTGAGCGAGAGGA
>PXCI01000302.1 GCA_003566675.1 Clostridia bacterium
CGCCGTATGCGACAAGGGAAACCGTTGTGATCTGCGCCGTATTGCCTCGGATCTAGGTATCGGGCTCACCGGGATGTACAGCATCCCACAGCCGGGCCTGTTAGAGGATCTCAACCCGTTCATTGAGCGAAATCCTGCCAAATGCGTCCTTTGCGGCAAGTGCATCCGAATCTGTCGGGAGCTGGTCGTTGAGGGCGCACTAGACTATCTCGGAAGGGGCTTTGGCGTCACAGCGAACACCTTTGGGAAGACTCCGCTCGAGGAATCGGAATGTACCTTCTGTGGGGCCTGTGTGGCAGCCTGCCCAACGGGAGCACTGATGGAGAAGGACCGGGTATACGGTGGCACCACGCGCCAGGTGGTGGAGACCGTATGTCCGTACTGCGCGTGCGGATGCGAGATCCGCGTGGAAGTGAAGGACGGTCGGTTGGTGCGCGCAACTCCCAAAGATGAAGGCAAACCCCTTTGCGTGCGTGGAAGCTACGGTTTGGATTTCGTGCACAGTTCCGACCGACTTCAGCGTCCTCATGCCAGGCAGAACGGCAAACTCGAGGAGACAACCTGGGATCAAGCCCTGGGTGCCGCCGCCGACAGGCTGCGTGAAATAAGGGATGAGCACGGCCCGGACAGCATTGCCGTACTGGGATCCTCGAAGGCCACAAACGAGGACAACTACCTGCTGCAGCGGTTCACCCGCTGCGTGATCGGGACAAACAACATCGACAACGGCAGCCGGCTGTATAACCCCGCCACACGAGTGGGCCTAGGAGATACTGTGGGCCTGACAGGAACCACTAATTATCTTGAGAACCTCAATGGATCCGACGTCATCATTGTCGTCGGTGCTGATCTTGCCAATTCTGCACCCCAGGTCGGATATGCGGTCAAGCGGGCAGCACTGCAAGAGGAAACCCAATTGATCGTGATCGATCCTGCCAAGACCAAGTTGACTCAATTCTCTGATATGTGGCTCCAGCCGGCCCTGGGCACCGATATCCTTCTTCTCATCGCCATGGCCCAAGTCATCTGTGAAGAGGACCTGTGGGATCGTGAATTTGTGAGCCGCAAGACCGACGGTTTCGAGGACTTCTCATCCGCGATCCGCAAATGGTCCCCGGAGTGGGCTGAAAGCATGACGGGTATCTCGGCAGGAAAAATCCGTTCCGCAGCGAGAGCCTACGCCAACGCCCCGAAGGCAGCCATTGTCTACGGAAGTGGCATCACCCAGCAAAGAAGACCTGCTGAAAGCGTCAGGGCGCTAGCAAGCCTGGCCATGCTCACCGGAAATGTGTGGCGACCCGGAGGTGGCCTATACGCCATCGGCAGAGATAGCAACGGACAGGGGGCCTGTGATCTGGGGGCCCTACCAGACCTTCTCCCCGGATACCACAATATAGAGCATCGGGGAAGTCGAGCAGGATTTGAAGAGGCCTGGGGAACGGATCTTCCAGAAAGACCGGGTTTGTCTGCCCTTCAGATGTTACAGGCGGCCAAAGAGGGGAAGGTGCGAGCTCTGTATGTGGTAGGAGAAAATCCCATGCAGAATTACCCGGATCCGGCATGGGTCACGGAAGCCCTCTCCAACCTGGATCTGTTAATCGTGCAGGACATGTTCCTCAACGAGACCGCGGAACAGGCCGATATCGTTCTGCCGGCAGCCAGCTTCGCTGAAAAGGAGGGAACCATGACCAACTTTGAGGGAAGGATCAACTCCCTCAAACGGGTCATCAGACCCCTCGGTGAGAGTCTTCCGGATTGGGAAATCGTCCTTCGCCTGGCCGAGAAGATGGAGCAGCCGCTTCCCTTTTCGTCCCTTGGCGACATTCGCGCAGAGATCATGGACTTGTTGCCAGAAATCGGCCCCCTGGACCAACCCCACGCCATGAAGGATGCATCCTCCCAGCCTCCCCACGCCCATCGTTGGCCAGCATCCAGGGGTATGGCACACTTCCGCCTTCCGAAAATTTCGCCGGTTCCGGACGCGCCGGGGGAGTATCCCTATACTCTGGTGATCACCAACACGCTGTGGGGTCAGGGCAGCGGTGCCCGCACCGGCAGAGCCCCGCGGCTGCAGCGCTTCGCCGGGGAGATCTATGTGGAGATGTCCGAGTTTGACGCCCAGGTGCTGGGAATTGAATCAGGAGACAAGGTCGTTCTGATTTCACCAGTGGGTAAGGTCGCTGCCCGAGTTCGGCTGAACCATACGCTGCCCGACGGGGTCCTGGCCCTGCCAGGGCATTTCCGCCAACAACCTACCACCGCGCTGTTCAATACCAGCGTAGATCCGGACACGGGAACTCCAATGCTGAAGTCTTGCCACGTTAGGCTGGAAAGGATGGAGTCGCATGGGCGCTGACATCGTAACCCCCTCGCGAATCTACCGCAGAATGGTTGAAGACACTCTTGAGGCCCACGCAGAAACGCGCTGGCCACTGATACCGGTACTGCAGGACATACAGAACAAGATCGGATACGTTCCCCCCGAGTGTGTGGACCTTGTATCCGAAGCCCTGGGGCTGTTCCCCAGTGAAATCCAGGGGGTCATATCCTTCTACGCTGACCTACGCGACCGACCCCGCGGACGAACGGTGGTCAGAGTGTGTAGCGGCACCGCCTGTCACATATGCGGTGGAGAGTCCGTTCTGAAGGCTGTTGAAGATACCCTGGGAGTTCAGAAGGGGAAGTCCACTCGTGATCTGCGCTATGCGGTGGAAACGGTTGCGTGCGTGGGGGCATGTGGACTGGCCCCCAACGTCATCATTGATGACAAGGTTCACGGAGGCATGACCGCAGAAAAAGCAAGGCATCTGCTGGGGGAAAGGGGCGAGGATTGACTATGGTGACCCCTCACCGAGTTTTCGTGTGCCACGAAACCCCGTGTGTCGCCCAGGGAGCCGAGACGGTGTATGCAGCCTTTCAGAGGGAGATCCACAAGTTAGGCCTGGATCATGTGTCCCTCGAAATCAGCGGCTGTCATGGTCACGGTCTCTGCTCCGGTGGTCCCAGCGTCGTGGTGGAACCCTCTCGCTTCTTCTACAATGGTGTCCGCCCCGAGGACGTACCGATTATCGTCAGAGAGCACCTGTATCATGGCCGACCCGTCAAGCATCTGTTCCATAGAGATCCTCTCAGCGGCGAGGTGGCCGCCCGATACGTGGATGTGGACTTCTACCGTGGACAGCACCGGGTTGCCCTCCGCAACTGTGGCCGCATTAATCCGGAAAAGATCGAGCATTACGTGGACCGCGGCGGGTATGGCGCGCTGCAACTGGTTCTGTCCACGATGCAGCCCGAAGAGGTAATAGACGAAGTTAAGAGGTCTGGCCTGAGAGGCCGGGGAGGAGCAGGATTTTCCACGGGCCTCAAATGGCAATTCTGCCGAAATACACCGAGTGAGCAGAAGTATGTCGTCTGCAACGCTGACGAGGGCAATCCCGGTGCATTCACAGATCGTTCCGTACTGGAAGGCGATCCTCACGCAGTTGTTGAGGGCCTGATCATCGCCGGGTACGCAGTGGGTGCGAGCCTGGGATATGTCTACGTACGTACCGAGTATCCACTGGCAGTCAGGCGAGTTCAAAAGGCCATTGAAGACGCGAGACAGAGAGGCGTTCTGGGGTCAGACATTCTCGGTTCGGGCTTTGACTTCGATCTAAAAGTTAAGGAAGGGGCCGGGGCTTTCGTGTGCGGTGAAGAGACCTCTCTTTTAGCCTCCATCGAAAGCAAAAGGGGCATGCCACGCCCCAGACCTCCCTTCCCCACGGATGCGGGACTGGACGGCAAGCCAACCGTAATTAACAACGTCAAGACCCTGTCCTTCATACCCATCATCCTGGACCGGGGAGCAGAATGGTTTTCCAGCCTCGGCACAGAAACAAGCAAGGGGACTGCAGTATTTGCCCTCGCCGGGAGCATCCGATACAGCGGATTGGTGGAGGTCCCAATGGGAACTTCCCTCTCCACGGTCATCAAGATCGGTGGCGGCATGGTCGGCGACAAGAAGGTTAAGGCCGTGCACACAGGAGGCCCGGCAGGTGGATCCATTCCCGCCCATCTACTGGATGTTCCAGTGGAGTATGAAAGCATGCAGGCACTGGGTTCCACGATGGGATCAGGGGGAATGTTGGTCCTGGATGAGGACGCCTGCATGGTGGATCTGGCCCGGTTCTTCATGGAATTCGCCCTTTCAGAGTCCTGTGGCAAGTGTTCACCCTGCCGCCTCGGGACCCGTCAGATGGTGGAGATCTTGACCCGGATCTCTCAGGGTCTGGGGGTTCCGAGAGACCTGGATCTGCTGGTGGATGTGGCCGAGACGATGAAGATAGGTTCCCTGTGCGGATTGGGCCAGACGTGTACCAACCCGGTCATCGCTACGCTTCGTCACTTCCGCGAGGAATACGAGGCTCATATTGCGGACAAGAACTGTCCGGCAGGAGTCTGCCGGATACGAAGACAGGAGCTAGTCACATGAAAACAGCCCGACGTATCCATCAAAGCGCATCCTTGATCCGAAGTATCGATGCGACCTGGATGCTCCATTGTGAGGAGGGGCGCGAGTGAAATCGATCACCAGACAAAAACCCTTAGAGGAGATCAGGGCATACGTGAAGCCCTTCGACCGAGTATACATCGTCGGCTGTGGCACCTGCGCAACCATGACGAAGACGGGTGGAGTAGATCAGGTCCAGGAAATGAAGGAAGAGGTTAAGGGATTCGGCAAGTGGGTGACCGGATGGGCCGTGCTACCGACGGCCTGCGACGAAATGACGGAGGAGGACTTCAAAGCTGCCGAAGAAGGTCTTCAACATGCCAACTGCGTGTTGGTAATGTCCTGTGCCCTGGGTGTGCACCGTGTGAACTCATCCTTTCACCTTCCCACGATACCGGCATTGGACACCCTCTTCATCGGCCTGGAGGAATCACCCGGCTACTTCCAGGAAGTATGTGCTCAGTGCGGACAGTGCGTACTGGGAGAAACCGCTGGCATCTGTCCCCTGACCGCCTGTCACAAAGGTCTCCTAAACGGACCGTGCGGAGGGACCAGTCATGGTAAGTGCGAGGTCGATTCCGAAAGGGATTGCGCCTTCACCCTGATCTACGAACGGTTGAAGGAGCAGAACCGACTAGACCTGATGGGCAAATACCACCCCCCCCGGAACTACCACGTGACCCTTGTTCCGAAGATCGTCACTGTCACCCTGGAAGAAGGGATAGAGCCATGAGCACTCCATTCAAGGACGTACTCAACTCAGATCGATTCACTGTAACCTGCGAAGTCGCTCCACCCAAGGGTACCGATGTGCAACAGATGATGCACCACATCGATCTTCTCGTGGGTAAGGTCGATGCCATCAATGTGACCGATCACCAGAGTTCGGTGATGCGCCTTTCCTCCCTCGGGGGCTGCCTGGCAATCCAGGAGCGAGGTGGCGAGGCGATCCTGCAGATGACCTGCCGTGATCGGAACCGCCTCGCCCTCCAGGGAGATCTGTTGTTCGCATACACCCGCGGCCTGAGAAATGTTCTCTGCCTGACGGGTGATGCGGTAGTGGTCGGAGACAATGCCGAGGCAAAAGGGGTATTCGACCTGGACTCCGTTCAACTCCTTCATATGATTCACCAGATGGAATCTGGAAAGGATGACGGCGGGAACGCCCTGAACGGCGAACTGGGCTTCTTCAGCGGCGCTGTGGTCACGCTGGGAGCTGACCCAATCGAACCTCAGATGATGAAGTTCGAGAGAAAGGTCGAGGCAGGCGCTGAGTTC
>PXCI01000029.1 GCA_003566675.1 Clostridia bacterium
ATGTCGAGTGCGACGGATCGTTTTGCGGGTCCTGAGAATTTACCAGCGCCATATTTCGCCCCTGACGGCTGGGCCTTGCCGTTTCCGTCCCACTTGTTCTGAATATGCTGCTCAGGCTGTTGAGCGCCACGGTGTGCTCCGGGGGGGGTATTTAATGTTGCGAAGGATCCTCCGGTGTCATCCGCTGGGATCTTCCGGGTATGACCCGGTTCCGTAATAATTGTGTTTGATTAGGTTTGATTTCCAGGGTCACATTAGGTTAAGAAGGATCAGAGAGGTTGCACTGGGACGATTGCGGCCTCACCGGGAGGCGAGGATTGAGGTACTGTGGCAGGATTGTGGCAGTCTTTAGTAGGAATGATCAGCGAAGGTATCGAGTTTTTTGGGCAGCTCACGGGTAATTACGGTTGGGGTATCATTCTCCTCACAGTAATGGTGCGGATGGTTCTGGTGCCTCTGACGATGTCCCAGAATCGGGCCACGCTCAAGATGCGCCAGCTGAATCCTGAATTAGAGCGACTGAAGGCGAAGTACAAGGATGATTCCCAGAAGCTAAACGAGGAGACCATCAAGCTGTGGAAAGAGCACGGTGTCAATCCGGCAGCGGGTTGTCTTCCGATGTTGGTTCAGATGCCCGTGATTATCGCGATTTTTCAGGCATTGCGTGCCTTCGAATTCGCCGCCGATGCTGGCTTTATGTGGCTCCCGAACCTCGCGCAGCCAGACCCCTTGTTCATTCTTCCGGTCCTGGCGGCTATCAGCACCTATGCTCAGACGAAGATGACCACGGGAGACGCCGAGTCTGCTGGCGGGAGCCAGGCAATCATGATGTATGCGATGCCATTATTCATTGGCTACATCAGCATGCAGTTCCCAGCCGGACTTGCCCTGTACTGGACGGTCACCAACATCTTTGGCGTTGGGCAGCAGTATGTGGTGAATGGGCTCATTAGAGCCGACAGTGATGATCGGGAGCAGGAGGGGGAATCGGGTTAATATGAGCAACGGGATCACCAGGCACGGTCGCGATGTCGATGAGGCAGTTCGCAATGCGCTTTCAGAACTGGGAGTAGATCGGGACGAGGTCCGGGTCGAGGTTCTCGAAGAAGGTTCGAGGGGAATCCTCGGCATCATAGGCCAGCGTGAGGCCCGGGTCCGGGTGACCGTTGATCGGGATAAGGCCCGGTTCGTTGAGGAGTTCTTGCGGGAGCTACTCAACCATATCAACCCTGACACTGAGGTAACGGTGAGAGAGACAGACCAGTTGATCGTATGTGAAGTCGAGGGCGACGATCTGGGCTTGATCATCGGGCGGCACGGGGGAACCCTCAACGCTATTCAGTACTTGCTGAACGTATCTGCATACAGGGGATCGTCGGATCGTCGGGCGATTATGCTTGATGCCGGGAGCTATCGGCAGCGCAGAAAGAGCAGTTTGACGGAAGTGGCACAACGGATGGCATCGAGGGCCTGCAAGACGGGTCGGGCCGTTCGGATGGAACCCCTTCCGCCGCATGAGCGCAAGATTGTGCATGTTTCACTGCAGGACAACCCCCAGGTATCTACGCAAAGTGAGGGGCAGGACCCCCATCGGTATGTTGTGATCACTCCAGATCTGGAGTGATCGTGCGTTGCGGGCAGGGATTGCTCCCGGGATCATCTGGCGCCTCACAGGCTCAAAATTGAGGAGGGTGCATAGATGTGAGGGAAGCGCCACAGGATCCAGAGCATAGTGACCGTAGCAACCACAGTGACAAGGTAGATACCATTGCCGCAGTCGCCACGCCGCCGGGTGTGGGCGGAATTGCGATCGTACGCATCAGCGGACCCGATGCTCTCCAGGTAGCGAGACGAGTGTTTTCTAGTCCGGATAAGTTTACAGCCCCGGTGCAGGAGCTTCCTTCCCATACTGTCCATTACGGCCACGTTGTGCATCCCAAGGAGGGCAGCAGGGCTGATGAGGTGCTGTTGCTGCTGATGAAAGCGCCGCGGAGTTTCACGGGTGAAGATGTGGTGGAGCTTCATTGTCATGGTGGACCCGTGCCCGTTGGATCTGTCCTGCGTGCCGTATTGGCTGCGGGGTCGCGACTGGCAGAGGCAGGGGAGTTCACACGACGGGCCTTTTTGAACGGCCGGCTCGATCTCACGCAGGCCGAAGCGGTTGCTGATGTTATCGCAGCTCGCTCCAGGGCGGGTGCCCAGCTGGCCCTGCGGCAGTTGGAGGGGCAGCTGGGAGATAGGATCCGGCATTTGAGGTCAGCCCTTCTCGACTTGATGGCCCATCTGGAGGTTGTGTTGGATTACCCTGAACTAGATATTGAGGAGACGGATGTGCAGGATGCCTGCACGCAGCTGCACTGCATGCAGGACAAGATCTCCGGTTTGTTGGAAACGGCTGCGGCTGGCCGACCATTTCGGGAGGGCGTGCGGACGGTGATCCTTGGCCGGCCCAACGTGGGCAAGTCGTCGCTTCTGAATGCGCTGCTTCAGCGCGAACGCGCCATCGTGACGGAGCTTCCCGGCACGACGCGGGACGTCCTTGAAGAGACGGTCGTGGTGCGGGGAATCCCCCTTGTGTTGACCGACACCGCTGGTGTGCGTCAGGGTTCAGATCGCGCGGAGCAATTGGGTGTCCTGCGGGCTCGTGAGGCTGCAAGGGGGGCAGAGCTGATCTGTGTGGTGTTCGATGACAGTGAGGATCTCACGGAGGACGATTGCCGGGTCATCGAAGAGTTGAACTCGCTTGATGAGCCCAGGATCATTGCGGTTGTGAACAAGATTGATCTCCTTATCGGGGCTCTTAGAGATTGCAAGCTCCGGGAGAGGGTCGGCCAAGAAGTCCCTGTTGCTCGCATATCTGCGCGAACCCGAGAAGGCCTCGAGGAGTTGGAAGCCATGATCTTTGAAGCGGTAGTTGGTGAGGGTGGACCTGCTGCAGATGCAGAGGGCGTTGTGGTCAGCAGTGCCCGACACGAGGAGGCGCTGCGGCGGGCGCAGGAGGCGATTGTGGATGCCCTTTCCGGATTGAAGAGCCAGATGCCGGTTGACCTGGTGAGCATCGACTTGCGCGAATGCCTGGAGGCCCTGGGAGCCATCACGGGGGAGGCCGCTGGAGAAGACCTTTTGGATCGGATCTTTAGCAAGTTCTGTGTTGGCAAGTGATGTGATGGCCGAACGATGCGCCAGTTCCGATCCTGTGAGTTTTCGTAGTTTGCTAGTGATCTCAAGTGCAGAAGGATCGGCAGCCTGTGCTGATCGCATACAGGCCTTACAGCTGGAGAGCACTGAGGGAGATAGAAAGGTTGGATGGATGGATGGACTACCTGGTAGGGCTTGGAGGCTGTTCCAGTGCATCACGGCGGTGATTACGACGTTGTTGTTGTGGGTGGTGGGCACGCTGGGGCGGAGGCTGCCCTGGCAGCAGCGCGCCTGGGCAAGGAGACCCTTCTGCTCACCCTGAACATCGACAGCATATGTTCCATGCCGTGCAATCCTGCCATTGGCGGTCCAGCCAAGGCGCAATTGGTTCGGGAGATCGACGCCCTGGGTGGGGAAATGGCAGGGGCGATCGATGATTGCTACCTGCAGATCCGGACCCTGAACACGGGGAAGGGGCCCGCTGTCCGAGCTCTGAGGGCACAGGCTGACAAAGATCGGTATGCCCTGAGGATGCGTCGGTCCCTGATGCAGCAGCCGGGTCTTCGGGTCAAGCAGGCAGCGGTAGATGGTATTGCGTCATGCGATGGGGCGGTCTCAGGTGTCACCACCATGACGGGGATTAAATATACCGCGAGGACCGTGATCCTAACGACCGGGGTGTACCTCAACGGTCGGGTGGTGACGGGTGGCTATGCTTACGAGTCTGGACCAAATGGCCTGATGCCAGCGAAGGAACTCTCGTCGGATCTTCTACAACATGGGTTGACATTGGGTCGGTTCAAGACGGGAACCCCACCCCGGGTCGCCAGAGGGACCGTGAACTTTGAGAAGATGCAGCGCCAGGACGGCGATAGCCCCCCCCAGGCCTTTTCCTATATGGCCTCGCCGAATGACCCGTTGTGTCATGACTGCGGCGAACATCTGCTTCGAGAGCAGCTCCCCTGCTGGCTCACCCATACCACGGATCAAACCCACGCGATAATTGGTGAGAATATCGGGCGTTCACCACTGTTCAACGGCACCATTGAGTCGATTGGTCCCCGGTATTGCCCTTCGGTGGAGGACAAGGTGATGCGCTTTCCTGACAGGCCCTCTCATCCTGTGTTTCTGGAGCCGGAGGGCTGGGACAACGAGGAGATGTATGTTCTTGGTCTCTCTACCAGTATGCCCGAGGACGTGCAGATGCACATGTTGAGTTCCATACCCGGGCTGGAGCGGGCAGAGATTGTACGACCTGGCTATGCCATAGAGTATGATTGCATGGATTCGCGCGAGTTGGAACCTTCCCTACAGAGCAAAAAGGTCCGCGGTCTCTTCTGTGCGGGACAGATCAACGGAACATCGGGTTATGAGGAGGCTGCTGCCCAGGGGCTCATGGCGGGGGTCAATGCGGTGCGGTGGCTGCAGGGCAAGGAGCCCGTGATTCTCGATCGGTCCCAGGCATACATTGGCGTGATGATAGACGATCTGGTCACCATTGGGGTCGAGGAGCCTTACCGGATGCTCACGTCCCGGGCGGAGTACCGGCTCCTGCTCAGGCAGGACAACGCAGATTTTCGCCTCACTGCTCTCGGCCGGGAGATGGGCCTGGTCTCGCAGGAGAGATATGAACGTATGCGATTGAGACAGCGGCTCGTGAGCGAAGAGATAGACAGGTTGCGCGGTACTCGTGTTAAAGGCGCTGGAGAAGTGAACGAGTGGCTTCAGCTACTAGGCACTCGCTCGCTGCACGATGCGGCCAGTCTTGCCGAGTTGCTGAGACGCCCTCAGGTTCGCTATCGTGACCTCGTTGAGATTGATGAGGGTTGGCCCAGGTTGGCGCCCGTCGTCTGCGAGGCGGTTGAGATTGAACTGAAGTACGAGGGATATATTGAGAAACAGAACCGCCAGATTGAGCGGTTCCGGCGATCGGAGAACAGGCCCATCCCGATGGACATCTCGTACGATGAGGTTCCCGGTCTGTCCCGGGAGGCTCAGGAGAAGCTGGCCCAGGTGCGTCCAAGATCTTTGGGGCAGGCAATGAGGATCCCCGGGGTGAAGTCAGCGGACGTATCCGTATTAATGGTGTGGATCGGTCGAGATCGGTGAGGGAGGATGCCAATGAATGAAACCCAGCTCGGCCTGGAACTTGCCTCATCGGGTGTGGGCCTTGGGCCGACCGAAGTGCGAAGCCTTCTAACGTACATCGGCCAGATCAGGCGATGGAATAGACGACTGAACCTCCTCGCGGATGCACAAGTTGATGAGATCGTTCGACGTCATTTGCTTGATTCGCTTCTTGGTCTACGCTTTGTACCTCATGCCTCGCCCGGAACTGAACGGGTGCGCGCCGTGGACGTGGGAAGCGGCGGGGGATTTCCCGGCCTGGTAGCAGCGATTGTCCAGCCTGGCTGGGAGGTGACGCTGGTCGATAGTTCGGCCAAGAAGGCCGCGTTTCTTCTGGGTGCTGCAGACGAAATGGAACTGCCGAATGTCCGGGTGGTCCGGGCGCGGGCCGAGGAGATGGGTCGGGGGATGTTTGAGAAGGAGTCCTCCTTCGATCTCTGTTTGAGCCGTGCAGTGGCGCCTGTGACGGAGCTGGCTCCGCTCTGTGGGCCTCTTTTGAGGCCCGGGGGGATCTGTGGCTGGTGGAAGGGTCCAGGGGCGGCGTCCGAGATGGAGCAGGGAGCAGGTTCGCTGAAGAAACAGGGATTAAGACCAATGGGACGATGCCTCTACCGGCTCCCGGGCGAGGACATTTCCCGGGCAATAGTTCTGCTCATGCGGCTGGGTTGAACGCAGGATCGTTGGCAGCCTCTTCTTCTGCCGAGCGATTGGAAGCAGGATTTTGAGGCACGTAGGAGAATGATTCAATAGTGCGATGAGGGAAGGCCGGTGGTGATGTGAGATTTGATGAGCGTTTGCGCAGTGCCCAGGTTGACCGATTATTTGAAGCGATCAGGACGCTGAAGTCTGTTGAGGAGTATTATCAGTTTTTTGAAGACCTATGCACTGTGACGGAAATACGGACCATGGCCCAAAGGTTTCGGGCCGCTGAGATGCTCGATCGTGGAGCGAAGTACGAAGAGGTTGTCGCGGATACCGGCATGAGCTCCGCTACGATCAGTAGGATTAAGCGCTTCCTTAATTACGGCGCTGATGGCTACAACATGGCGATTGAGCGGCTTGCTGCGGAGGAGGATAATGAAGAACACCCTGCAGGTACCCGGTTTGAATGATGCCTTCCAGAGCGTATACTTTCCTGGCTGACCCTATCTTCATGGTGCCCGCGATGGGCTCCCATCTGCACTTGCGAGCCTGATAGGGGCCCGATACCTGTTGACAGGTGAGCAAAGAAGTGATAGTTTGCCTATATGCTTTAACAGAGTAAAGAACTAAAGTGAAGGGGGAGGGGGATTCCATGGAGGATCATTATGGCACAGTTACAGCCAGGGCCGAAGGACTGCGGCAGGTGCGGGACTGCATGTGCGAGGTATTTCGGGAGCTGGCCTACGATGAAGTGAGCGCACCCATCCTGGCAGACTATGACATGCTCAAGGTGGGAAATGGAACTCCGGCGGAGACCATATACAAGTTTATCGGCGAGGAGAGCGAGGTTCTTGCCCTCAAGGCGGATATGACCACCCCCCTGGCGCGGCTGGCGGCGACGGAGTGGGAGAGGGTGCCCCGTCCATTGCGGTTATCATACGTGAGCCGTGTCTTCAGGCGCGGTGGCGATGTGTTTGGAGGGCGAGAGTTGCTGCAGGCGGGGGTGGAATTGATCGGTCTGTCTGAGCCAGAGGCTGATGCAGAGGTGATCGCCGTGGCTTGCGAGGCGCTGAGGAGAAGTGGGATTGACCAGTTCCAGATCAGCCTGGGACACAACGGTCTCCTCCGGGAACTGCTGGCCAGCCTGGCCCTCGAGGAAGATCAGAAAGACGTCCTCCGGGATGCTCTGATCCGAAGAGACTTTGTGGTGGCACGGCAGGTACTGGGATCCGTTGGTGAGGATCGTCGCTCACTTGTGGGGGCCTTGTCTCCTTTCGGATCGGCGCGGAGCCTTGAGGCCTTGGACTCCCTTGGGATTGAGCTCCCGGGCCTGCGGCGTCTGCGCGCTGTGGTGGATGTCCTCGGGGCTTACGGCGTGTCTGAACACCTGCGGGTTGATGTGTCACTGGCAAGGGGTTTTGACTATTACACAGGCGTGGTTTTTGAGATTTACTGCCCTTCCAGTGGACTAATGGTCGGTGGGGGCGGCCGCTACGATGGGTTGACCGGTGCTTTTGGTGCTCCCGAAGCAGCAACTGGATTTGCCCTCGATCTCGACCGGGTTCTCGCATCTCTGCCTGCGCAGCAGGGCCGTGTGAAGGCATCTTGCAAATGGTTGGTGATGGGTAGAAGAGAAAGGCGGGAGCAGGTCCTGTCATGTGCCTCCCAGCTGAGGGTGTCAGGTCACAGGGCCGCGGTGCATTGGATGGAAGAAGAGCCTGTAGCATCTGCAGGGGAACTGGCTGAGGCGATGGGCTTCTCTGGGGCCGTAGTGGTTCGACAGGACGGACAGATGGAGTTCCGGTGTGTGTCTGCAGAGAGGGTGAACCCGCTTTGAACCAGCTTAGTCCGGAGGAGGCCCGTCAGGTTCTGACCGTTGCGCTGCCGAAGGGGCGCCTATTTGCTCCCTCGGTTGAGTTCCTGTCGACCATAGGCGCTGGCTCCTGTGCCCTGGATTACCTGGATCGGGAACTCTCTGTGGTTGATTTACAGGCAGGCTTCCGGTATCTGTTGGTCCGCCCCTCAGATGTTGTTACCTATGTGGCGGAGGGAGCCGCAGATGTGGGGATCGTGGGCAAGGATGTGTTGCTCGAGCAGGAGGGAGCCGTATATGAGCTGGTGGATCTTGGTTTTGGTGAGTGCCACCTGGCAGTTGCAGCGCCCGCAGACGCGGTCGACGGGTATTGTGACGCGGATGACTTCTACAGAACCCGGGGAGAGAGCCTGCGTGTGGCGACCAAGTACCCTCAGTTTGCCAGCCAGTACTTCGCAACCCGTGGAATGAGGGTGAGGGTTATCGCCCTTCGCGGTAGTGTTGAACTTGCGCCCCTTGTCGGGCTTGCAGACGTGATTGTGGATCTGGTGTCTACGGGGGAGACCCTTCGTGCAAACGGCCTTGTCGAGGTGGAGCACGTGGCTGATATCGCGGCGCGACTGGTGGTAAACCCTGTAAGTCTGAAGGTCCGGCCAGAGGTGGAAGATCTACTCGGGCCCCTTGCCAGGTAGCAGGGGGTAGAGGAGGGGGCGGTCATTGATGTTGAGAGTGTACCCGGTGAGGGAGTTTGAGAGTCGCTTTGTCACATCACTTCGTGCCCAGCCCTGGGACCTCACCCTGGAGGAACGGGTGCGGGAGATTTTGCAAGGGGTGAGGGATGCTGGTGATGCAGCCGTTATAGCGTATATGGAAATGTTCGATTCTGTTGCCTTGGATTCCTCGGAAATTCGCGTATCCGAGGGGGAAATTGCGCAGGGTGCGCAGGAGGCGCAAGGCGATCTAGTAGAGGCCCTTGAGCTGGCAATCGGCAACCTCAGGGATTTCCATCGTCAGGAGGTTCCACGCAACTGGTGGCGGGTTCGTGAGGACGGAACGCTCTTTGGGCAGTTGGTTCGCCCCATGGAAAGGGTTGGGCTATACGTCCCAGGGGGAAGGGCTGCGTATCCTTCATCACTGTTGATGGGAGCTGTTCCAGCACAGATTGCGGGTGTGAAAGAGATCGTTGTCTGCACTCCCCCCGGTCCTTCTGGCGAGGTTAACCCCGCGGTGCTCGCGGCCGCTTCCAGCCTGGGCATAGACAGGGTATACCGCATAGGGGGAGCTCATGCGGTTGCTGCCATGGCTTTCGGGACGGAGACTGTCCCTGCAGTGGACATGATCGCGGGGCCGGGGAATCGATATGTCACGGCTGCAAAGAGGCTGGTCTATGGGATGGTTCAGGTTGACTCGCTTGCGGGACCATCGGAACTGGCTGTAATCTGCGACACAGGGGCGGATCCGGTGACGGTTGCAGCGGATCTTCTGGCGCAGGCTGAACACGATCCCGATGCCCGAGTCTTTCTCTTTGCCACAGACCCCGAGGTTGTCGAAGCGGTTTCGGGTGAGTTGCACCGGCAGCTCCCTCAGATTTCGCGTTCAGCTATAGCCAGGCAGGCTCTCGCGGGAGGCTCGGGGGCGGTAGTGGCGACCGAGGAGACGCTGTGGTCGCTGGTTAATGCGCTGGCTCCGGAGCATCTGAGCCTCAGGATTGCGGATCCGATCGGGGCCCTGGGTAACGTTCGCCATGCGGGAGCCGTTGTGCTGGGTGATCTTTCCGCTGTGTCCTTTACGGACTACACGGCGGGTCCAAACCACATTTTACCCACGGCGGGTACGGCTCGCTTTGCATCCCCCCTCGGAGTCGAGTCCTTTACCAAGAGGTCTAACATCCTCCAGGTGTCTCAACAGGGGTTTGACTCCCTTGCCCCTGCTACCCGCATCCTGGCGCGGGCAGAGGGATTGGATGGTCACGCTCGTGCCGTCGAAGCGAGGGGAGGCCGGCTGTGCCCAACGGAACGAGAGTAAGGCTTCACTTCAACGAGAATCCCTACGGGGTTGTGCCGGAGGTCCGCGAGAGGATTGTGCAGGAGCTGGGCAAGGTGGATCTGGGGCGTTATCCCGATGGAGAGGCGAAGCGGCTCTGCTCAGCTCTTGCGAACTATGCAGGGGTGAATCCGGAGAACATCGTGGTGGGCAACGGGTCTGATGAACTCCTGCAGCTGATCTTGCTGTCTTTCTTGCCTGAGCTGGAGCGAGTTGTGATTCCCGTGCCTACCTTTGGGATGTATCGGAAGGGTGCGGAGCTGGCGGGGCTGGAGGTGGTGGAAATTCCGCTGTTAGAGGCTTTTGAGCTCGACGTTCCGGGGATTCTTCGCGAGCTATCGCGAGCGCCATCGGCCTTGTTTCTATGCGCTCCGAACAACCCGACAGGAAACTACTTCTCCGAGGAGGATGTTGGGTCCCTTTGGGACTCCGCGGCTCGCGTAATCGTGATGGACGAGGCCTATTACGAGTTCGGCGGGCGGTCTCATGTTGCTGCAACGGAACGGGACCCGAGGATCATTGTGACCCGGACTCTATCAAAGGCCTTTGGCCTGGCGGCCATGCGGGTGGGCTATCTGATTGCGCATACAGCCTCTGTTTGTAAACTGCAGAACTGCCGCCAGCCTTACAACACCAGCGCAGCCGCCCAGGTTGCGGCCCGGGTTGTTGTGGAGGAGGCCCAGGTTCAGCTGGCGACTGTGGCTGAGATGGCCCGATTGCGTCAGTGGTTGATCCGTCATTTGGGTGATATTGAGGGCCTATCTCCTCTTCCCTCGGAGGGCAATTTCGTCCTGGTCCGAGTTGAAGAGAACGTTCTTGGTCACGGAGCTCGGGATCTGCATGCAAGACTGGAACATGAAGGGATTGCCATCCGGTATTTCCGCGAGGGAGCCCGCCTGGGCAATCATGTGCGAGTGTCCGTTGGTACGGCTGATGAGTGTCGACGTCTGGTGGATCGGGTCAGCTGTTGGGCGAGAGGGGGAAACTGAGTGGACAGAGTTGGAGTATGCGAACGATGTACAGGTGAGACAGTGATCCGTGTACGGATTGCGTTGGACGAACCGGGTGGCATTGCAAGTCATACGGGGGTGCCCTTCGTTGATCATATGTTGACGGCAATGGCCTTTCACGGTGGGTTCGGCATCGAGGTTGAGGCCCAGGGAGACCTTGAGGTGGATGCTCATCACCTGGTAGAAGATGTGGGCATCTGCCTTGGGAGAGCCCTTGCAGAGGCCGTGGGAGAGGCTGAGGGTATCGAACGCTTCGGACAGTCCTCCATTCCCATGGATGAATCCCTTGTCACGGCTGTTGTGGACCTGAGTGGAAGGCCCTTTCTCCGTTATGATCTCGCGGTGCCGGAACGCCAGTTCGGAGCGTTTCACACGGATCTATTGCTGGAGTTCTTTCGCGCCTTCACAATCAATGCCGGGATGACGCTGCATCTTCGACTGGATGCAGGGGGGAATGCACATCACGTGTCCGAGGCGGCGTTCAAATCTCTGGGGAGGGCCTTGCGATCAGCGGTTGGCCTCTCGGGAGTGGAGGGCGTTCCCTCCACGAAGGGCAGGCTCCGGGAATGATTGTGATCATCGATTACGGGCGCAACAACGTCCGCAGCGTGCGCCATGCTTTTCTGCACGTCGGTGCAGAGGCCGAGATCAGTTCGGACCCTCACAGGGTGCGATCGGCCGCGGGACTTGTTCTACCGGGCGTGGGCTCGTTCTCAAGTGGTGTTGGGGCCCTGCGGACGAAAGGGCTGACATCTGCGATTAGGGAAGCTGTGAGGCAGGGCAGGGCACTACTTGGAATATGCCTCGGAATGCAGATGCTTTTCGAAAGCAGCGAGGAGGGCGACTCAGGGGAGGAAGGGGTTGCGGAGGGCCTTTGCCTTCTGCCGGGGCGGATGGAGCGATTCAAACAGGGTCAGAAGGTGCCGCACATCGGCTGGAACCGGGTGTGCGACGTGAAACCTGACGGCCTGATGGCGGGCCTGGAAGGTGCTTACATGTACTTCGTGCATTCTTATTATCTTCCGCTGACCTGGGAGCCCTGCACGGTTGCCGTCACGGAGTATGGTGTTCCTTTTGTGAGTGTCGTGCAGAAAGCGAACATCATGGGCACCCAGTTCCATCCAGAGAAAAGCGGAGCCCAGGGGATGGAAGTCATACGGCGATTTGCAAAAATCGTGGAAAGCGGTGCGATGTGAAATTATATCCGGCGGTAGACATTCGCAAGGGGAGATGTGTGCGCCTCTTTCGGGGCGACTTCAGCACAGAGACGGTGTTTTCCCAGGATCCAGTGGCGATGGCTCGCCATTGGCATGAGATGGGGGCCCAGATGATCCATGTCGTTGATCTCGATGGGGCGCAGACTGGAAACCCGGAGAATGCCAGGTTGATTGAGGCGATGGCCGGCCAGGGGTTGCCCCTCCAGGTGGGCGGGGGGATTCGTACGTACGAACGGGCAGCGGAGTTTATGCAGGTCGGGGTGAAGCGCGTCGTCCTCGGAACGGTAGCTGCCCGGGAGCCGGATCTCTTAAAGCGGCTGGTTGAGGCATATGAAGGCCGTATCGTGGTGGCAGTGGATTGCAGAGGCGGGCAGTTGTCGGTTGAAGGCTGGCAGAGGCAGACATCGGTAGCTGCGGTCGAGTTCTGTTATGAGCTGCGAAGAGCCGGGATTGACCGGGTCCTCGTCACGGACATAGACCGAGACGGAATGTTGAGGGGGCCGAACCTGGCTCTTGTCCAGGAGGTTTTGGATACGGGGATGTGCGTGATTGCCTCGGGGGGCGTGGGCAGCGTAGAGGACCTGGTGCGTCTGAGGGAACTGGCGGTGGACCAGCCGCGGCTCGAGGGCATTGTTGTTGGGCGTGCACTGTACGACGGCACGATTCCAGTTGAGCATGTACTTACCTACTTGTCTGATGGGAGAAGAGGTGAACCGGATGCTGGCGAAGCGGATCATTCCCTGTCTTGACGTGGCGGAAGGCCGGGTGGTGAAGGGAGTGCATTTCGTATCCTTGCGAGACGCAGGGGACCCCGTTGAGCTTGGGGCTGCCTACTCTGAGGCCGGTGCCGATGAGCTGGTGTTTCTTGATATATCAGCTACCGTCGAAGGCAGGGAGACCACCCTCGATTGGGTTCGGCGGGTAGCCGAGGAGGTTTTCATCCCCCTGACGGTTGGGGGCGGAATTGGGGATCTGGATGATATTCGTGCGGTCTTGCGAGCTGGGGCCGATAAGATCTCCCTGAACTCTGCGGCAGTGGCTGATCCTTTCCTGGTGCAGAAGGCTGCCCACGAATATGGATCCCAATGCGTCGTGGTCGCAGTCGACGCCCGAAGGGTCGAGGGATCACAGGAGCTGGCCTGGGAAGTGTACACGCACGGGGGACGTCGTGGTACGGGGCGGTGTGCTCTTGAATGGTCAGAAGAGGTGGTGGGTCTTGGTGCCGGGGAACTGCTGGTGACGAGCATGGATGCCGATGGTACTGCGGCGGGATATGATCTTGAGCTGTTGCGGCAGCTGAACCAGAGGGTGACGGTACCCGTGATTGCTTCCGGAGGAGCGGGTGGCCCTGAAGATATGCTCGCAGCGTTTGAAGCGGGGGCTGATGCTGCCCTTGCGGCTTCCATCTTTCACTACAACCGATGGACCGTCGAGGGTGTCAAGGAGTATCTTGCTGAACGTGGGGTGGTGGTCAGGCTGTGAAACAAGCTAAAATCGATGACGTGCAGTTTGACCGCCAAGGCCTCGTACCTGTAGTGGTGCAGCGGATCGTTGACGGCCGGGTGCTGATGCTGGCCTATGCCAGCCGACGGGCCGTGGAACTAACGCTGGAGACCGGTTGGGCTCACTTCTACAGCCGCAGCCGAGATGAACTGTGGAAGAAAGGGAGCACATCTGGTAACGTACAGAAGGTTGGGGAGATTCAGTTGGATTGTGATGGAGATTCACTCCTTTATATGGTGGAAGAGGAAGGACCTGCCTGCCACACGGGTCATCTGTCCTGCTTTTTTCGCCAGGTAGACTCCGGGGATGCTTGGCGAGGCCCTGCGCGATCAGGTGTTCTTTTCGAACTGTATGACGTGATTGAGTCGCGAAAGGAGTCTGCTCCGGAGGGCTCTTATGTCCGGGAGCTCCTTGATGGTGAATGGGAGTTGCCGCTGCGGAAGGTGGGTGAGGAGGCCACAGAGGTGCTCCTTGCAGCCCTCGCGCCGGGGCAGCCGAACCTTCCAGCGGAAATGGCAGATTTGTGGTTTCATTGCCTGGTTCTTCTTTCCAGGTGCGACCGAGATCTCGAGGAAGTGCTGGATGTTCTGCGCTGTCGCCGCAGATGACGAGAGGAAGTAGTCGGATTATCTCGATACAGGGAGGAAAGAGTGCCACCGGTGGGGAATTCGAAAGGGTGGGAGGGGGAGAGTTATGATCCGCAACTGGTGGCAGAGGACGGTCGGCGGTTCGGGTGAAGGGGGCACTCCTGATCTGAAGATCACTAATGTTCCGGCAGACCAGATCGAGCCTAGCCCCTTTCAGCCGCGAATGCATTTCAATGAGGACGATCTGCGCGAGCTGGCGGAGTCCATCGAGCAGGTTGGGCTCGTTGAGCCGATCGTGGTGCGGGAGGGAGACCCGGAAGGCGATGGGGCCAGGTACCAGCTGGTCGTTGGTGAACGCCGGCTTCGTGCGTGCCGCATGCTCGGCTTTGTCACCGTGCCCGCCATCGTGCGGGTGGTCAATGAACGAGAGATGGCCCTTCTCGCCCTGACTGAGAATCTACAGCGGGAGGACCTGCACTTTATGGAGGAGGCTCTTGCCTTTAGGCGGATTCTCGAGGAATTCGATCTGACCCAGGGGGAGCTGGCGGAACAATTGGGCTTGAAACAGTCTACGGTGTCGAATAAGCTCCGCCTTCTATCCCTGGATGATCAGATCAGGGACGCCGTTCGCGAGGGAGGGGTAGGGGAGAGACATGCTCGGGCACTTCTTCGTCTTCCCGATCCGGCTAGCCAGAGACTGATTCTCAAGCGGATTGTTGACGAGGATCTACCCGTCCGGCAGACGGATGACCTGGTTGAGAGAGTGTTGCAGGGTGAGGGTGCTTCGAAAGACAAGGGGCAGAAGGTGCAGGGCATCATAAGGGATCTGCGGATTTTTCTCAACGGCATCAACCAGACTGTTGAGGCGATGCGCAAATCTGGACTGAAGGTGCAGATGAGACAGGAGGATCAGCCGGATCATTATGAGGTGGTAATCCGCATTGCCAAGGACGGGATTGGTGCGGTGAAGGGGCGTGGGCGGTCAACTGTTCGCAGCTCTCAGCAGTAGGCCGAGGTGTGCCAGGGGGAGGTCGGGCATTGGGTAGGGTCATTGCGGTGGCAAATCAGAAGGGTGGCGTCGGCAAGACGACCACAGCTATTAATCTATCCGCTTGCCTTGCCGAGGAGCAGGACCGTACGGTCCTGCTCGTTGACATTGATCCTCAGGGGAACAGTACCAGCGGTCTCGGCATTGATCGGCAGACGTTGAGTGAGAGTATTTATCATGCATTGATTGACGACGTCCCGGTCCGCCGCATTGTCCGTGCGACGGCGATGAAGAATTTGAAAGTTGTGCCCTCCACGATCGATCTCGCCGGAGCGGAGATCGAGCTGGTGTCAATCATGGCCCGTGAGACCAGGCTGCGCGCCGTCTTGAAGGACATCCGCCATGATTTTGACTATGTCATTGTGGACTGCCCTCCCAGTCTTGGGCTTCTCACGGTGAATGCCCTGACGGCAGCGGACCGGGTCTTGATCCCGATCCAGTGCGAGTACTATGCCCTCGAGGGTCTGACGCAGCTTCTTGGTAGTATCCGGCTGGTGGCGAGAAACCTGAACCAGGATCTTGAGGTGGAGGGCGTGTTGTTGACCATGTTTGATGGTAGGACGAATCTCAGCATTGAGGTGGCTGATGAAGTCAAGCGGTACTTTCGTGACGAGATGTTTGCGACCATAATCCCAAGAAACGTTCGCCTCAGTGAGGCCCCTGGTCATGGCAAGCCCATTATGCACTACGATCCGTCTTCTCGGGGCGCTGAGGCGTACTCTGATTTGGCCAGGGAGGTGGTGGAAAATGGCGCGTAAGGTCCCGAGGTTGGGAAAGGGGTTGGATGCCCTGCTTGGTGGCGCCAGTGAGCCCAGGGACGAGGAGGGCGTCGTTGAGATCGGTTTGCCGGAGATCAAGCCGAACAGGTTTCAACCACGGCGGAGCTTTTCCGAGGAGAAGTTGGAGGAACTTGCGGAGTCTATTCGTGTGCATGGGGTTGTTCAGCCGATTATCGTGCGCCGCGAGGACGATTACTACGAGCTAGTTGCCGGTGAACGGCGCTGGAGGGCCGCCAAGATTGCGGGATTGAGCCAGATTCCGGCCATTGTTGGACATTTCGATGAACGCCAGTTGATGGAGATTGCCCTGGTGGAGAATCTGCAGCGCGAGGATTTGAATCCAATGGAGCAGGCAGGGGCCTACCAATCTCTCCAGCAGCAGATCGGCCTGACCCAGTCTGAGGTTGCAGAGAGGATAGGGGTCAGTCGCTCCCAGGTTGCTAATGTGCTCCGACTTCTGCAGCTCCCAGACGAGGTGCAGGATATGGTGAGGGAAGCAAGGTTGGGCTTAGGGCATGCCAAGGTCATTCTGGGGATTGCCGAAGCCGACAGGGTTCGCTTTGCTCGCGATGTTGTGTCGGTCGATATGACGGTGCGGCAGGCGGAGAAGGCGGCAGAGGCCTGGAAGGCGCGTGGCACCGGGCACAAGATTGCGGAGATTAGGGAACCTGTCCCTGAGGAGGAGCAGATCGAGCCAGGGGTCTTTGTTCAGGATGTGGAGCAGCAGATCGGCCGCACATTGGGCACGCGGGTTTCTCTACGTGATCGGCAGGGGAAAGGGCGGATTGTCATCGAATACTTTGACTACGACGATCTGCAGAGGATCCTCGACATCATCCGCGGCCGGTAGGGGTGAGGGCGGCTGAAGGCACGAGAGGAAGGTCGAAGAACATCATTGTTCCACGTGGAACACTCGGTTCTTCGACAGCTCCGGGGCTGCTGGTTACTCAGGGGAAGCGATGGTGATGGTCATGCTTGGAACGCTTGTGAACGTCGTTGCGATCATCTTAGGCTCCCTCGCGGGCCACTTCGTCATCCCCGCCATTCCTGAGTCGATGAGCCAGACGGTAACCGCCGGAGTCGCCTTGGCCGTGGTCCTCATCGGAATGGACATGGCGCTCACAACGCAGAACCTTCTGATCATCATAGTGAGCTTGGCCCTGGGCGGCGCGATCGGTGAGTTGGCCGGAATTCAAGGGGCACTGGATCGGCTCGGGGACCGGGTTCGCCAGGCTGTCCCAAGTGCCATCGGGGTTGGTGAGGCTTTTGTGACCGCAACATTGATCTTCTGCGTGGGCCCCATGGCCATTATGGGTGCGATCCAGAGCGGTGTGGCCGGTGATCATGCGACCCTTTACGCCAAAAGCACGTTGGATGGGATCACATCCCTTGTTCTGGGGTCGACCCTTGGGCTAGGGGTTCTCGGCTCTGCTGTCCCTGTGTTCCTCTACCAGGGAGGGATCACCCTTGCCGCTGCTCAGCTTTCAACCCTGCTCACAGCCGACATGGTGACGGAGTTGACCGCTAGTGGTGGGATGATCATCGTCGCCCTTGGGCTGAACATGCTCGGGGTCACGAGCCTCCGGGTCGCCAACCTCCTCCCTGCCCTTGTCCTTGCCCCGGCGCTGTCGCTTCTTTCCGAGATGCTATCTATACTGGGATGATGCCTGCGAGTGCGCACAGAGGAACCGCCCAGCCCCGCGTCGAATAGAGGATTATGTACCTGCAGCCATCGTCATTACTGTAGGGGGGACTTGGATGTTGGATCGGCGTCGAACTTCAAAAGATATGCACTGGACCCTAATAATCTTCAGGGATTCATCGGCTCCCGCACTAACCTTTCGATTGCCCCGCTACATTCCCGGCTTGCTCGTGGGACTTATGTTCCTTGCAATTCTTGCTGTTCCATCACTGTGGAGCGACTACCAGTACTGGCGCGCACAAGCAGAACAGGTGGGCCCGCTTGAAGCGACGATCTTGCGCCAGGAGGAGGCAATTGCTGACCTGGAAGAGCAGTTCCGGGGGGTCAAGTTGAGCCTGGAGGATCTGGGCGAGCTTGATCGTCAGCTCCGGGTCGCCATCGGTCTTGATCCAGACGATGGTGCATCTGCAGATATGCACTCATCGACGCCGATGGACCAGGCCGTTGTTCAACTCTACCTGGGTGCAGGTCCAGAGAGATCCCATGTTTCGATCACGAGTCTTGGTCAGGCTGAACGCGAGCAGGCGCCGCTCACAGTAGAGTCGCAGCTCTGGGTTCTTGCGAGCCAGGTGCAGGGCTACCTGCAGAGTCTCCTGGATCTCCGGGGCGAACTGGGCGCGCAGTTGGCCGGTGAAGGTGAGTTGGATGCCCATCATCGCTGGCCTGTTGCAGGCGGCTACATTAGTTCGAACTACGGATGGAGGGTCTCGCCTATCACCGGTGCCTGGCAGTTTCACCCCGCACTCGATATAGCGGCACCGAGAGGCACGCCGATTGTAGCATCTGCGCCAGGAACTGTGATATTTGTAGGACGACTGGCCTATTATGGTGAGACCGTTAAGATTCAACACTCTGAGGATATAATCACCCAATATAGTCATTGTAATGAGATTACCGTTCAGATTGGGGAGAGGGTCATCGCAGGCCAGATTATTGCGCACGTGGGGAGCACAGGACGGGCGACCGGCCCACACTTGCACTGGGAGTTGCATCACGACGGTGAACCCGTCAATCCCTGGCCCTATCTGCCACAGTAGCCGAAAGGGGACATGCCATGTTCAGTAGGGAGAAAGAGAAGCCGATTGACCCAGGAAAGATCTCCACGGTACTGGGCGCAGGGACCTGTGTGGAGGGCGCTCTGACGGGCGACGGAAGCGTCCGGATCGATGGTTTCTTGAAAGGCAGCATTGACATCGCAGGCGACGTCGTTATCGCTGAGAAGGCGAAGGTGCAGGCCAGGATCTGTGCTAGGGCGGTGAAAGCGGCAGGGACGATTCAGGGTGACATCTGTAGTGCCGGTTTGGTTGAGCTGGAGGCCACGGCTGTCGTCCACGGTGATGTAAGGTGTACACACCTCGTCGTTGATAAGGGAGCGGTCCTCAACGGTTCTACGAAGATGGGCAACGAAGGCAGTACGGATGAGATTCCAGAGGACGAGCCTGGCGGAGAAACACAAGCGTAGGCCTGCATTCCGATCGGTAGCGAACGGAGCAACTGATGTCGAGAGTCGCCTTTATTGTGAACCCGATTGCCGGCGGAGGACGGGCCCTGAGGGGCTGGAGGGCATTGCGGCCACACCTGCCCGCGCAGGGAACTTTTGACCAGTACCTGACCCGCTCGCCCGGGGAGGCCGTGCGGCTCGCCGAGATGGCCGCCAGGCAGAACTATGACGCGGTGGTCCCGGTGGGGGGGGATGGCACCATACAGGAGGTTGTCAATGGTCTTCTGGGCGTTGGGCTGGGCGGTTCCAGGTACATGGGTCCGGCAATGGGGATGCTACCCCTCGGAAGGGGAAATGACTTTGCTCGAACTTTTGATCTCCGGGGGCAATTGAGTGACATGTGGTTGAGGCAGTGGCGTTCACTGAAGGGTTTGCATCGGCAAATCGATGTCGGCCGCCAGATATGTGCCGGCCGCACCTCTTACTTCATCAATATGTGCGGAGCGGGATTTGATGCGGACGTAGCTGCAACCGCGAACCGCCTTCCGAGAAGGCTGGGCGGCGCCCTGCCGTACCTCTGTGGAATATTCCTCAGGTTCATAGCGCTCAGTAGTAAGGCACTCAAAATACACATGTCTGACGTGGTGCCCGTTGAGGGGTGCCCTCATCGCGCGTGGCACACAATAACAACGACACAGGGTGACGACGGACGCACAGACATCAGGGTCCAGCAGAGGTTTCTCCTGGTCCTGGCGGGGGTAGGTCGTTTCCTCGGCGGGGGAATGATGCTGTTACCCCATGCCGAACCTCGGGATGGATACCTGGATGTCATGCTTGCCGGGCCAGTTGGACGAATACGATTGCTCAGGGTGTTGCGTAGCAGCTTTGCAGGAGAGCATATACGTGAGCCAGAGGTTGCGTACTTTCGCGCGCGCAGCCTCAGCGTCATAGGAACTGCTGACACGAACATCCACGCAGATGGAGACTATGTGGGGACGGGATCTGTGAAGATTGACGGTCTGTCGAGGATTCTACCCGTCTTATTCTGATGCGATGGTCGTCATCGAGGAGGTGACCCGGTGTGTTCGAGGACCGAGTTGACGCAGGCCGCCAGCTATTGCAGAAGATTGGCCGTGAGGGCGACTATGACCTGGTGTTGGGCGTTCCCCGGGGAGGCATTCCAGTAGCCTCAGTCGTAGCCAGGGGCCTTGAGTTGCCCCTTTACGCGGCCGTATCGAACAAGATTCGAGCGCCGTGGAACCCGGAATTGGCCGTGGGTGCGGTTGGGGAAGACGGATCAATTTTGCATGACCAGGAAATCGACGCGCGAGGTCTCTTGACTCATGAGGAGTTTGAAACAGCCAAACGTGAGGCTATGGGTGAGCTAAAGCGGCGCGTGGACCTCTACGGCTCAATTGGAGACGATGTTAGGGATAGACGGGGGATTCTAGTTGACGATGGTGCTGCCACCGGATTGACTCTCAGGGCTTCTCTTCTCTCCCTCAAGAATATGGGTGCCGCTCGGCTGACCGTTGCCCTGCCCGTCGCCTCTCCGAATGCCGCCGCGGCACTTCGGGCGGAATCCGATGAGGCCCTGATCATTGTTGTGCCCCTGGCATTCAGGGCTGTCGGTCAATTCTATCGAAAGTTTGGCCCTGTCCGAGACTCGGAAGTCCTTGATCATCTGTGGCGGAATCCATATGAATAGTGGTTGCTCTTCCCGTTCAACCTAGAGTGGGAAGGTGTGATGATCGTGCATGAGGGACGAATAGCAGTAGAACAGGGTCTGAAGACAGTATCACAGAGGCTGTCCCAGTCAGGATTCGAGATTACGGCGATTCCAGCGACGGGTGCGCATATCCCCGCTGATGTGGATGCCGTGGTCATCACCGGAGGTGACGAAAATCTGATGGGGCAGCAGGATACGCGACTCACAGTTCCTGTGATTGATGCAAGGGGCCTGGATCCTGATGAGGTTGTTGCGGAACTTCGACAACGCCTGGAGATAATCGGTGGCAGGTGAGGAGTGGCAGTGGCCTCGTTCTATGCCCGGTTGCTCATGAAGGGTCGCCGGGCTCTGGCCTCAGTTTACTCTCGGCGCCGATCCGGGTACGGCAAGGCTCTCTGCCCCGGTACTCACAATCTCGGCCCCTATCCGAATCCCCTCTGCGACCCACCTCGCCATCGCCATTACCAGGCTAAGGCGTGTATTCTGAAGCACGTAGTACTCCATGAATCCGTTGACGTTCACCGTACCTGCGATGTGCATTGTACCTACCTCTGGGAGCTGCTTTTGTACCCCTGCTCCGGGACGCAGAGGCCCATCTGACAGGGAAACGGTGCCGACATGTTTGCGGGTGCCAAGACAGGCGTCGACGGCCAGGATGGGCGTGAGTGCCTCGTACTCTTTTACGAACTGATGAAGGTTGGCAGCGTGAATCGGGGAATCTATCGTTCCCCATGATGGTAGGTCTTTGCACTCCGACTCAAGCATCGACCCGATCAGGGGGCCGAGTGCGTCGCCGGTAGACCGATCGGTGCCAACACAGACCACCTCGAAAGCTGAGGGCCAGCACATTCTGGCCACGTGGCGTCCCAATTCGTCTGGTGTGTCTCTGCGTGGATCAAATCGAATCTTCATAGTTTCCTCCCAATGCCCCGCAGGCATAACTGAAGTATATGGAGTTTGTCCCTAGAATATGTATGGGCGATTGGAGGTCGAAAATGTCAGGTCGACGGCCCGTGGGACTCCTCCACATCATCACCGTTGCAGCAGCCTACGTGGGGGCCGTAGTAGGAGGTGGCTTCGCAACGGGTCGCGAGGTGCTTCATTTCTTCGCTTCGCCAGTGAATGTTGACGGATCGGCCCTCCTGCTGGCTGCAGGAGGTTTCATGCTCGGTGGCGCAGGGCTTATGATCCTTATAGGCCGTCTCAATATCCGTTCATCCGCAGAGATCATCGCTGTGGCTTGTTCAGGATCGTCCAGTAGGTTATGGGCGGGACGACTCCTCACGGTTTTCTACTTCTTGATACTCGGCGTCGTGTTCTCGGCAGCGGCAGCCCTGGCCGATGGTTGGGGACTTCCGCCCCCCTTCGGAGCCCTTGGCATGGCAGCAGCCGTGGCGATTTGCCTGATCATCGGTCCACGGGGAATTGGCGCAGTGAACCTAATGCTCCTCGCTGTTCTCGCTACCGTCCTTCTGTCGACCGCCTTTGGGTTGACGCCTCCCGCAACAATCCCTATCGGTGGCCCGAGTGGGGGAGCAGGGGCTGTGGCTCCGGTACTATACGTCAGCTACAATCTTGTCTTTGCCCTG
>PXCI01000185.1 GCA_003566675.1 Clostridia bacterium
AGACAGGATACGTGAGTGCCGATGTGGGCAAGTTTGAGAGATTCTGGAACAACAAAGCTCCTTGTGTCGAAGTGCTGTCGGCACCCGAAGCGGTGCGGGCCAAGTTTGTTGAACTAGCTCCTTCTGATGTGGCAACCGTCGATCTGCCTCGGTGGCATGGACATCACCGTCGTCCCCGACTCTTCGACCATCAGGAAGCTGCAGTCCAAGAGTGGCTCTCAGCAGACAAGAGGGGCATTTTCGAAATGGCCACAGGTACGGGCAAGACCTTTGCTGCACTCGGATGCCTAGAATCAGTGGCTAACAGAGGTGGAAAGCTTGTCACTGTTGTTGCTGCCCCATACTCGCATTTGGTGCAGCAGTGGAGAAGGGAGATTGACGCTTTTGGTTTGACGGTCGACCGGTTTATCATTGCTGATGCAACGAACCCAGGTTGGCGAGGCCAGATGGCTGACAGTCTAATGGATGCAGCACTCCCATACAGTAGTAGCGTGAAGGTGGTGATACTGACTACTCATCGAACCTTCTCGTCGAAGGGCTTTGCCTCCTTACTCCGAATGCATGCGGACGCTCTGCCGACACTTCTGATTGCAGACGAAGTACATGGTTTGGGTGCAGAGAAGAGCAGGGAGGGGCTACTGGGTGAATATCGATATCGGTTAGGACTGAGCGCGACCCCTAGACGATGGATGGATGAGGCAGGAACTGAGGCCATCTACAGCTATTTCGGCGACACAGTGTATGAGTTTTCTCTTGCAGATGCCATCAACACCATCAATCCTGCAACATGCCAGACTTATCTAACGCCCTTCATGTACAAGGTAGTGTTCGTGAATCTCAACAACGAAGAACTAGAGAGATATGTTGAACTGACATCTTCCTTAATACGAAGACGCGGAAGGAGTCGGGACGAGAGCGATGGAGAAGAGCTTTACAGACGTCTGTTGTTTATGCGTGCAAATGTTATCAAGAGCGCCGATAACAAATATGCGGCTCTTAGGCAGATTCTCGACATCCTTGGCTCTGCGATACGATGGACCATCGTGTACTGCACTCATGAACAAATAGACAAGGTAGTGGATATTGTTAGGTCTAGAGGAATACCTCGCCACAGGTTCACCATGGAAGAGAGTACAGTGACCGAGTCTCAGTTTGAGGGAATGTCAGAGCGTGATTTCGTTCTTAGGCGCTTTGGTGACTGTACCTATCGTGTGCTGATAGCTATGAAGTGCCTCGATGAGGGGGTTGATGTTCCGCCTGCCAGGAATGCTATACTGCTTGCAAGTAGCGGTAATCCAAGGGAGTACATCCAAAGAATAGGACGAGTCCTCAGGCGGCATCCTGGCAAGGCAGAGGCAACGATATATGATGTAGTTGTAGCACCTTGCCCTGACGTCCTGCCACCGGAGTTACTTAAGATTGAGTTATCGATCTTTGACAAAGAACTCAGGCGGTGCGAGGAGATTGCGTCAACAGCACTTAACAGCGCCGAGACCATTGCTCTTCTCAGTTCTGTTCGTGCAAGGACAATGCAGAATGGAGGTTAGGAGGATCTAATGAAGGGAGCCTTGAACCCGAGAATCTTTCGAGAGTTGACCAACCAGACCGAACATGATCCCGAACTACGACGACTGCTGACTGATCTGCTGTTTGAAGAGGCATCACGTACCGGGAGTTGGTGGTATAAGCCGGTTTATCGAAAGATGGTTAGGACTTACGTGCAGAAGCTGCAAGGCCATGCGAATAAGTAAGATTGCTCTGCAGAACTATCGTCAGTTCACCGAACTGACCATAGACTTCCCTCGACAGGGGCCTAGCGATCTCCACGTCTTCGTTGCGCACAACGGAACCGCAAAGACTAACATAATTAACGCCATCAACTGGTGCCTGTATGGGGATGAACCATACTTGTCCGGCGAGTCGCAGCAACTCCCAATCCTGAACCAGACAGTTATGCAGCAGATAGGTGATGCAGGGCAGGCAGATGTCATCGTGGAGGTGGTTGCTCTTGTAGACGGAGATGAAGAGATAGTATTCGAGCGGAAGTGCCCTTACGTGTGGAGCAGTGGGTCGGGCCCGATGGGGCATGGAGACACCTTCCGCGTGCTAGCCAGCGATTCCAAAGGTAATACCCAGGTTTTTGTCGGCGATGAGGCGAAGAACTGCGTAGCTAGGCAGATCCCCCGGGGCATTCGTGAGTTCTTCTTCTTTGATGGAGCTCGTCTTGATAGCTACTTCAAACAGGCGACTGGCGAGAACATCAACTCCGCGGTTCTTGAGATATCGCAGATTAGTCTTCTTGACAAGGTTAGTGATCGCTTGACGGAGGTTCGTAAGGAAATCGAACGAGAGGTGTCCAAAGGCCATCCCAGCATCGAGAAGGCGCGAAAGGAATACGAGGATACTCAGAGCAAGCTAGTTGAGTGGAAGGATCGTCTCGCGAAGGAGAAGGAACAGCTGGAAGTCGCCGAGAACGGGATTCGAGCATGCGAAGAAGAGCTTAGAAGATCGCCCAACGTTGAGGAGCTTGAAGGGGAAAGGGAACGCCTGACGAATCGTACAGTTACCATTGAAGAGCAACGTACCAAGGCGGTATCGCGGAGGTGCGAGCTGCTTTTCGAGTACGGACGGATCCTACCTCTGGTTCCAGCGCTCTTGAAGACACAGGAGATTGTAGAAGCGAAACGCGCATGCGGCGAGATCCCGCCAGTTGCTGATGTTTCGCTGCTGGATAGTACACTGAATACGGATGAGTGTCAAATATGTAGACGCTCCTTAGATTCGGATTCAAGGATGAACGTTGAGGAACTCCGGCAACTAGTCTTGATGTCCTCAACCGTCGGCAGAGAGCTGGTGCGAATCGAGGGTATAGTAACGATCACGTTGGATCGAGCCAGCCGTTTTGCGAAGGAGATCAAGGACATAGCTGGGCTCATCAGTGGACTAGAGAGGGAGTTAGCAGATATACAGACGAGCATAGACAGTATTGAAGCTAAGCTGGCGGGTTACAATATTGGGAGGATCAAGAGTCTCGCTGAGGACAGGCGTAAATATGAGAAGATCCGAGAGGAGAAGAACCGACTGATCGGGAGATTCAGCAAAGAAATCGAGGATAAAGAGGTTGAGTTGAGAAGCAAGGAAGACGCGTTGGATCGTGAGATCAAGAAGGAGCAGGCCTTCGAGTCTTTGGTGGAGGAACGTGATGCTTGTTCCAGAATCGCAGACGTACTGAGCTCGTGCAGGGACACGATACTCATTGAGACGAGGGATAGCATAAGAGCGAGGACCAGGGATATATTCTTTGACCTGCTCTGGAAGAAACACTCATTTGCTGATGTCCTAATTGAGGATGATTATAGGATTAGAGTACTGAATGATCTAGGCTATGACTGCCTCGGCTCTCTGAGCAGTGGCGAGAGGGAATTGCTGGCACTGTCGTTTACCTTAGCGTTGCATGAGGTGTCTGGTTTCCATTCCTCCATCCTAATAGACAATCCGGTGATCTGGTTGGATCCGGAGCACAAATGCAATTTCAGCAGTGCACTAGCCAGGGTAAGTAAAGGGAAGCAAGTCATTCTACTGTTGCATACGGACGAGTATACAGCAGCCATGTCCGGAGTACTTGATTCACAAGCAGCAACTCGTAGAAGAATCAAGCTCATCTCTCACGAAAAGGAAGTGGCATTGGAGGTAATGTAGATGCCAAGCGGGACGAATCAATTCCCTGATCGGATGTACATAGACGAAGAAGATAGAGCCATCATCAAGGCTATCGATGATCATCCTGAGGAAGACGTTAAACAACTGCTCTCAGCCAGTGCTCCCGCAAACCGGAGCCGGAAAGAGCAGTTCCTGTACTTCATGGCTGTAGGGATTGCAAACAGCACATACGTGCCGGTCAAGAAACGTGAATCAGGGGGGTTCTTCCTGCTGAAGGACCTCAAACCGGAAGATGACACGATGATCAGCGCGGTGGCTATACTGCATGAAGGAAAGGCGGATGTGCTATCAGACAGATCTAAAGTGCTCGAGATCGCAGAAGGTTATGCGCACGCAGGCATCCGCTTTGTCGTGGATAGTATAGCAAATCAGCCCGGTTCCTTAATAAAGAAGACGGAGCGAGACCTATGGTCAATACATGTAAAACTAGGTGAAGGCACCAATACTGACGATAGCGAACAGTAGGATGCGAGTCCTCTTGGTCGAGCCTGCCTTTCCCATCGTGGTGAAGAGCAGGAATCACAAAGACTTCCTTCCGATAGGGCTACTCAAGATAGCCTCTTATCTGCGCAAGCAGGGATGTGACGTCAGACTCGCAAGAGGTTTCTACACTGATGACACCCAGGCCTGCGTCAGCCACTTTGTGCCGGACGAAGTGTGGGTAACCTCTCTATTCACATACTGGGCGCCATATGTTAGACAGGCTGTAACTATGTACAGGAGTAGATTCGGGGGTGTGAGAATACGAGTGGGGGGGATATACGCATCGCTGTTCTCAGAGAATGAGGTGAAGACCTACACCGGGTGTGATGATGTGTGGCAGGGGGTAATGCAGGAAGCAGAGACCTGCGAACCTGCATATGACTTGATTGCTGATAGCGGAGGACCACCAGTTGATTATCAGATTATCCATGCTTCACGAGGATGCCCACGCCGCTGTGAGTTCTGCGGGACATGGAAGATCGAACCGCGATTCACATGTTTGAGCAGCCTTAAGCCAATCGTGACCAGAAGAAAACTGGTGTTCTATGACAACAACTTCTTGATGAACCCGAATCTAAACAACATTCTGTCTGAGTTGATGGAACTGAAATCCCAGGGCAGGTTACTCTGGTGCGAAGCTCAAAGCGGCTTCGACGGCAGGGTCTTGATGCAGATGCCACACATAGCAGGCACGATGAGAGCAGCAGGGTTTCGTTATCCCCGGATTGCATGGGACTGGGGTCTTGAACAACACGAAGATATCAAGATGCAGCTGGAGATCTTGGACCAAGCTGGATATCCAAGGGATGAGATCTTCGTTCTCATGCTATATAACTGGCAGGTGTCGTTCGAAGACATGGAGCGGAAGCGTCTGAAGTGCTGGGACTGGGGTGTCCAAATAGCAGATTGCCGCTACAGACCACTGGATACTATCACCGATAATTATTCTCCCAATAGACATGATCAGACCGGTAGTGACTACTACATTTGTACCGAGGCAGGGTGGTCAGACGCTCGGGTGAAGCAGTTTCGGAGAAACGTTCGACAACAGAACATATGTGTCAGGCATGGGTTCCCGTTTTACTCTGCGCGGCTCGAGCGCAGGAAGATTCAAGTTGATGATATAAGGAAGATGAAGTCGCTTGAAGATCCTGAAGACAAGCTAGCCTTCGCCAGGCAGATGCACATTGATACATGGAGTCCGTCAAACATTAGGATGCCGTAACAGGCTTGAGCTCCAGAGCATTAACCCCTACGGTTATAGGCATCAGATTAGTATCTGTGGAGTATTGGAGTGGTCACACAGCAGGAAGAGACTCGATCAGATGATGATTGGGGTGCGCTAACTGAAGAGCAGTTCAGCCCTCTGGACGTCCCGCCTGAGTACCGAAGCATCGAGTGGTCGAAAGAGGACCTAAGTGTTAAACAGCTCTGGGATATGTGGCTGCGAGGCGATCTCATTCTGCAGCCTGATTTTCAGCGAGGATATGTCTGGGATATGG
>PXCI01000253.1 GCA_003566675.1 Clostridia bacterium
CGCAACCATCGCGGCCCGCCCCACCAGCAGATCCGACCGGTCCGCCGGGGTGAGCGTGAGCACATCGTCGGTGCCAACATGCACCACCTGCAGATCGTCGACCGTCAGGACGTGGCCGCGGTCGATATCGGTGGCGAGCGCGAGCACCGGTGCGCGCTGGACCGACGCGGCGTTGAACAGCACGAACCCGAGCGCCGCTCCTGCCGTGAGCAGCACCCCCACCACCAGCTGCGGAACCCGCAGCCGCCGCACCGCAGCAACGGGCGGGTTCACACGTGCATCCGTTGACGCTGGCTGCGAGGTCGTCGCCGTGGCCATGCCTGTCCTCCTCCCGGCATTCTCAGCCGGTGATCACCGCCTGGATCTCGCCGACCCGCAGCGGCCAGCTATCACCCACCTCGACCGTGCCGAACACGCCCTGGTCGGCACCGTTCAGCGCCCACGAGAACTCCCACGTGACCGTCACCGACGCCTCGAACACATCGCCTGGCTGGGTCGTCGACGAGTTGATGAACGTGAACGTGCATGCCGGATTGCCGGCACCTCGCACGCTCTCCGGCTGGACCTCGTAGGCAGCATGCGCCGCCTGCGACCACGCGATGCCAGGCCCCTCGCACACCCGCTGGCCCTCGCCGAGATCCCACACCACCTCGAGCGGGCGCGCCGTCACCGCCACGCTCACCCCACCAGCCGTCGACTCGGCTGCCGTGGTCTGCTGCCAGTAGGACGGTTCCAACCACAGCCACGTCGGGAAACGCACCACCGCCTCGGCTGGTGAGACGTTCGCGACCGGAACCGCTGGCTCGACACGGGCACGGGCCTGCTGACGCGCAAGGAAGATGCCCTCCCCGTCATCCGCCGTGCCCGGCACCGGCTCGGGCACCCACATCACCCCGCCACGCACGTCACCGTTGCAGTCCCGATACACCGCGATGGTCTGGCCCTCCGGTGGATCCAACGCGATGTACGACTGCCGGCTGCCCTCGCCCCCCGGGATCGCCGAATCCGGCACGTCGTAGGACACCCACCAAGCAGCCGGATCGTCCGCCCGCGCCGACGTGCATTCCACACCAGCCCCACCACCGACCGGTTGGGTTGCCGTGCCGGACGATCCGCCTGGGCACGCGGCAGCTGCCTCTCCGCCTTGATCATCGATGGCGCCGCTTCCGGCACAATCGGCCCAGGCGCTACCGGGCGCAACAACGAGCCAGGCGATGGCCAACAGCGTGACGACAAGTGCGCGAGGCTCAGCGAACCGCATAGCGGGTGCTCCCCTCAGTGCAGTTCGTGTCACGCGTTCCGGCTTGGTTTTCTACCTTCCAGACACCGTCGCCCATCCGGATCAGATCAACGGACTGGGCGTCGAGCTGCCCGTCCTGCACGGGCGGGATGAGTTCATCGAGACGCTCGCCCGACTCGGCATCGAACGCGCCCCGACCAGCGACCTGACGGACGCAGTCGGACACTGTTGCCGTGCCGATGCCGAGTTCCCAAACCACCGCGTTGTCGGTCGGCGCGGGATCGCGGACCACGATCCCATCGTCCTGATGTTCATCGAGCAGTCGCCGGATGAACGCGAGGTGCTCGCCGGCCATGGTCTGTTCGAGTTCCGGGTGGTCGGGGTCAGGTGGATCCCAAGCAGCGTCCTTGGCAGATCGATAATCGCGGTACGCGTCGAGAAGCTGTTCGTTGAGCTCCTCGGGCACGCAGAACAGATCGCGGGGCCTGGCGGTCTCGATCCTCCATCCGTCGGTGGTGGCGACGGCCTGAGCCTCCCAGCTGGTGGAAAGGCTGACGGTGTTGCCGTCATCGTCGCGTTCATGCTGGGTGGTGATGACACAGTCGGTGATCGTTGCTGTGTCACCGTCGACGACGATCCTTGGCCACTGTTCGAGGTCGGTGATGATCGGTCGGCTGTCGAGCCGCTGCGCGACGAGTTGCGAGCTTGTCTGGTCCGGGTCGACGGCCAGGTCGGCGAACGCGGCCGGGTCGGTCACCTCCAGCGGTACCTGCTCCGTCCATGCCCGGTAGAACGATGCCCACAGCTCGTCCAACTGCTCCTCATCGGAATCGGAGCCGGAAGCCTCGTCGGCAGGAGGGTCCGGCTCGTCGGGCTCGCTGCTCGGCACCTCGGCCGGTGGCGGATCGGGGGGTGCCGGCGGTTCCGGTTCGGAGGCTGGTGCACTGCTGCACGCCGTCGCGAGCAGTGCGGTTGCCAGCAGCAGACCCAGGGTCCGGTGGGCCCGGGGGCACGCTGACACGCCCGGCGACGACGGGTCTGTTCGTCCCCCAGTGGGCCGTGCACGCGTGCGGTACCGCATCACTACACCCCCCGTGGGCGGCAATAACGGTGATCCCTCATACAAGGGACTACCGGAGTTCTGAGGCTCTGTGTGACATCGATGCGCAGCGAGGCGCTGCTCGCGCGTCCCGCGCACTAACCGAACAGATCGATCACAGGTTCCGAAAGCGACCCGAAAAGGCCCGTAGCAACGGATTCGCAACGCTCTTGGGGTGTTTTGCCGGGCCAGCAACGGCTCAGCAACGGCTCGGCAACGGCGAGATAGCGCCAAGGGCACGGCGGCAACAGCAACCAGGCAGTGCAGCAACGTCGGCGGCATCCCGGTGGTATCCGAACAGCAACAGCCACCTCGGACGGTCGGGCTCCCCTCACGGAGCACAGCCGATGAACGATCACACGCCCGCCCCCTACGGCGAGGTCACCCGCCGCTGGACCGAACTGAACGAAGCCGACCGCGACTACGAAGCACGACGGCTGCTCGGGGTCCCCCGGCTGCAGGCGAGGATCGAACGGCCGACCGCGACCAGCACCCATTACCGGCATCTCGTCGAAGCTGCCGTGGCCAACGACGACGTCGCGTTCGCGTGGCTGGCAACAAGTCATCGACCGCTACTGATCGCTCGAGGCCGAGCGTTGTTGCGTGACGACCCCACCGAGTGGGGTGCCGTCGCGCTCGAGGTGCTGCACACCACGTTGCGCCGGGTCGACCCGACGGAGGGACGATGGTTGCGAAGCTCGGTGGCGCAGCGGCTGTCAGCCCGGATGAACGTTGAGATCCGTCGGCACATCGACCGCCATGACCGCGAGCAACTCACCGACCCGACACGTCTCTACGTCCACTTCCCCCCTCTACCCGACACCCGAGACGTGCACGCCGAGCTGTCCGCCGCACTGGCAGACATGCTCGGCCGGCTGGATGACCCCACACGCGACGGGCTGCAGGCTCTGGCCGACCGCCTGCCTCTTGAAGCAGTCGCCGCCGAGCACGGGATCACGCACGCGGCGCTCCGTCAACGGATCACCCGGGCACGGCACCGCCTCCAACCCCAGCTGACACCCTTCCTCCGGACAGTCGCATGATCCCGCCAGATCAGCCGACCACAGTCCACCTCGCGGTCCTCGCCGAGCTGCACCCGGCCAGCCACCGTCCCGACCGGATCCACGGCGTACTCGCCTGGACCGAGGACGGCATCCGTCACTACCACCCGCTCCTGCTCGGCGGTGATCCGGACCGTCTACCCATCGGCGAGCCCCGGCAGCTCAGCCTCGACCTCGGTGCGCTGACCGGCCCATCCGCCTCGTCGGCCGGGCTGACCTGGCGGACCTGGTCGCTCGCGTCCGTGCCATTCACCCTGCGCCACCTCCCACCCGACGGTGCCGCACGCGCACTCGCCGATCAGCTCGCGGCGGTCACCGCATGAGCCGCTCCCGCCCCGGCCCATCCGTCGACGAACGACGAGCCGCAGTGCAACAACTCCTCGAGACCGAGATCAGACGGATCATCGACTCGGGCGAGTACGCCGCGTGGTTCACCAAGATGGCCTCGTTCCATAGGTACAGCCCTACCAACGCCGCCTGGATCCTCGCACAGGCCCCGCGCGCCACGAAGGTCGCGTCCTACCGGACCTGGAAACAGCTCGACCGGCAGGTCCGCAAGGGCGAGACCGGGATCATGGTCCTGCACCCCAAACCGTTCTGGGTGGACCCGGCCACCGGGCAGCGGGTCCGTCCGCCTCGCACCGCCGCTGAGCGTGCCCGGCTGGACAAGCACACCTCGTTCGGGATCGGCCACGTCTTCGACGTTTCCGCCACCGATGGAGAGCCTCTGCCTGAGCTCGGTCGACCTGCCCCCACCGACGCGCCTCGAGCGCTCATCGACCATCTCGACAGCTGGTGCACCGCACAGGGCATCACCGTCGAGACTCGCGACCTCCCCGACGGGCTCTACGGCTACTACGACCGGGGACCCGACCGCATCGTGCTCGCGGCAGCCAACAGCACTGGAGAACGGTCCGCGACCCTCGCCCACGAGCTCGCACACCGACAGGACCCCGAACTCATCCGGGCCGAAGTCGTCGGTGATCGCCGCTACTACGCCCACAACCGGCCCGACTGCGAAGCCGTCGCCGAAGCAGCGGCGCACGTCATCTCCGCCCGGTTCGGCCTCGATTTGACTGCCCACTCGGCCGGCTACATCGCCAGCTGGATCCGCGGCGACGTCGACCGCTTCACCGCCCTGCACCAGCGCGTCGGCCAGGTGTCCCGCACGGTGCTGCCACCCGACCGGATCGACCTCGCGCTCAACACGGCCGCCAGCCATGTCGCGGAGCAGACCCGCCAGCCGCGGACCGCGGCCGTGTCACGATGACCCGCGAGCTCAGCGACGCCCAACTCGTCCGGGTCGTGCGGGGGCTCGCCGCACTCCACCTGGAGATCGAACGGGGCGTGCGCGACCCCGGGGTGCTCGGACAGCGCATGGACCCCCAAGCCCACTACGCGTGGCGCCGTCTGCATCGGGCGGAGCGGCCACTACCAGGCGGCGCCGCCCGCGACAGCGAACTCGGACCCGTGCATCTGCGCCACAGCGCGACCGGACGCGTGTTCGCAACCGTGACCACACCAACCCAGACCAACCGGTGGGGAGCGCTCACGTTCGTTTTCGACATCCACCGAGGGCGCGTCGTCATCAAGCAGATCCAACGCCTGCAGGCCCGCCGCGACTACAGCCGCACGACCGCCCGTGACAGTCCACCGCCTCAGATCCCACTCGATGAGCAACTCAGCCACGCCCTCACCGACCGGGATGCGGCCAGCGCCGCCCTTGACAGCGTCACCCGACGCCTTGATGACCTGCCCCACGGCAGCGATCGACACCGCCAAACCATCGAGACACGCGATAGCTGGCAGCAAGTGATCGCCGACCTCGACCGGGAACTGAGCGGCCTACGAACACGCCTGCAAACACACTCCGAGCTCAAGCCACCCCGACGGACACGGTGAGCATCGCACCACCGGGGCCGCACCGGCCCAGTGGTCGCGAGTGCGCAGTTTCGAGCGGACAGGCCGTCCTCAAGTCGACGGACGGGTGCGAGTCCGTCGACTTGCATGAGGATGGGAGTCCCTGCCGAGGGCGGTCCTTCGCCGCAAGGAACGCCATTCCGAACGCGAAATAACGGCGGTTGGTACCATGTTTGGGAACGGTTCCTGAGGCTCACCCACTGGCTTCTGGCACAAGCGTCCTTGTCCAGATCAGGTCTGCTGCTCTGCTCTGGTCCTGTGCACCTATCGCATTCTGCCCAGGGGCAGGAGCCATCCGGTCATCGAGTTGTGGAAAGCGCCAGGCCCGTATCTGGCGGCGGGCTGGGGATGTTCAGCCCGGGACC
>PXCI01000035.1 GCA_003566675.1 Clostridia bacterium
CAGGGTTCGTGCAAACCGGGCGATGGTGGTTTTCAAAAAGAGGGCCCCGAACACGGGCAGTTTGAACTTGACCCGGTCCCACATCAACTGCCCTGATTCCGTCGATACGTAAAACTTGATCGCCAGTGCAAAGGTGACAATAGCCGCAGCGAACAGGTACCACCAGGCCCGCATCGCATCACTCAACCCCACGATCAGTCGCGTGGGCAGGGGCAAAACAACGCCATCAGGGAACATCCCGCTGAATACCGGCACCACGAAGAACAGCATCGCCACCAGGACGACGGCGGCGAACGTCATCACGGTCAATGGGTAGAAGGTTGCGGTCTTGATATTGTCCCTGAGTTCCTTGTCCCGTTCGATTTGCTCCGACAGACGCCCGAGGACCTCGACCAGGTTTCCTCCGAGTTCTCCCGCCTTGACCATGTCCCGGTACATAGAGTGAAACACCTCGGGATAGCTGTTCATGGCGTCGGAGAAGCTGGTGCCTCCCTCGACGTTCTTGGCAATGTCCCCGATCACGGAGGCCAGGGTAGCGTTGGAGGACTGTTCGGACAGAGCGTGTAGGGTCCGGATCAGGGGGACACCGGCATTGAGCATGGCGCCCAGCTGCCGGGTGAAAAGGCCCAACTCCCCCATGGAGACCGTTGCCTTGGTTTGAAAGGCCGTCTTCACAGCAGATGTCTTCGCCTCACTGATGTCCAGCACGGTGAGCTTCATTTGCTTCAGGCGGTTTACGATCGCGGCCTCGTCCCTGGCCTCAATCTTGCCGTTTGTGACGTTACCGCCGGCGTCGACGGCCTGGTACGAATAGGTCGGCACCCGTTCTCAACTCCTCTGCAACTCAATAGCCCTCGCCGTATGCACCATAAGGGAACACCTGATCCCTGATGGTTTTATCGGTGAAGGCCTTTTGATTTATTAGTTTGGAAAGCGAAGTGGAAGAGCAAGTCAGAGGGGATGGCTGCTGCCATTGAGATCCTGGTAGCATCTGATCCCGAAGGTTCGGCTTCAGGCAATCACTTGTATGGCCTGTAACGACCCATCCACCGTGCCATGGTCAGGGACAGGGTAATAGCAACAACACCGTGGGCGATACCCAGAGTTCCTCAAGATCAGAAACGTCGATTGCTTGGATGGATGATCTGTCAGTGTGTTTGAACACAAGCCGGGTGCGGAGGGGTTCTCTACTCCATCTTCTGTCTCTCTTTCATTGTTTGGGGGCGGAAGTGGAATGAAACCAAGTCATATCGGCCAATGTGCAGGTGTAAGGCTGATCATCGAGAAACAGGTTCTTTGGTCAGTTGGCACAGACCTGACACCAGCACCGGGTGCAGCAGGAATAGCCCTGTCGTTCCGTGCTATTTCATGCTAAAAATCTTCCGCACTAGCAGTGCCTCATATCCATACCAGGCATAAGCGAAGAGGAACATGAACCGCTGCAGCAGTCCAGCCATCAGCGGCTGAGAAAACATCAACAGAGGTATGAAAATTACCCGTGTCTGTATTTTCATCCTGCCACCTCGCACACCAACCCGACCTGCACAAACGCACAGAGCCCATCGTCTGAAGAGGAGTGTTCACGCCCCCCCAGATGGCGCGTCATCGGTGGCAATACCCCTAGATGCCGCGTAGTGTGATGCCTGGGTCCGGTTCTTGACCTGCAGCTTGTCGAGAATACGACTGACATGGGTCTTGACCGTGTTCTCACTGATGTGCAGCATTTCAGCGATCTCCTTGTTATCCAGGCCCGTCGCCAGGACTGCCAGGACCTCGGACTCCCTTTCCGTCAGGCTGCTGAGCGGATCATCATCCGGTTGACCGACAATGAGATCAATAATCGCCGGATCATAATAGCGTCGACCTCCCGCTACAAGCCGGATGGCGCGGACCAGGTCTTCCGGCAGGGCATCCTTCAGAATGTAGCCGCTGACTCCCTCATTGACCGCTGCGGACACATCTCCCCGCGATGCATAGGCCGTGAGGATGACGAACCTGGCACTGGCGGCGAGGCCTCGCGCCTGCCTGACCATCTCCAGGCCCCCTCCTCCCGGCATCTGCAGATCCACCAGGACCACATCGGGGTTCTCCTTTTCAACCAGGCGGACACCCTCAAGCGTCGAGGGCGCTGTCCCCACAACCTGCATGTCATCCTCTTCTCTGAGGACCTGGGCTACTCCCTCTCTGACCACCGGATGATCATCCACAATGGCAATCCTCATCCCGTCCTGCCCTCCTTCCATGTCTCCAAAGATGGAATCTCGCAGGAAACTGAAGTGCCCTTCCCGAAACTGCTCTCGATCTTGATCTTCCCTCCCAGCTTACCGACCATTTCTTTCATGTTTGTCAGACCGAGGCCGCCGTCTGGGCGACCATTGTCGACAGAGGTGTCAAATCCCAAACCATCGTCCGTTATGGCTAAAGTCACCCGTTCACCATCGCCTGCGATGCGAAGGGTCAACACACTGCACTGGCCGTGACGGATCGCGTTTGCCGCCGCCTCGTGGATGATACGGTACAGGGATTGACGCAGGGCTGTGCTGATGGAGCTGAAGCTGCCCTCAGAATGGAAGTCCAGTTGGACCCCATTCAGCTCAGCCAGCTCTTCAAGGTACTGTTTCACTTCTTTCAGGAAAGGTTCGGGTTCACTCCTAAGAGTGCTCATGGAGTAGATCGCAGATCTGAGGTCTCTCATGCCTCTCTGTGCCATCCTCTGCAGGAGCCTTACCTTGTCGCGATCTTCTTCTTCCCACCCCTGCTTTGTGATCAGCGAGTTCAGCCCATACACGACCCCGAACAGCTGCTGCGTCACCGTATCGTGCATCTCCCGGGCAATCCTATCTTTCTCTTCTGTCACGAGCAGATCATGGGCCACCTGCTCCAGTGCATATCGCTCAATGGCCGAAGCGCAGAGTTTGGCCAGGAACTTCAAGGTCCTCCTCGTACCGGCCTCAACAGGTTGATCCTCCGTAAAGAACGCAGAAAACAGGCCCATTCTCTTCGATTTCGATTTGATCGCTATTGCGACGAGGGTCCCCATGGCATCGTCACGACCAACGGGAAATGCCTGCGTGATGATCTCAGCACCCCAGTGTCGCTTCTCCAACAGGTGTCGCAGGTGTGCTTCCCAGCTGTCCTGTGCAAAGAGGTGGCGGGGGCCCCGAACCCTGTAGTGCACTTTCCCAGTTCCCGCCTCTTCCTCCCTGATCCAGACAACAACTTTCGTGGCGGTGATGAGTGTCCTGGTGTAAGATGCGAAGAGGTCAGCGATCTGCCCAATGTCCTCGCGGTGCGAAAACACCTCCACGGATTCGTAAAGAGACTCAATGTGATTGATGTGCTCTTCCATGACAGAAGCCTGCTCAGAAAGCCTGTGAATCAGAATGTTGTAAAGCTGGGCCACAAGGGTTATAAGAGCGAAGACCAGGAGATTCGAGGCCTGTCCCCAGGACACAAACTGCTCGCCCAGCCCGTAGAGATTGAACTGATGCAAAAACGAGGCGGAGCCAAGAAATCCAGCCACCATGATCCAGGCAAAATAGCTGGGTTTCAAGGTGGCCGCCAGCAAGATGGGATTGATCGCATGCCACATGAAGGGGCTTTCCAGGCCACCGGTCAGAACCAGGAAAAAGGCGAAACCGAGGGTCTCCATCATGATCAGTCGTTTTCTCGAAGAAACGTCAGCCTCGGGTGCAGAATAGGCCTTGAGGAATACGTACGATTCGATCGCCAGACACAGCACCAGCCCTCCCTTGATCTGCAGCGATGAAGGTGGCGGGCCAATCAGGTAAAATACAGAGGTAATGAACCACGAGGCATAGCGGTAATAGCCTATGAGGGAGATCATTCCCGCCTCACCATCGCCGAGCAGTCGGTTCACCGCGTTTTCATCAAACCATTTTAGCATACCTTCACCTGTTCCCCATTGGATGCCAGTCGACCGACTCATCATGGACCATCAGACAAGTTGCCTTCCCGGCTTAGTTGTTGTGAGTAGGGCCGATCCTACGTATCACCCAAAGAACATGGCCCATTGCGAATCCCTTAATATAGAACTTCATCTCTATAATACCATAAGTCTGTCCTCAAGCGTCTACGATGCATGTTTCGGTATCGCTACACCGGGGTATTCCTAACACTTGCAAGAGCCGATGCAGGGTGGTCTTTGTCTTCGGCAGCGGTACGGCAAGGTAAACTGTAGATCTTCACCGTTGAGTCACCGAGGATCAGACTCCACTGAGTGTTCTCAGGGAAGCATTGGACTGCCGACCAACACCGGTGCTCCTACGTCTATTATCGAGGTGTCGGGTCCTATCCATGAACGCGGGAGAGTTTCAGAGGTCTTTCTGGCTCCTGTGATGATCACGCTCCCGGTCGTGGCCTTTCAGATCGGCTGGTGGATCCTGCTGGGCAGGCTCTGACCTTCAGGCTCTCTGATAAAAACCCCTATCACATCACTCCCAGACGATCTACTGAACCTGTACTCGGAAATCCGATCCTACCCTTCCGATGTAACTGGTATGCACACCCAGAGCAGAGGGCTATTCGAGCACCTCCTCCGCCCTGTGGTGCACTACGTGCACTCCCCGCGGGCCTTCACGTCCCACCCCCGCATCCCATGGCCATAGCCTGCTCCCCCAGGAACTGGGGACCCATCCTCTGTCCGGTGAACCCAACCGGAACGCCCACATCAGATGATCATTGGGGTATTATTCCGTCTCACCAAAGTCGATACTGATCTCGAGATCACCCCCACAGTCCGGGCAGGTCTCTCCCAGTTCATGGACACCCCCCTCGATCTTGATCCTTCGTTCGTACCCACAGTCCATCCGGCATTTGCAATCAACGATCATGGTCCAGCCACCTCCCTACCGCCCTTCCGAGTGCACCGCAACGCATCTGCAGATCGACCTCCTCGACCACGCCAGACGTCGCCGGCTCCCTCTGGGTTATCCAGGCCCCCTGAACCGGTCCCTTCGTGGCCAGTCCGGCGGTCATGGACCCGCATCTTTACCACGGGCTGCCCTCGCGAGCGCCTATCAGGGATATTCTCCAGCACCAGATGCAAACCTGCAGGAGGGAGGATCGGCTCAGTGGACCTGGGGGTAAAGGCCTGGCTGCTATCTGGAAGGAGCATAGCAGTTCACCAAACACAGGCATGCGGAGGTGTGAAGGGACATGGAGGGTTCAGGGTTCGAAGGCCCATCCTCAAGGCTTCGGCAGAACGGGAAATAGACATACATTGCCAGCGAGGCCTGACCGGGTCTGGCCTCCCGCTGTTCCTCCCTGATACCCGCCCTCCTGAGGGCGGTGCGGTGGGCGGCCCACTCGAGGGCGTCATCCAGGGGAGGGAGCTGATAATCGGGATACCGCCTCTGGAGCCCCCGGGTGAGGATCAGATCCGCCAGGTGGGGATTTTTGGGCAGGAGGGATCCATGCAGGTAGGTCCCGAAGGCATTGCGGTACACGCACCCCTCGGTGCCGTCCTCGCCGTTGTTTCCGCCCCCTGCCATGACCGTCCCAAGGGGCTGAGCGTCAGGGGCCAGGTGGGTCCGGCCTCCGTGATTTTCAAAGCCAACGAGGGTCTCGGGAGCCGGCAAATGGGGCGACTGCACGACGGCGTTGCCGATGAGGCAGCTCTTCCCAGCCGTGG
>PXCI01000046.1 GCA_003566675.1 Clostridia bacterium
CAGCGCTCACCGGGGTGATCACGAGACTTCGAAAAACCAACGATTCACCGGACCGAAGGGTGGGGGCTTACTGGCGAAGGAATCCACTTAACGGACTGTTCGAGATCCGGGGTCCGCTTCTTACAACACCGTCCGTCCCCATGAATCACTGGGTGACATGTCCCTCATCGAATTTCTAACCGACCGAGGTCATGCCGAAATTTCTAGCTATGGGTGGTACTGAGTTGGGGAGGTTGACAAGTCGGCCCCGCATTGTGTCAGACTCAAACACGGCGACCGGATTATCAATTTATTTAGGAATCTTCTTCCAGTGTTCGGCTGTCAGGTGATGGTTAAACCGGCCGCCCCTGATTTTGTCTTCTGCGACATGAACGGGCAGACACCTTCTAAGCCCCCTCAGTCGACTTGAAGCGCACCACGCAATTGAAACGGGCCAAAGGTGTCAACATGGCAGTTTTGATATCGTGGGATCGGGCATCCTGCGGCCTGTCCCCCGGAATCCTCCACAAAACAGTAGAGGGTCAACTCTACATCTAGAGTATTAGGGTCTTCTTCAGAAAACACGGCGTCTAATTTCGTCCCAAACGAGGATGGGCCCGTCCAGTACCCGGCGTTGATAGGAGTTTCAATGACATTGGTTTGAAGACTCGCAACTGTAACGCCGGCTTGTCCCGAGTAGAAGACTTCTGGCTCATCAGACCAATTTGACACGGCCGACAAGCCACCACCGTAAAATTCTAGACAAAGACCTTCTCCGTGGCATTCAAGGCCGCCAGTAAAATATGGTGGAACCCCGACAGAAATGGATTCGGCTCGAAAGACAACAGTTTCAGGGTCGTAGTCCGAGATTACTGGGGTACAGTGTTGAGCGGTCATTGGATCAGACTCAAACGGGGCATCAAGCACGTAGACGCCGGTCCGAATTGGGCTATCGGCTACCAGTCGAAAGATTTTCTGCGAGAAGTTCCCGAACACATCCTGGGCCACAACGATCAAATCCGTCCCTCCTCCCAAGACTCCGTTTATATCCCTTACCCAGTAAGAAAACGTCTCTTCCGTCGTCGGTCCAAAGAAGGCGGTCAGATCGACTCCAGAGTTAATGTCCCTGTATGCAGGTTCGTTTGGTCGCCGAGTTTCCGCGCCTCGTGTCGCCAAGCCACTCGGATCTCGAAGCGTAATCTCCACCTCGGGGCTTTGTACCCAGTCTGAAGGAGGGATAACTTCAATTCCGGGACCGTCTAAATCAGGCCTCCACTCAAACCGGTCGTGATACACATTTCCAGCCGCAAAAACTGGAATGACTGAAAACCACAAGGCCAAAGCAGTGCCCTGATTAAGCAAGGAAGCTGTGGACGGTTTCAGCCTGTTTGGAATGCGTTGCTCCATACCACTCATGTTCATGCCAGCCCCGTGAATGCAGATCCCGTCGAAGTCTAGGAAGGATTTCTTTACGCGTCAACCTATTCCCTATATCCCCTATGTGTATTCTCTAACGGGAATGGCTGTAAAGTTTGAAATGACTGGCTTATTTCCTGTTTTTCCCGGCTGAATCGCCCGTACTTCGTTTTTCAAGATGGGCCCAAATGTCAATCCCCTTCTGCCACGCTCTGGCAAATTTGCCGCCAGATCAGGAAAAGAGGCCTCCCAAATGAGGTGTACTTGCGGATATCAAGGAGTAAGGTGCTAACGAAAGCGTCAACGCGGAGCGGCTCTTCCGCTGGAGCTTCAAAACCGGCCAGTTACGTTAAGCGTTAGCCGTTAGCCGTTAGCCGGGCCCGCGCCGTCGACGGTGCAGCGGGTGAAGCAGGAATCTCCTGCAGAATAGTAGTTTCTCCCATGGCGGATGGTTGGCAAGTGCCCAGCTGTATCCGGTAAGGTGCGCCGGTCAAGGCGAACTCGCCGCCTCTCGAAGTCCTTACAGCGGTTCGCTCGGAAACCCTGGGCAGAACAGATCGCTGTGCGGTAGGCTATCTCACGAGCTAGGGACGAAGATCAGCGTATGACAGCCACAACCCAACCAAATGACTGGTTTGTCGGCGCTGCCCTCGGCGGCAGCATTGACAAGACCGATGAGCTGGTAGAGCAAGGCATCTGGCGATTTTTCCCCGGGCCGGCCGGCAAGAACCGCTATGAGGCCAAAATCCGGGCGATGAAGCCAGGCGACCGGATCGCCATCAAGGCGGCCTTTGTCCGCAAGCATGATCTGCCCTTCGATAACCGCGGCAAGCCGGTTTCGGTCATGGCGATCAAGGCGGTCGGTGAGATCACCGAAAACCTGGGTGACGGCCTCCAGGTGCGCGTCAACTGGCAGCAGCGCTTCGATCCGCCGAAGGAATGGTACTTCTACACCGCCCGAGCCTCGGTCTGGCGGCTGAAGAAGGATGACTGGGCTGCCCAGGGGCTTTCCCGCTTCGCCTTCGAGGATGACGACCAGGACATCGATCGTTTTCTGCATCATCCATATTGGGCTCGGAAGTACAGCCCGACCGGTGAAGCGGATTCCCGCTTTGGCTGGACAGTTTTTTTCCAGTCACTGGCCGATCACTTACGCAAGTTCCGGTCAGCCCGGGATCGTCGGGAGCTGGTCGGGAAGCTCGAAGACCTCGCCAGCAAGCGTCCCCATCTGGACTACATCTTCGACCCCGCACCTGGCGGTGGCCGGCAGTTCGTGGCCGATATCGATCCATTCACCGTGATCGGCACATTCAACCGCAATCTTGGCATTGAAAATCGCCGCGCCTTGGCCGCTGACATTGCCGAGGTGGTGGGGCTGGAGATGGAAGTGCCAGAAAGCTTCGACGGCGTGCCCATGCTCAGCCAGATGCGCTCAAAGTTCTTCTTCCGGCCCGATGACGGTGGCAAACCAGAGCACATCCAGGCGCTGTGGGATATTTTCACCGCAGCGCTCGACTGGAGCGAAAGCGAGGATGACAGTGTTCAGACCCAGCGCTTGGCCGAGCTCTACACCCAGGTGCTTGACCAGCCAGGGGTGGCCTGGATGCTGTCGATGGGCCTGTTCTGGATTCGCCCTGAAGAGTTCGTGTCGCTGGATCGTAACAGCCGAAACTATCTGCAGCGGGTATTTGGGATTCGGTTGCCGAACCACAACAGTACCCAGCGGCTGAACGGCGATGCCTACCTGGAGTTGGTAGCCCACCTCCGAGAACGGTTCGAAGATGACGATGCTCAGGTGAACTCCTTCCCCGAATTGTCGTACCAGGCCTGGGTTGAGCGAAAAACAACCGATGCTCCTGGCGGTGAACCAATACCGCCGGAAGAAGGTGAGGCTGGCGATGTCGACCTCCAACCCTACGGTCTTGACAACCTGGTCACCGACGGCTGCTTTCTGGCCCGCGAACAGTTGGAGACCATGCTCAAGCGCCTGGAGCGGCGCAAGAACATCATCCTGCAGGGCCCGCCCGGCACGGGCAAGACCTGGCTGTCCAAGCGACTGGCATTTTCCCTGATCGGCTACCGGGCAGACGAGCAGATCACGGCGGTGCAGTTCCACCCGACGCTGTCGTATGAAGACTTCGTTCGTGGCTGGCGGCCTTCGGCAGAGGGCAGGCTGCAGCTGGCCGAGGGGCCGTTGATGCAGACAGTGGCCGCGGCCAGAAAGCACTCGGATCGCCGGTACGTCGTGGTCATCGAAGAGATCAACCGCGGCAACCCGGCTCAAATCTTTGGCGAAATGCTCACCCTGATCGAATCTGACAAGCGTGCAGCGGAATACGCGCTGCGCTTGAGCCACATGCATGAGGGCGAGTCCCCAATCCACCTGCCGACCAATCTCTACCTGATCGGCACTATGAACGTCGCCGACCGCTCCCTGGCGCTGGTCGATCTGGCGCTGCGCCGACGCTTCGCTTTCATTGACCTGGAACCGGAGCTCAACAGCCGATGGGCAGACTGGCTCGAAACCAAGGGCAAGGTTGATCGGGTGTTGGTCGAGGAAATCGCTGCCCGGATGCGCAAGCTCAATGAAACGATTGCCGCCGACGAGGCCCTCGGCCCGCAGTTCCGAGTCGGCCACAGTTACGTCACACCGGCCGCTGGAGACACACTCGCTGATGCCAGAGGCTGGTTCCGCGCAGTCGTAGAGACGGAAATCGGCCCATTGCTGGAGGAATACTGGTTCGACCGGCCCGATCTGGCGATTGAGCAAAAGAATCGACTGCTGTCCGGCTGGTAGGTATGACAGAGGTCGCGGTTCGAGAGGGGATTCCAATCCGCAACCTGTGGTTGCTGATGTTCTATGCCTCAGAGCTGCGTCACCAGAATCTCGGCCAGGTAGGTGCTGAGAAGTCACCCGACGAGTTGCCCGACCTGGTTGCCGAAATTCTGTGTTACTTCGTCAAAAGGCGGCTTAGGAGCAATTTGAGCCGCACTTACATCACCCGTGAAGCCACCCTCACGCGGGTTCGAGGCCAGATCGACCATCTCAAAACGGCCCGTGGCCGATTGATGGATCGGGGCCAGGTGGCCTGCCGCTACGAAGAGCTCACCCTGAACACCCCCCGCAATTGCTTCGTCCGGGCCGCGCTCGCACATCTTGCTACGTTGGTCGCCGACCGGGAGCTGGGAAAGAACTGCCGTATGTTGTCGGCCCAGATGCTGCAGCTTGGCGTCACCGACCCGCCACCGACACGAGCTCAGATCGCGAACGAGCGTTTCGGTCGTCACGACATCGATGACCAGCAAATGCTGACGGCGGCGCGCCTGGCCATGGAACTCAAAATCCCGACAGAATACGGTGGTCAGCGCCGTTTACTGCGTCCAGAGGACGAAGCTGGCTGGCTCCGCCGCCTCTTCGAGCGTGCTGTCTACGGGTTCTACCGAGTGACGCTGGAAAAGCAGGGGTGGCGGGTATTCCACAACCGGAAGCAGGCTTGGCCCGTGGAGAATCCGACGGTGGGCGCCCTCGACATTTTGCCCGGCATGGAAACCGACATTGTTTTGGAGCATCCAGAAGCAGGCAGGCGGATCATTATCGATACCAAGTTCACCGCTATTGTCAAGAACGGTCGCTTCGACGCTTTACGTCTGAAGACAGACTACCTTTACCAGATTTATGCCTACCTCCGAACTCAGGAAGGTAGCGACGCCATGGCTGGAACCGCTGAAGGTTTATTGCTGCATCCGGCAATTGATTGCGACGTTGATGAGTCATTTAGCATCCAGGGCCACCTAATTCGCTTCGCCACAGTCGATCTGGGCTCTGAGAGTGGAATCCTCAGAGAAACCTTGTTCAATCTGGTGGAGATCAAGTCAAGTTCCTGAGCGTTTGCGGAGGTCGTCTCAATGGGATAGATGCAGTGGATTTTCCTTTTGCGGCAAGCCGCTTCAACTACGTTTCGTTTCCTGGAAATCCTGAACCCAGACTCAAGCGCTCCGGCCGCATCAACAACCGCAGTATCAACAGAGCAAACTCCCGCCCTTTCTCCGGACTGTCTAGCACCTTCATGGCCATGCTTTCATCGTCGTTGATGGCGTCGAGGACTGCGTCGGTAACACGCTTTGGAAACAATCCATGCATGACCTGATCCGGGCTGTGCTGCTCGACCTGGGCCATGACCGCCTCATCGCGTCGGATACGGTCGGCCACGCCGTTGGCGAAGTGCAGCTG
>PXCI01000318.1 GCA_003566675.1 Clostridia bacterium
TCATGCGGATATATTGATAATTTTCCGGATCCTGATAATGGTGAATGAGTTTAAAATCACCGTCAAAATCAGACAGGTTCACTTCAATGCGCCCGTCGATGGTACTCAGGTCGCCGCCGGTGTGGATGAATGTCTTGCCTGATGCGGCTGTCAGTTCGAGATGCGCACGGCCGTCTTCACGTCCGGTACCTGCTTCGATTTCGGAATCACCGTCGATGGTAAAATATTCTGAAATGGCCTCATCCGCGCCGGTACTGATTCGCCAAATCCATGAACCGTCTTCGCGGATTTCGGGTCCGGCTTCTTCCCTGAACTGCGCCAGCCGCTGCTCAAGTTCTTCCACCTTTTGGTCCAGCCGGTCAATTTCCCCGACGGCAACACCGTGTTTGTACACCAGCTTCGCCCCCTGTTCGCCGGTGTACCAAAGCATGCCCGCTCCGCCGATACCAATCAGCACCAACAGCGGAAGCAACATTCCTTTTTCGAGGTTTTTAAACCAGGTCATAAACCGAACAGCGGTGAAAATGAGGAAATAAATCAACGTATACAGCGCCCAGTCTTCGTGCGAGGTGACCACAGGAATGGCATCACCTGTTACCGAAACGGTTTCGACCGCACGGCGGCCTGACCAGAACGCGGCAATCAGCCCAACCGAGCCAACTGTATATAGCGAAAGGGTTGCTTTCTGGAGCCAGCTTTCTTTTTTGAAGATGAGCCGGGCTGCATCAAAAAGTACGGCAACAACAAGCAGTGCAATCGGGAAGTGAACAACTAAAGGGTGTATGTTGGGTATCCAGTCGGGTATCATGATTCAGTTTTACAGGTTACTGTTTGTCAGTGATTTTTTTGTGGATGGAAATGGGTGGTATGATTTAACAGCCTTTTGATCCCTGGACCGGTGGACATGGCACCGTGCCATAGCTGCAAAACACACAACAGTCGCCAGGTTCGGGTTTCAGAACCGTTTTACAGTTCTCACATTCATAGAAGAACCGGCATGACGTTTCTGGCATCTGTTCTTCTTTCTGATGTCTGCATTTCGGGCAGGTTATGGTTGATGTTGTTTTCATTACAGATTAATTGTATGCGAATAAACTAATCGCATGTTGTACTATCAGGTTTTTTGAAATTGATAAAGAACATCACTCCAACCGCTCTATCACCTCACCACATCGCAGCATGGTTTCCGGTAAATACGGGTTGGCGATTTGTTCCTCGGTGCTCAGCCAATAGCTTCCTTCCCAGTCGAAGGTCATCGGGCAGTACTGCTGATAGACTACGCCCTCAACCCCGAATTGACGTACCGCTTTGATGAGCTCATCTGAAATAAACCGGAATTGGGTGCGCGCGGCTTCGATATCATTTGCTTCGGTGAGCAGACCGCCATGTTGGGTAAGTGCGGCATAGCGATCCATCCACGCCTGATGCCCGGTGCCGGACAGACTGTGCTCCCCGATGCCTTTGACCTTCTCATTCATGCGGGTAAACGCACGGACAGTGCCCTCAAAATCGGATGCTACCAGAGCGTCTTTTCCTTCAATGTATAGTTTAATAACGTCGGTAAGCTGCGCGCGGAAAACGTCCGGAACATCCTCAAAACGTGTGATATCATCCGAATGGTGAGCCGGGCCTTCATCCATAGCAATGCGGTTCATCATACTGAATTTATCGGCCAGCTGCATTTCGCTGTCGATTTTGAACGCGCCATTGAATACCACATGCTCGCCCTCACTGATTCCATCATAAATCACATAGAAATCCCCGCTTCGCGAACCAAGCGTAACTTCGCGGGCCTCAAAACGAGGGGAGTCGGCTTCCATATCCCTAACGTACACAACCGAGCGCGGACCGGTCCACAGAACGGCTGATGCAGGTATTAAAAGCTCAGGCTGTTGTGCATCAATCTGTACATTGCCCGATACCAACATGCCCGGTCGCAGGGTTCCGTCCCGGTTCCCGGCTTCGGCACGAACACGAACGGTTCTCCTGCTGGTGTCCAGGGTCGGCTCAACAAAGGTAACCGTGGCCTCGCGTTCATCACCGGGCCTTGACCGCAGGGTAAAGTTGATGTTCTGACCCGTGCGCATTCTGTAAATATCGGTTTCGGAAACATCAAAAAGGAGCCAGACGGTTGAGAGGTCAGCCACCCTGAAAAGCGTTTGTCCGCGCTGGATGTAATCATTCAGGGTGATGTTTCGCTCGGTTACCACTCCGGTTACCGGCGATAGGATCTCAATTTCACGAACGGGCCCGCCTTTTTCGAGGATGGCATCAATTTGTGCATCGGTGAGCTCCCAGAAGGTGAGGCGCTGCCGGGCCGCCCGGTAAAGCGCAGGGTTGATGTCGCGTCTTCGATACGATTCCAGCAATTCGCGCTGGGCAACCAGCAGTTCTTCCGAATACACAGATGCCAAAGGCTGCCCTTTCCGGACAGCTGCTCCGGTAAAATCCACATGCAGTTTTGTTATACGACCGGAGTAGTGCCCGGCTACGGTTGCCAGTTTACGTTCATCGGCCTGTATGGTTCCCGGCGCCCAAATGTGATAGGACGGTACATCCAATTTTGCAGGTGTAGTCTGGATTTCAGCCAGCCGAACGGCAGCCTCCGACATGACCATTGAGAATCGGTCATCATCCATATCTCCGGATGTCACCGGGATTAAATCCATAGCGCAGATGGGGCAAGTACCGGGTTCATCATCGCGAATGGATGGGTGCATGGAGCAGGTCCAGATGGTTCCGTTTCCGGTTTCGGCTGCCTGTTCACCTGTGTGGTCATGGTTGTGCGGGCTTCCTCCGAAGATCAGCCATCCCAATAACAAACCGGTAAAAATGAAAAGTACCGGCTTGACCCATGGTTTATTCAATAGTGTTTTCATGTGTATGCCTTATGGTTAAAAATCGTTTTCTGAAAGAAATGAAGACTGTCCAGAGATAAGATCAAGTCGGGCAATGGCCTTGTTTTGCTCTATCACAGCTGTTGTGTAACTCATGTTTAAATCCAGCAACTGTCGTTGCAACTGTATGATTTGCTCGAACCCGCCTGCACCTGCCGCATATTGGCTCAGCGCCAGTTCAAGCGCATGTTCCGTTAACGGGATGAGGTTTTCTTTGTACAGGCTTTGTTGGCGAGCAGCCGAACCCAGGGATTTTTTTGCCTGAAAAAACTCTCCGCTTAATTGGCTTTCCAACTGCTCGCGTTGCTGTTGTAACGCGCGGGTTTCCAGACGGGCACGCTGGGACCTTGCCCGGTATTGGTTTCGGTAAACGGGCAGGTTAAACCTGACCATCAGTTCGATGCCATTCATCCGCTCTGGATCACCAAGCAGTAAATCCCTGTTCATGAACCCGACACCAACGGAAAAATCGGGCCTTCCATCGAGTCGGGCACGCTCTTCCGCAGTTTGTGATGCCATCGTTTCTGCGTCTATGTAGCGAAGGTCAGGGTTTTCAGCGACCGCAGGCTGATGTTGGTACCGGTTCGGAATTGGCTCGGGTAAAAGCTCATAAAACAATGCTATTTCAGCATCCGGATCCCGGTTCAACAGGGCATTAAACCTTCCGGCGAGCCCTTCAATGGCATCATAGTATGATTCAATCCGGTTTTGGAGTTCTTTTTTTTCAATTTGGATGCGAAGTGCATCAATCTGAGAACCCAACCCGCTTTCGAGACGGGCCATAATCTGACTCTCCAGTTGTTCAAGGGTTTCCAGATTATCATACAGCAAATGGGTATGATGCTCCAGTTCGTGCATTTCATACCAGAGTGTCCGTATCTGATAAACCAAATCCTGCACATCACCCTCAAATCTATACTGTTGAGCCTCGGCCCGCTGATCGTAATACGTCCGCGTGGCCGAAAGTTTGCCAAACCACGAGAGGGGTTGCATCAATGCCACACGGAACCGGCTTCCGGGCTCCATGCGTGACCAAACGTCATATTCCAGTTCCACCATAGGGTCACCAAGGGAACCAAATTCCCGGCGCATAAGACGGGAGGCTTCCACACGGGTGGCGCCAGCCTGCAAACCGGTATTATTCTGAATGGCCAGATTGATATAATTCTGAAGGACATCGCGTTCAGCTTGTGGCGATTGCGCGTTCACGGGGTTTGGTATAAAAACCATCCAAACGAATAAAAAAGCAAGGAACATTACTCGCATAGAGTGGTGGTTTATGTACTTTTGTTTGATCATCATAATCCCACCTCCGTGGTTTCGGTTTGTCGTTTTAATTTCCATTCCATCCACAGCGAAAACAGCACCGGCACCATAAACAGGGTGATGACCTGAAACAGCATCCCGCCGAATACGGGCACGGCCATCGGAATCATGATGTCGGAGCCTTTTCCGGTGGAGGTCAGAATCGGCAGCAGGGCCAGCAGCGTGGTGGCGGTAGTCATCAGGCAGGGACGCACACGGCGCAGCCCGGCCTGAATGGTGGCCTTGCGAATGCCTTCGATGGAATCGGTTTTCAGCTTCGCGAATGATTGCTTGAGATAGGTGGCCATCACCACGCCGTCATCCACGGCAATGCCAAACAACACCAGGAATCCGACCCAGACCGCCACGCTGAGGTTGATGGTCCCGGTTTGCAGCAGCTCGGCCTGATTTACACCAAACAGGCTGAAATCAAGGAACCAGGGTTGCCCCCAGAGCCAGAGCATCACAAATCCTCCCGCCCACGCCAGCGCGATTCCGGAGAAGATGATGAAGCTCATCGCTACCGAGCGGAACTGGAAATAGATCAGCAGTAAGATGACAAGCAGCGTAACCGGCAGAATAAGCATCAACCGCTCGGCCGCCCGCTGCTGATTTTTGAACTCACCCTCGAACGTATAGCTGATTCCGGACGGCACGTTCAGGTTTCCGGCTTCAATTTGTTCGTCCAGATGGCGGCGCACGTTTTCGACGGTCTCCACCGCGCTGATGCCCGACACGTTATCGAACGTGACGTAGTTGATCAGAAACGTGTTTTCACTCCGGATACTCATCGGGCCGGTTTCGAAGCGGATGTCGGCCAGCTGCCCAAGCGGAATCTGATAGCCGGCCGGAGTCGGCACGAGCACCTGACGCATAGCCTCGGGAGTGTTCCGGTATTCCCGCGCATAGCGTACCCGAATCGGATAGCGCTCGCGTCCCTCCACGGTTGTGGTGAGCGGCATACCTCCGAGTGCAATGGAAATCACTTCCTGCACATCACCAATCGAGAGGCCGTGACGACTGATTTCTCTCCTATCGATATCAATTTCGATGTAGGGCTTGCCCACGGTACGGTCGGCAAAAACCGACGGCCCGCGCACGCCTTCAACCTGACGAATGTGATCTTCCAGCTCCAGCGAAAACCGGTCGATGGTTTCCAGATCCGGCCCGCTGACCTTCACTCCGATATTGGCGCGCATGCCCGTTTGAAGCATCACAATGCGGGTTTCAATCGGCTGCAGTTTCGGTGCCGAAGTCGTGCCCGGAATTTTGGAGGCCGCCACGATTTCATTCCAGATATCGTCCGGAGAGCGGATTTCATCCCGCCACTGCCGGTAAAAGCTGCCGCGCCGGTCGGGTATAAGCTCGCCGGTATCATCCCGCACA
>PXCI01000281.1 GCA_003566675.1 Clostridia bacterium
GCCGTCCCTGGCCCGCGAGGTGATCCTGTCCAGTGGCTGCCGTGTCCGGGGCATGGTAATCCCCGAGGGGGTGACGCTGATCGTGGGCGGCGGTTACCATGGCAAGTCGACGCTGCTTCGGGCCCTGGACCGGGGAATCTATGATCACATTCCCGGCGATGGTCGACAGCGGGTGGTCACCGTGAATTCTGCCGTGAAGATTCGGGCCGAGGACGGCCGGCAGGTGACCGGTGTGGACATCAGTCCCTTCATCGGGGACCTGCCCAACGGTGAGGACACCTCCAGGTTCACCACGCCCACGGCCAGCGGCAGCACGTCCCAGGCGGCCAACATCGTGGAGGCCCTGGAGATGGGTGCCCGGGCTCTACTGGTCGACGAGGACACCAGCGCCACCAACTTCATGGTTCGCGACATGCGGATGCAGCGCCTGGTCGCCCCTGAGCAGGAACCCATCACACCCTTTATCGACCGGATTCAGCAGCTTCACCGGGAACGGGGTGTGTCGACGATCGTGGTTGTCGGTGGATCGGGGGACTACTTTGATGTCGCCGACGCGGTGATCATGATGGATCGATACCGTCCCCTTGACGTGACCGCCGAGGCCCGGGAAATTGCCCGGGAGTATCCCACGGGAAGAAACTCAGAATCAGCGGGAGCATTTCCTCCGACAGGGGGGCGCAGGCCCGACCCCTCCAGCGTGGATCCCAGCCGACGGGGACGGGTGCGGGTGAAGACCCGGGGACTCTCTACGATCCAGTTCGGGGAGCAGGAGATCGACCTGGGCCTGGTGGAGCAGCTGGTGGATCCCAGCCAGACCCGGGCGGTTGCGGATATCCTTCAGTACGTGAGGAAGTACTTCCCGGAGACGTGCTTGCGGGAGGCTCTGACGCGGGTTGAGGAGGAGATGGACCGGGAGGGCATGGAGCTTGTTTCTCCGTTTCGTGGGCACCCCGGAGACTATGCCCGGCCGCGCATGCTGGAGGTGGCTGCAGCACTGAATCGGCTGAGATCGCTGCGGCTGCGTCGTTGAGTTTGGAGGGGGAGAGGATGCCGAAGCGGATGTGGATTGGGACGGCGGTGCGTAAGACCGCCAGGTCGGGGATGTCCACCAGTGGGGACAGTGTCGACGTGGTGGAACGCCCGAGGGGCGGGTTGTCGGTGGTGATGGCGGACGGCCAGGGAAGCGGGCCCGCGGCCAAACGGATCAGCAACATGGTTGTGTCGAGGGCGGCGGGACTGATAGCCGAGGGGGCCAGGGACGGGGCCGTGGCCCGGGCCGTACATGACAGCCTGTATGCCCTGCGCGGAGGCAAGATCGTCTGCACGCTGACGATCCTGTCGGTCGATCTGAATACCGGCACCTTCGTGATAGCCCGCAACGGCAATGCCGGGGCTCTTCTGTACGATGGGAGGGAGGTCCGATTCCTGCGTGAGGATGTTCCGCCCATCGGGGTCGGTGGTTTTACCAAACCGCAGATCCTGGAGTGCGAGCTTCAACCCGGGTATCGGGCGGCCATCTTCACCGACGGGGTCTTTCATGCGGGAAGACGGAGGGGAAATCCCCTGGGGATTGAGCCCCTGGCCGCCTGTCTCAGCGGGGAGGCCTCTGACGCGGCGGTCGTGGCGGACAGGATGTTGCAGGAGGCTCACGGGGCGGATGCAGGACACCCTAGAGATGACATGTCGCTGGCGGTGGTGTCGGTGCGATCAGAAGATGTTATGCTGGGAGAGGTGGCGATCCGGTCGATTGACGTATCCTTCCCCTTCTGACAGGATACGCAGAGTGCGAGGGCCCCTGGTGGCCGTCGTGGGAGCCTGTGCATCGGGCAAGACGACGCTGGTGGACATGCTCAGAGAGCGTGGCATCCGTGCCTTTTCGCTCGCGCAGGAGCATTCCAGCGCTCCGTCCCTGTACCTGCGGAGCGCCCCCGACTATGTCGTATACCTCGATGTGAGCTACGAGGAGATACGCCGACGGCGGAAGATCAACTGGGGACCCGAGCGATTGCAGACACAAAAGATGCGTCTCCGGCGTTCGATGGAGGACGCTGACCTGGTGATCTGCACCGACGGCGTTGAGCCGTCCCGCGTTTGCGATCTGGTTATGGATTACCTGGAGGAAGAAGGAGAGGTTATCATTGAAACTGACGTTGGACAGCCTCAAAGAAGATGCGGAGATCACTGCTTACCTGGAGCGAGGTGACAAGCATCTGCGAAGCGCTGGCTATACCGAACACGGGGTTCGGCATGCCCGGCTGGTCGCGGACATATCGACCAACGTCATGCGCCGGCTCAACCGGGGTGAGGAAGAGACGCATCTGGCTTCCCTGGCTGGCTACCTGCACGACGTGGGCAACGTGATCAGCCGTCGCGACCATCCGACGGTGGGAGGCATGCTCGCGTGGCAGATACTCAATGCCCGGGGGCTTTCGCCCGATCGAACGGCGATTGTCGCCGGGGCCATCGGCAATCACGAGGCCGAGGATGGCAGGATCATAAGTCCTGTCTCTGCAGCGCTGATCCTGGCGGACAAGTCCGATGTTCATCGTTCCCGGGTGCGGATGGCGGATCCGGCGGAGTTTGACATCCATGACCGGGTCAATTACGCGGCCGAGGCCTCCTTTTTAAACGTGAAGGCGGGCACGGGTACCATAACCCTGAATCTCAAGATCGACACCGAGATCTCTCCCGTGATGGACTATTTCGAGATCTTCCTGAGCCGCATGATCATGTGCAGAAGAGCCGCGATCTTTCTCGGGCAGCGATTTGTTCTGGAGATCAATGGGATGAAGATGCTTTGAGGCCCTGCGGCCTGCTGGTTTCTGAATTGACACCATTTCCTCGTGAGAGATATAATTTGGGGCGTATCCTCACTTGGGAGGATGAAGGGAGCGAAGAGGTTGAGGCGTAGGCGGCGGAGACACACACTTAATCTTTTGATCATCGTCCTGGTCATCGCCGGGATTGGCTATTATTTCGGACTCTTTCAACCAGTATGGGATGACATAAATAAGGGCCTGGACCTGGTGGGTGGGATCCACATTGTGCTTGAGGCCCAGGAGAGGGAAGACAGCCCGATCACCGATACGGCCATGAACTCCGCCATGGAGGTCATCCGCCGGCGGGTGGACGCCCTCGGAGTCACAGAGCCGGTGATCGTCCGGGAGGGGGCCAGGAGGATTGTGGTCAACCTGCCGGGTATCGAGGATCCCGAGGAGGCCCTGGAGATCATCGGTCGCACCGCTCGTCTGGAGTTCACCGATGAAGCGGGGGAGATCCTACTGACCGGTGAGCACCTGACCAGTGCCCAGGCCATGTTTCAGAGAACGGATGCCGGAGGTCAGCAGCCCGTCGTGAGCCTGCAGTTTGACGTCCAGGGGACCCGTCTCTTTGCCGATGCCACGGAGAAGCACCTGAACCGGCGCATCATCATTCTCCTGGATGACGAGGTTGTACAAGCTCCCTACGTGCGCTCGGTGATCCGCGACGGCAGTGCGGTCATCGAGGGATACAACTCCCTCCAGGAAGCCCAGGAGATTGCTGTCGTGCTGAATTCCGGTGCCCTGCCCCTTGACCTGATCCCTCTGCGGCCGCAGTTTGTCAGTGCGACGCTGGGAGAGGCGTCGATCAACCAGAGTTGGCAGGCTGCCCTTATTGCCGTGGCGGCAGTCGTGGCCCTCATGGTGCTCTTCTACCGGGTGCCGGGCGTTTGGGCAGTGATTGCCCTGGGTCTGTATATCGTTCTGATTATGGTGGTCCTGGCGGGCATCAATGCCACCCTGACCCTGCCGGGTATTGCGGGAATCATTCTCTCCATTGGGATGGCAGTAGATGCCAACGTGATTATTTTTGAGCGAATCAAAGAAGAGGTGCGGGCTGGTGCCACCCCCAGGGCGGCGATTGACAGCGGCTTCAGTGTTGCCTTCCGCACCATTGTGGATGCGAATGTGACCACGCTGATTGCTGCTGGAGTGCTGTACTGGCTGGCGAGCGGACCGATCCGCGGTTTTGCTGTGACCCTGTCTCTTGGTATTGTGCTGAGTATGTTCACTGCGATGGTGATCACCCGGTTGGCCATGGTTCAGATGGCTTCTGCGGGCCTGATCGCCGAGGGTCCGGCCTTTTTCGGATCGAGGAGGGGACACGACGATGGATAGACAGAATGCAGGCGAGGCCAGGCTACCCCTGAGCTCCGTCAGTTTTATGGGCAAGCGCAGGGTGTGGTTTGGGATCTCCGGGGTCTTTCTGTTGATAGGCGTGATCAGCCTTCTGTTTCAGGGTCTGAACCTGGGCGTGGACTTCACCGGGGGATCGGTTCTGGAACTGAACTACGAGGAGCCGGTGGCCGTCGCAGACGTGGAGGGTGTACTGGCGGCCTTTGAAGAGACGTCGGGAGCCCAGGTGCAGAGCATGGGCGCTAGCGAGGCACCCACCATTCGGATTCGCGCCCGGGACTTCCCGCCGGGAGACAGCCGGGATGCCATGTATGCGGGCCTCAGGGATCTGGGTGCCTTTGAAATCTCCCTTCTTGACGAGGTGTCTCCCGCCATTGGCCGGGAGCTCACCCGCGCAGGCCTGCTCGCCGTGGGTGTTGCCATCCTGGGCATGGTCACCTACATCACCTTCCGTTTCGAATATCGTTTCGCCGTGTGTGCGATCGCGGCTCTAATCCATGACAGCGTCATCACTTTGGGTCTGTTTTCCCTCCTTCAGATGGAGATCAACGGCGCCTTCATCGCTGCCGTTTTGACCATCGTGGGTTACTCGGTCAACGATACCATTGTGATCTTTGACCGGATCCGGGAGAACATCAGGTACAGAAAGCGCGGCGAGGGGCTGGCCCTCACCGTCGACCGAAGCATCCGGCAGACCCTGATGCGCAGTCTGGCCACCTCGCTGACCACCTTCCTCGCAGTGGGGAGCCTATGGGCCTTCGGTGGCGCCACCATCAGGAATTTCACCGCCGCCCTGCTGTTTGGAGTTGTCATCGGGACCTATTCATCGATTTTCCTCGCCAGCCCGCTTTGGATGGCCTGGCAGGACTGGCGTCCCGCCAAGATGATCTCGCGGGCGTGATGCTGGTGCGGGATCTCCGGGATAGAGGGAGGCATCGTCTGCCAGTTCACAAGGATACGACGGCAGCTGTGCCGAACTCTATTTAGGGAAGAAAGGAGGTCCTGCCGTGCGTTTTACCCTGACCTTAATCGTCTTTCTGCTTGCCGCTGTAGCGATTGCCCTTTTCGCTACCCAGAATCCCCTTGAGGTCTCCGTACGGTTTATCCAATGGGAGGTGCAGACCTCCCTTACCCTGGTGATTGTGGCTGCAGCTGCGGCTGGCGGTCTGCTCATCGGAGTGATTAATCTCTACGGACACCTGCTCAGCAAGCTCCGGCACCGTGAGGCCACAAACCGGATCAGGCGTCTCGAGATGGAACATGACGAAGTGACGCTGGACAATGAGCGACTTCGACTGGAGCTCGAAACCCTGGAGGAGAGCCTGAAACAGCTGACCTCCGGTGACGTGACGTCCAGTGAAGGTGAGAGGGAGAGTGATCATTCATCGTCACCTGGCGAGTATCTTCCCCCGATGACCGGGCCGTATCACGCCTGAAAGCAGAGAGCGGCCTGCTTCACCTGGCTGCCGCCACCCTGGTCTCCCGGGGCGTGACGACGGCGGAGGAGATGGAACGGTTTTTGTCCTGCAGGCTGGAGGACCTGGCCGATCCGTTCGATCTGCCTGATGCGTCGGAGGCCGTCGAGCGGGTGAGGGGTGCCCTGTCCCGCAGCGAGAGAATACGGATCTACGGCGACTACGATTGCGATGGGATCACCGGTTCTGCCCTGATGTTGAAGACCCTGCGGGACATGGAAGCAGACGTGGATTTCCGTCTGCCCCATCGGATGCGGGACGGGTATGGCCTGGGCATCGCCGCCGTGGAGGAAGCCGTCGTAGACGGCGTAGACCTGCTTATCACCGTGGATTGTGGGGTCACGGCCCGTGGGGAGGTCGGCCGGGCCCGGGAACTGGGCCTCGATGTTATCATCACCGACCATCATCAGCCCTCCGGTGCCCTTCCCCCTGCGGTTGCCGTGGTGAATCCGTGGGTTCAGGACGCCTCCTACCCCTACCCCCATCTCGCGGGGGTGGGCGTTTGCTACCAGCTCTGCCGGGCGATCTCGGGAAGTGACATGCTGAGGGAACTGGACCTGGTGGCCCTGGGAACGGTGGCCGATATGGTGCCCCTGACGGGCGAGAACCGGATCCTGGTGGCTGCGGGCCTGGAGCAGCTGCGTCGGGCGCCCCGCCAGGGACTGATTGCCCTGGCCGAGGAGGCAGGGGTCAACCTGGCGGAGGCCACGGAGCAGGAGCTGGCCTTCTCCCTGGGTCCCAGGCTCAATGCTCCCGGTCGCCTCGGTGATGCCACGTCCATGGTGGACCTGCTGCTGACCACCGAGAGCCGCAGGGCGAAGGATCTCGCCAGGGAGTGTGAGCTCAAAAACGCCCTGAGACGGAAGATGCTGGAAACTACCGTTGCGAGAGCCCAACTCAGCCTGGAGACCGATGCTGAATCCCTCGACCGGGGATGCCTGGTCCTGTGGGGCCAGACCTGGCACCGCGGGATCCTGGGCCTCGTTGCCTCCCGAATTGCTGAACAGTACCGCCGTCCGACCTTTGTGTTGGCTCCTGATCCCGATCAGCCCACGCTGCTGCGGGGATCAGGCCGCAGTATCGAGGGGTTCTCGCTGTTAGATGCCCTGCGGGAGTGTGATGATCTCCTCGAGAACTACGGTGGACACGACCCTGCGGCCGGACTGAGCCTGCAACGAGATCGGCTGGAGGACTTTGTCCTCAGGATGGACGCCCTGGTTCGGGGGGAGATCAGCTCTCGCAGGATGCTGCCGGAACTCGCCATCACCGGTGAGATCCCCCTCAGGCAGGTTCACGCCCGGTCGGTGACGCAGCTGGAGGATTTGGGGCCCTTTGGGCAGGGCCATCCCTCGCCCCTTTTTCTCTCCCGGGACGTTGAGGTTCACAGGGCCCGCCCCGTGGGCAAGCAGAAGACCCACCTCTTGCTTGAGCTGGGTTCGGGTGCGCTGAAGGCCATAGGCTTCAACATGGCCGGACAGTGGGTGAATGCCTCGGCCCCCGGTCGAATCGACGTGGTGTATACGCCGCAGATCGACCGCTGGAGGGGCCGCGAGCGGGTGCAGCTGATGTTGGAAGCTTTTTGCCCGGCGGGAGCCGGTCCTGACGACCTTGTGCTGGGGGCCCTGCGGCGTCGCTGGAGGTTTCTGCGCGACCTGTATCCGGGCGAGTCGACCCTTCGCAGCATCTATGACTACCTGTCTGAGGGGGTTGCTGCGGACGAGGTTGCTGCGGCAGGGGATGGACCTGCGGCGGAGTTTTTTCATCCCGAGGGGGAGGCGCTGGACCGTCTCCTGAATGATGTGCCGGGGATTGGACTCCCCGGGCTGCTTTGTGCCCTCGAGATCCTGTCCCAGTTGAACCAGGTTGCCCCTTTAAAACGGGGAGATCAGACCTTCTGGCTGCCCCTGCCGAACCCGGCGGAGGACATGCGCCCCGAGGATTCAGACATCTATGCGAGGGGACAGGAGAAGCTGGACCGGATTGCGGCTGCGGCAGGAAATGAGGTGTCGCCGGAGAAGCTTGTGAGAATCCTTTACGGCCTTTCCCTATCTTCCGGTGAGGACACCCTGAGAGGGGATGGAACTTGACACTCGAGGATCTTCTGAAGGCAGCATCTGAATATCTCTCCGAGGACGCACTGGTTCGCCTTGAACTGGCCCACGAAGTCGCAGCGAGCGCCCATCGGGGGCAGGTGCGCGCTTCGGGAGAGGAATATGTTCAGCATCCCATAGCGGTTGCCCTGATCCTGACTGACCTGGACATGGATGCGGACACCCTGGTGGCTGCCCTTTTGCATGATGTGGTGGAGGACAGCGAGGTGACCCTGGAGGACATCTCCGAGAGCTTTGGCTCCCATGTCGCCGAGGTGGTCGACGGGGTGACCAAGCTGACCAAATTGGAGGCGCAGAGCCGCGTCGAGGAGCAGGCGGAGAACCTGCGCAAGATGTTCGTGGCGATGGCCCAGGATATCCGGGTCATTTTGATCAAGCTGGCCGATCGGCTGCACAACATGCGCACCCTGGGCTCGCTGGCTCCACAGCGGCGGCGAGCCAACGCGGAGGAGACCCTGGAGATCTTCGCGCCCCTGGCCCACAGATTGGGAATCGCCAAGATCCAGGTCGAGCTGGAGGATCTGGCCCTGAAGTACCTTCACCCGGAGGAGTACGAGAAGTTGGCGAAGGAAGTCCCCCTGCATAGGCGAGAGCGGGAGGACTACACCAACGAGCTCATCGAGGAGCTCCGGGAATCCCTCGATAGCGTGGGGATTGAGGGGCAGATCCAGGGCAGAAGCAAACACTTTTACAGCATCTATTTGAAGATGCAGGACCAGGCCAAGTCCCTTGACGAGATCTACGATCTGGTCGCGGTGCGCGTGATCGTGGACAGCATCAAGGATTGCTACGCGGTGCTCGGGACGGTTCACAACCTCTGGCGGCCCATCCCGGGACGCTTCAAGGACTACATCGCCATGCCCAAGAGCAACATGTACCAGTCCCTTCAGACCACGGTCATCGGTCCCAGGGGGGAACCCTTCGAGATCCAGATCAGGACCTGGTCCATGCACCGGGTGGCAGAGTACGGCATTGCCGCCCACTGGAGATACAAGGGCAAGGGCGAGACCGATGAAGAATTCGGCAAGAAGCTGGCCTGGCTGAGGGAGGTCCTGGAGTGGCAGAGTGAGGCTCCCGATCCCCACGATTTCATGCACTCCCTCAAGATTGATGTCTTCTCCGACGAGGTATTCGTTTTCACCCCGAATGGCGATGTGATCGACCTGCCGGCGGGGTCCACGCCCCTCGATTTTGCTTATCGCATCCACACCGAGGTCGGGCATCGCTGCGTCGGAGCGAAGATCAACGGCCGGATTGCCCCCCTGGACACCCAGCTCGAAAACGGGGACATCGTTGAGATTCTCACCAGCAAGCAGAGCCGCGGGCCCAGCTCCGACTGGCTCAAGGTGGTCCAGACCTCCAGCGCCCGCTCTCGCATCCGCCAGTGGCTGCGGCGGGAGCGCAGGGAAGAGAACATGGAGCGCGGAGAGTCCATGTTGCGAGGTGAGATCCGCCAGATGGGATTGTCGCCGTCAAAGATCTGGGCGGAGCAAGAGTATTTCGATCGCATACTCAGGCGCTTCAATTTCTCCAGTGTCGATGACCTCCTCGTGGCCATCGGCTACGGGGGACTGACTGCGGGGCAGGTGGCCTCCCGCCTGCGCGAGATGTATCGGGAGGACCACGCCGGCGCAGAAGTGACCATTGACGAGGACATGATCAAGGAGAAGATCCCCCGGGCAACAGATGCGGAGCAGGGGGTCAAGGTACGGGGCATCGACAACGTCCTGGTGCGCCTGGCGCGATGCTGTAACCCGGTCCCCGGCGATGACATCGTCGGATACATCACCCGGGGCAGGGGCGTGTCCATTCACAGGGACGATTGCCCCAACATCACCCGCTTCCTCGATGACCAGAACCGGGTGATCGAGGTCTCGTGGGATTCGGTCGACGCCCAGTACTACCCGGTTGAGATCCTGATCACGGCCCTGGATCGTCCCGGTCTCCTGTCCGATGTTGCCCAGGCCGTGGCGTCCTTCAGCACCAACATCATGGATGCCAAGGCCCGGACGCGGGTTGATGGCATGGCCTATGTCACCATGGTACTGGAGATTCGCAACCTGGAGCAGCTTGGGTATATGAAGCAGAGGGTGGAGCGGATCCGTGATGTGCTCCACGTTGAGAGGGTTTCGCACTGACGGAAGGGGGAACTATGAGAGCAGTGGTGCAGCGGGTCACCCGGGCGCGGGTGACGGTGGATGATGAGGTGGCAGGCGAGATTGGCGAGGGGTTGGTGGTGCTGCTGGGGATTGGCGACGGGGATGGGCCCGAGGATGTCGCCTACCTGGTGGACCGGGTGGCCAACCTGCGAATCTTTCCCGACGACCAGGGGAAGATGAACGTGTCGACCCTGGACGCCGGGGGAGCCGTTCTGCTCGTCTCCCAGTTCACCCTCTACGGTGACTGTCGCGGGGGACGACGCCCCTCCTTTACCGGGGCTGCGTCGCCCAATGTGGCGAAGAGGCTCTACGGAGCGTTCACCCAGGAGTTGGAGAGGTTGTCCCTGGAGGTCGCCACCGGTGAGTTTGGGGCGATGATGATGGTGAGCCTGGATAACTGGGGACCGGTGACGCTCCTTCTCGACAGCAACAAGAGTTTTTGAGGCCGTCGCCCCACATGCGACGGGTATGATTGCTGATCTGACCCCGCCGAGTTTGCCCTGGTTGCCTCCTTTGCAGATTGTCCGACGCCATGTACACGTCCGAGGCTCCCCGGCCCCTCGCCAGGGTGCATCGAGGGGATGATCTCAGCGCGATTTCGGGGTATTATGTCAGTTACAATCAGGGACGGTTGCTTGCTGTAGATGTGGATGAAAGGAAGGTGAAGATCCTGACACCATGTCAGGAGGTTCGATGGAGATAACGAGAAGGCCCCGAGGCACGGCGGATGTGACGCCGGACGAAAGTCCAAAGTGGCGGTATATCGAGTCCGTTGCCCGGGACGTCTGCCGCCGATACGGATACGGGGAGATTGCGACCCCTGTCCTGGAACATACGGAGCTCTTTCGCCGGACGGTGGGAGAGACGACGGATATCGTGGAGAAGGAGATGTACACCCTTGAAGACAGGGGCGGGCGCAGCCTGACCCTGAGACCCGAGGGCACCGCCGCTGCGGCCAGGCTTTACCTGGAAGAGGGGCTGTATGCGGAGGCTCAGCCGGTGAAGCTGTCCTACGTCGCGTGGCCCATTTTCCGCTATGAGCGCCCCCAGGCGGGGCGCCTCCGGCAGCACCACCAGTTCGGGGTTGAGTGTCTCGGCAGCGGTGATCCGGCTGTGGATGCGGAGATCATCTGCCTGGCCTGTGACTTCCTGGAGCAGCTGGGGCTGGATGAACTCACGGTTGGACTGAACACCATCGGCTGTCCGGAGTGCCGGGGGGTATACCGGGACGCGGTCAGGGAACACTTCGCCCCGAACCTGGAGAACATGTGTGGCGACTGCCGGCGCAGGTATGACGCCAACCCGCTGCGGCTCCTGGACTGCAAGGTCAAGGGGTGTCGCGGGTTCCAGGCCGATGCGCCGGAAGTTGGAGACTTTCTCTGTGACGGCTGCCGCGAGCACTTTTCCGAGCTTCAGGCCCATCTTGATGCCCTGGACATCCCTTACCAGCTGGATGCGAGCCTGGTACGGGGACTCGACTACTACACCCGGACGGTCTTTGAGATTAAGCACCGTGCCCTCGATGCCCAGGACGTGGTCTGCGGGGGAGGTCGTTACGACGGCCTGGTGGAGATTATCGGCGGCCAGCCAACTCCGGCAGTGGGTTTTGGGCTGGGTCTTGAGCGGCTGTTGATGATCCTGGAACGAGAGGGATTGTTCGCGCCGGAGCCAGAGGCGCTGGATGTCTTCGTGGTGACCATTGGGGACGAGACCCGGAGCCCGGGACTGGCCCTGGTCCAATCCCTGCGCCGGGCGGGTCTCAGTGCGGATGCGGACTACATGGGCCGGAGTGTGCGTGCCCAGATGCGCTACGCCAGCCGGTACCCGTGCCGGTTCGTTTTGATTCTAGGCCCGGATGAACTGGAGTCGGGCATGGTCACCGCCAGGAAGATGGAGGATGGCTCTCAACAAGCGGTTTCTCTCGGGGAGATCGAGACCTTTTTGACAGGATGCGGAGGCGATTGTCTTGAGTGAGGATCAGAGACTGGAGGCGCTGGGAGACTGGCGGCGCAGCGATTATTGTGGACAGCTCAATGCCCGTGACGCGGGTCGCACGGTCACCCTGATGGGGTGGGTGGGCAGGCGGCGGGATCTCGGAAGCGTTTTGTTTGTCATGCTCCGGGATCGCACCGGCGAGGTCCAGGTCGTTTTTCATGAGCATCTCCAGGGGCCTCTCTGGGAGAAGGCCGGAAACTGGCGTGGTGAGTTCGTGGTCGCTGTGCGCGGGCAGGTGAGGGAGCGCTCTGCCGATACCGTTAATCCCGACAGCCCGACGGGTTCCGTTGAGATCGTCCCGGAGAAGGTCCGGCTGCTCAATACCTCGTGCAATACCCCTTTTTACATAAGAGATGGGATCGATGTTGATGAGGCCCTGAGGTTGAAGCATCGGTACCTGGATCTCAAGAGGCCCGAGATGCAGAAGGCAATGCTCCTGCGGGCCAGGGCCAACGCGGTGGTGAGGGGTTTCCTCGAGGAGCGGGATTTCTGCGAGGTGGAGACGCCCCATCTGACCCGCAGCACGCCCGAGGGCGCTCGAGATTACCTGGTTCCCAATCGAAGGGAACCCGGCGAATTCTACGCCCTGCCCCAGTCGCCCCAGCTCTTCAAGCAGCTCCTGATGCTCGCAGGGATGGATCGCTACTACCAGCTGGTCCGCTGCTTCCGCGACGAGGATCTTCGGGCCAATCGTCAGCCCGAGTTCACCCAGCTGGACGTGGAGATGTCTTTCGCGGGTGAGGAGGAAATCTTCTCACTCATCGAAGAGATGCTGGCGCGGCTCTTCGGAGAGCTCTGGGGGGTGGAGGTGAAGACGCCCTTTCCCCGCCTGACGTATCAGGACGCCATGGACCGATACGGCAGCGACAGTCCCGACCTGCGCTACGATCTGCAGCTGCAGGATCTTTCAGAGGCGGTGGCAGCGTCCGGATTCCGGCTCTTCTCCGGCACGGTGAAGGACGGCGGCGTCGTCCGGGGCCTGGTCCTGCCCGGCATGGCCGGGGTGAGCCGGTCCCAGCTGGACCGGTGGGAGGAACAGGTCAAGGAGTGGGGGGCCAGGGGACTCCTGTGGTTTGCCTGGGATGAGGACCCCAGCGTGGGGACCGCGGGGGTTCGTTCTCCGGTGATCCGGCACCTCACCGACGGCGAGATCCGCAGAATGGCCCGCGGGGCCGGTGCAGATGAGGGGGACCTGATGCTGGTCCTGGCGGGAGAACGAGACGATGTGAACCGGATGCTGGGCATGCTGAGGATTCGTCTTGCCAGGCAACTGGAGATGATCCCTGAAGAGGAGATGGCGGAGTTTCTCTGGATCACCGAACCTCCCCTGTTTGAGTTGAATGACGAGGGCGCTCTCACCAGTGTTCACCATCCCTTCACGGCCCCAATGGAGGAGGATATGGGGCTCCTGGAAGAGGATCCCGCCTCGGTGCGAGGCATCGGCTATGACGTGGTACTCAACGGGCAGGAACTGGCTTCCGGCAGTCTTCGGATCCACGAGCAGGAGCTGCAGGAGCGGATCTTCGCGGTGCTGGGGATCGGTCCGGAGGAGCAGCGCGAAAGATTCGGTTTCTTCCTCGACGCCTTCGCCTACGGATTCCCGCCCCACGGAGGGATAGCCTTTGGAATGGATCGCATGGTGATGATTTTGGCTAAAAAGCAGACAATACGCGATGTCATCGCCTTTCCCAAGACGACAGCCGCCAGGGACCTGATGACAGGTGCTCCGGCGACGGTCAGCGAGGATCAACTGGAGGAGCTGCACCTGCGCCTGAGGGACAAAAGTTGAGATCGCATCTTGCAGCATGACGGGGCATATGGTATTATAAAGCTGCAATTGGGATTGGGATGAACGTATGCTTTCAGTGGCATTATTCGGCCTGATGCGACGTCATTCGGATTCCAATCGGGATGTGGGTAAGTATTTCGCATTCCTGCGGTGTACGTGGCTTACCGGATGTTTGACCCAACACTATTACTCCGGGAGCCCGAGCTGTTCGGCGACGGGCATGCCTCCTTGAGTGGACGTCCAACTCCGAGCATAGGGCACCCACCTGTCGAGAGCGGGTTCGAAGCAGGCGGGAGGCACGGCACTGCGGGAGTGCGAGTTTTTTTGTGGTTCGATGTTCAAGGTTCCAAAAGAAGCGGCATCCTCTTCCCGTCCACCGTCAGGTGGGCGGGTCCCTCTGCTGATGATAGGGCCGGGCAGAAGGCAAACCAACCTCTTTCATGCACCTCAATTTTGCCCTGGGATAGGAGCTCCCCGTTGTCTTTGTGGAGCTGATAGACGATCCGATCCGCATCCTTTCGAGCCGTGACCCCGATCACCGGTTCGCCCCGCAAGAGCGTTCCGCCAGGTGTCGGGCGGACCAGGGCGGTTCCCCCGTGATCGGGGCAGAGGCCCGAGGCCCGAACGATCAGTGCCACCGCCTCGGCCCGGGTGATGGGGTCGTCCAGTCGCAGGCTCCCGTCGGGATATCCGCGCAGTATGTTCATCTCCCGGGCTGCCCCGATGTATCCGACCATGCGGGCATCTTCCCGGTCGCCGGCTTGTGCGGCCAGAGTCCTTGCGCGGTCCCCACCCCCGGCCGAACGGGTCGCCATGACCATCGCCTCGGCGCGTGTAATGGGTTGCTCCGGGGTGAGATGGGTTGGTATTGCATCGTCAGACGCCTGCAGATAGCCCGCGGCAGAGGCCATTCGCACGGCCCGGCCCAACTCGGTGCCTGGGTTGACGTCCTCAAAGGGGTCGCCGAAGATCCAGCCCTCATCCGCGTGACCGGTCTGGATGAAAGGGGGATTGGCTGCGACGAGGGCGACGATGAACGTGCCCCTGTCCATGAGAGCCTCTGGAGCGAAGGTCAGTGGCCTCTGGCCACGGACGACGTCACCGAGGGATGCGGCCAGGATCTGTCTTTCGGCCCAGTGCCCGTGTAGGTCTGGGTACCCCTGCCACAGGACGGTGAGATCCGGATCAAGGGGGCTGCTGATGCTTACATGCCCGGCAAGGGTCTTCTGCCTGTCGCCTTCGATCAGCAGTTGAACGGGCCCGGAGTGGCCGGTGCCGAGGGCGGTCTGTACGATGGCCTGGACCGTCACCTGTTCTCCGAAGGCCCCGAGGTTTCGTTCCGTCAGTTTCCGGCTGAAGTCTAGGGTCACCCCCTGGGAATCAACGGCAACCCGGAGCAGTTGGGCCTCTCCGAGGGGGTTCGAGTTCAGGTTCATGAGCAGCTCCACTGCGCCCCTGACCTGCGCTTCGGGGCCCGATGTCTTCGGGATCCAATGGGTGACAGGTAGCAGGTGAAGCCCGTCCTCCCAGGTCACCGGGTGATAGATCGTTACTTCTTCCGGTTCAGAGGCGATGCAGGGCGCGGTGGAGCCGAACAATGAAGCTATCAGGAATACCGACACAACAACAGCTCGAATCATGGCTCGTATCAACATGGATATTCCCCCCTCAGATAAGTAGTATGCACCGCATTCACTGGAAATATGAGCCTGGAAGATGATTTCTCCTATGAGAGGGTGTATGGCCGGGGTTCGTGGAGTTGACCTGCCCGGGTGGTTATCATGGGAACACTCTGAAGGAGTCCGAAAGGGATCAGAAAGAGGGGTGCGCCATGGGATCACCCGGGCTGCAGATTCATGTGCTGCATAGAGGATTGAAGCTGCCAGGGCGATGTATGAAGGATCGTCGAGGGCTGCCTGTAGTGCAGCCCCCGACGTCGATTATGCGGGCCCGGCATGGGCTAACAAAGGGTGTAAGTCCCCTACGGGCCGTGGTCGTGTGTAGCGCGATTGTGCCTCAGAAGCTCTCTTCCATCTCATCGACCAGGGATCCGACGAATGCGACGGCCTCCTGGATTGGCTCCCGCCTGCTCATGTCCACTCCGGCCATCTCGGCCAGTTCCAGGGGTTTCCTGGTTCCTCCTGCTTTCAGCACCTCTATCCAGCGCTCGGCAGCTGGGGCGCCCTCTTCCTCGATAGCCGCGGCCACGGCGGTTCCAATGGTCAGGCCTGCGGCGTAGGTGTAGGGATAGAGCCCGCTGTAGTAATGGGGCTGCCGCATCCAGGTGAGGCGGGCACCGTCATCGACCTCGACCTCGTCGCCCCAGAAGTCCTCGAGGATCTGGCCCTGGACCCGATTCAGGACGCTGGCGGTGATTGGCTGGCCCTCCTCGGCCATGGGGTAGATTCGCCGCTGCAGCTCACCTTCGATCAGGTGACGGACGAAGTTGTGGTGGTAGGTCATGAGGAGCTGGGAGATCACCCAGCGCCGCATGCGGACATCGGTGCTCTGTTCGGTGATGTAGTTCCCGACCAGGATCTCGTTGGTGGTCGAGGGGGCCTCGATGAAGAACATCGTCGGCCGGCTGTTGGAGAGCCGCTGGTAGCGCTGGGACAGCACGCCCTGGCCTCCATGGCCGAGCTCGTGGGCGAGGGTCAGGGCATTGCGCATGCTGTCCGTCCAGGTCATCAGGATGTAGGGATGAACGTCGGGCACCGCCCCACAGAACGCGCCCGTGGACTTGCCGATGTTCTCGGCCAGGTCGACCCAACGCTCGGTGACGCCTCGGCGGATGATCTCGGAGTACTCCGGCCCCAGGACCGAAAGGCCCTCCTGGACGATCTCGGCGCCCTGTTCGAAGCTGGTTGCTGGCTGGTATTCGGGGTCCATGGGAACCTCGATGTCGCAGTACAGCATTTTGTCCATGCCCACGACTTTCTTGCGCAGCCGGGCATATCTTCGCATGTGCGGTGCGAGTTCGGTGAGGATCGTGTCGTGGATGTTGTTGTACACATCCCGGTTCACCTGTTGCCCGCTCAGGATCATGTCAATGGCGGACGGATAACCACGCAGGCCCGCTGTGATCACGTTCTTTTTCACCTCGGTGGCCCAGGTGGCGCCGTAGGTGTTCTGGTAGGCCTTCAGCCCTTCTGTGAAGGAGGCCCAGCCATTGCGCCTGAGGACGGCGTCGGATGATCCCTCGTAGCGTCCGCTGTATAGGCCGAAGGACATGGGTCGCTCGTTACCCTCGGAGTCGGTCACCGGCTCAAAGGTCATGTCCGTGGTCTTCGAGAGCCGATAGATGGTCCCCGGGGCACTCAGGACCTCGCTCAGGGAGGCGAGGACAGACTCCGTCTCCGGGTGGAGGGTGTGGGGCTTCTCCTCGATCATGCGCTCGATGACCGGCCGCAAAGACTCCAGTCCCGGATCCTCTGCCAGGTAGCGCTCCAGTGTCCCCGCGGGCAGGCTCAGGGCCTCGGACTTGATGAATGCGGTCTCTCCCTGGATCCTGGCGACCAGGGACATGGCTCGACCGGCGGCGACCTGGTAGGCCTGGGAGGTCCCATCGGTGGACATGTTGTACCTGGCGTAGGCTGCCACCCGGGACATCCGCTTCATCAGGTCCTCCATGGCGTCCAGGCACGCCAGGAGAACCGAGGCACCTTCACCCAGACGCCCCCGGTACTTCGTTACGGTGTCAATGTCGTCAGCGACGGCTTTCAATTCTTCTTCCCACTGTTGTTCGGTGGCAAAAATGTCGGTGAGATCCCAGGTGAGTTCCTCGGGGACCTCTGAGCGTTGGAGCTGTTTCTGCACCTGGATCAACCCTTTCCCCTTGAGATACCCATCCCTTGGCAGGATATGGGCTCACAATACTTCGCCACCCGCAGGGCCACTCCTCCCTGCCTTCCGCCGAAATGTCGGTTCAGGCCGTCCCAGGGGAGGTTGTTGCTTCTTCATGTGCCCAGGGAAAGGGGTTCCAGGCAGGGAAATCGGCGGACATGGTGAACATCTTCAGGAGCTCTGCGTGCCATTACAGAGGGATGGACGGCGTTGGAGCGAAAAGTAACACCAGAGGGTAATCATGATCTGCAAGGAGGCGACGGATTTGGACTACATTGATTTGCGCAGCGATACGGTGACCCGGCCGACGGAGAAGATGAGGCGGGCCATGGCTGCTGCCGAGGTCGGCGACGACGTATATGGCGAAGATCCCACCATCAACCGCCTGCAGGAGCTGGCGGCGGAGATCCTGGGCAAGGAGGCGGCGCTCTTTGTGCCCAGCGGCACCATGGGGAACCAGGCCTGCTTGATGGCCCACACCCAGAGGGGGGACGAGGTGCTCCTGGAAGAGCAGGCCCACATCTTCCTCTACGAAGCAGGGGGGGCGGCCCTTTTGTCCCAGTGCCAGACGAGGACCATCCCGGGCGAAAACGGAATCCTGGACCCGGACCAGGTGCGGGATGCGATCCGGGGTGAGAACATCCATTTCCCCAGGAGCAGCCTGTTGTGCCTGGAGAACACCCATAACCGGGCCGGCGGCACGGTGACGCCCCCGGAATTAATGCGGGAACTGGCCGGCGTGGCCCACTCGGCGGGCCTGAAGGTCCACCTGGATGGGGCCCGGGTCTTCAACGCGGCATGTGCAGCGGGAGTCCCTGTCTCGGAGATGGTCGATCCCGTTGACAGCGTGCAGTTCTGCCTGTCCAAGGGCCTTGCGGCGCCGGTGGGCTCCATCGTGGCGGGATCCCGGGCGTTCATCGATCGGTGCCTGGGAACCCGGAAGATCCTGGGCGGAGGCATGCGCCAGGCAGGCATCCTGGCCGCGGCAGGAATCATCGCCCTCGAGGAGATGGTGGAGCGGCTGGCCGAGGACCACGAAAATGCCCGGCAGTTGGCCGAGGCCATTGCCGAGATGGATCCCTTTATCGTGGACCTCGATACCGTGCAGACGAACATCGTGGCCTTCGATGTCGACCCGGAATGGTTTACTGCGGCCGATTTCCTGGCTGAAATGGGCAAGAGGGGCGTCCGCGCCAATCCGGTCTCGCCCCAGCGAATCCGGTTGGTCACCCACTATGAGGTCAGCCGGGCGAACATCGAGACGACCCTGGAGGCTATGAACGAAGTCATTTCCAGCTGGTGAGAGAGGAGAGTGGATGCGTGAAGCGTTTTACACCCTTTGACCTGCTGAAGTTTGAATTTGTCAGTGACCCGCAGATCTCCCCGGCGGGGGAGGCCCTGGCCTACGTGCGGCACACGGTGGTCCCGGAGGATGACGGCTACCGGGGTAGGATCTTCCTGTGGGAGGCGGACCGGTCTCGCCCCTTCACCGGCGGCCCGGGTACGGACAGTCACCCGCGCTGGTCGGCCGACGGTGAGTGGCTCGCTTTCATGTCCAGCCGTGCCGTGGAGGGTGAGGACTGCGGCAACCAGTTGTGGGTGATTCCCGCCCGCGGCGGCGAGGCCCTGCCCCTGACCCGGATTGACGGAGGCCTTTCTGGCTTCGCCTGGTCGCCCCGTGGAGATCGCATCGCGGTGGTCTCTGCCTGCGATCCCGACAAGGGCCTGGTCCCGACCTCCGATGACGAAGGCGACGGCGACCTTGATGAGATGGAGAAGCTGTACAAGAAGTACAACGAGGACATCCGGGAGATCACCAAGATCAAGTACAAGGCTGACGGCAAGGGCTTCTTGGAGGGCAAGCGCCAACACGTGGGCGTCCTGGATTTTTGTCCGGACTGCCTCGGTGCCGATGCGGACCTGCCCGAGGTACAGACCATCACCGAGGGCGACTACGACCACAGCAGTCCCGCCTGGTCTCCAGACGGCCAATGGATCGCGGTCAGTGCCTGTCGCGAGAAGGATCCAGATATGCAGCGATTCAGCGACATCTGGGTATTCCCGGTAGACGGGGGAGACCCGGTTAAGATCACCCAGAGCCTGGGCCCGGCCTCTGCTCCCAGCTGGTCTCCTGACGGAAAGACGATTGCCTACCTTGGCAACAGGCGCGAGGTGTATGGATTTTACACCAACACCCGGCTCTGGCTGGCGCAGGTGGAGGACCTGTCCGCCGACTCTTTTGAGCTGGTCGATCTGACGGAGGGAACGGACGTCACCTTCGGAGATTCCTCCATCACCGATATGCGTTTTGCCGGTCCTTCGCCCCAGCTGACGTGGACCGAGGACGGCAGGGACATCTATTACCTGACCAACGAGCGGGGCACCACGCAGGTCGTCCGAACGGATCTCAGTACGGGTGCGTCCCGGTTGGTCACCACGGGTGACCGGGTCATCTTCAACGCAGACTTCCGGCCGGACCTGGGGCGGGCGGCCGTGGCCGTGGCGGATGGCAACAGCCCCAGCCGTCTGCACATGCTGGACCTGGGGACCGAGGGAGATCTCGAGGCGGGCCAGTTCACCCATGCCGTTCTCGATGAAGACCTTCAGAGCGCGGCTGAGCGAGTGATCCTTCGCACGAACGAGAAGCTGCTCTCTGAGCGGAAGGTCCCTGTGGCGGAGCGTTTCAGCGTCCGGGCGGCCGAGGGCGATCCCGAAGTTGACTGTTGGATCCTTCTGCCGGATACGGAAGAGCAGCGGATTCCCGCGGTACTGCAGATCCACGGTGGGCCGACGGCCATGTATGCCGGCACCTTCTTCTTCGAGTTCCAACTCCTTGCCGCAGCGGGGTATGCCGTGGTCTTCACCAACCCGCGGGGAAGCTCGGGTTACGGTGAGGCGTTCCGCGGTGCCATCAAGAGCGGCTGGGGTGACCCCGACTACGCCGACATCATGGCGGGCATTGAAGGGGCCCTGGAGCGCTACCCGGCCATTGACCCGGAGCGGGTCGGCGTCGCCGGAGGCAGCTACGGTGGCTACATGACCAACTGGATTATCGGCCACACGGATCGTTTCGCCGCGGCGGTCACCATGCGTTGTGTCTCGGATCTGTACAGCTTCTGGGGAGCCAGCGATATCGGTTTCCTCTGGGACGAGCTGTATGGGGGACACCCCTGGGAGACCACCGAAGTGTATCGGCAGCAGTCTCCGATCACCTACATGGGTGACGTGACGACCCCGACGCTGGTCATTCACAGCGAGGAGGACCATCGCTGTCCGATGAACCAGAGCGAACAGGTCTTTGCCACCCTGAAGAAGCGGGGCGTGGACGCGGAGTTTGTCCGTTATCCCGGTGAGAGTCACGGCCTGTCCCGGGGCGGCCGTCCCTGGCACAGGATCCATCGCCTGGAGCGGATCCGGGAGTGGTTTGACCGGTATCTCTGATCGAAACGGGGAATGAACCGGTGCACTGCGATACCTACGAGTACAAGGTGGCGGAGGGCTGTGTGCTCCGGGTTGATGTCTATCGGCCCGGGACCTCGCCGGCGCCGCCGATCCTCTATTTTCACGGCGGTGCCCTGATCTGGGGATCGAGGAAGGACATCTTCCCATCCCACGTGCGGCGGTGGACGGACGCCGGGTATGCCGTGGCGTCCGTCGACTACCGGTTGGCTCCCGAGACCCCCCTGGAGGACATCATCGGGGACGCCCGTGATGCCCTCGCCTGGATCAGGGGTTCCGGGGCCGGCCGGGCCGGCATTGATGCGGGGCGGGTAGCGGTGGCCGGAAGCTCTGCGGGAGGGTACCTGGCGTTGACCCTGGGCCTGGACACCGAGTTCAGGCCTGAGGCCGTGGTCTCGATGTATGGGTACGGGGACATCCTGGGCTCCTGGTATACGTCTCCGAGCCCCTGGTACACCTCGCAGTTTGCCCCGGTCTCCGGGGAAGAGGCCTGGGCATCCGTCGGCCGACGACCCCTGGCAGAGGGGGAAACGACCCGCTTCCCCTTCTACCTGTTCTGTCGTCAGCGGGGGCGATGGGTCCAGGAGGTCAGCGGCCTGGATCCTGGTGCGGATGCGGAGGCGCTCACGTCTCTCTGTCCCCTGAGGGTCCTCGACGAGACCTTCACGCCGACCCTGCTGATTCACGGAGACGAAGACCGGGACGTCCCCTTCGAGCAGTCCACCGCGCTGCACCGACGCCTCGCTGAACGGGGGGTGCCTGTGCAGCTGTACCGCGTTCCGGGA
>PXCI01000143.1 GCA_003566675.1 Clostridia bacterium
AGGTACACCTCTTCACCCACCACCGCGACCCGCGGGTCAGAAATGGAACGGTCCGTACTCAACACGGTCCGGACCCAACGCTCCTCAACTCCGTATTGGCTCAGCGCGAAATTCCCGGTCATGAGCTGCACCTCGCCGTCGGTCACCTCCACCCACGCCAGCTGCACGCTGACTTCGGTCAGGGCGATGTCGAAATCCTGGATTCTGCCGTCTCCGGCAAGCTCGAACAACACCAGGGTATCGGATCCCGGTTGTCCATCCGCCAGGTCAACCGTCCGATACAATACCGCGTTGGACTCACCGGCTGCGTGATCCGCCAGCCATGCGGCGTGAAGCGTGTTCGACTCCCGACACACATCCCTACGCATATACGGAGCGAAGCGGGTGATGGTGCCCAGTGTCTGGAGGTCAGAAAAGCCCTCGGGCCACCCGTACGGAACCACGGATGCAAGGGCGCTGTTGCCACTCAAGCCAAACAGCACCCCGACAACCGCGATCCAAATGGCCAGCACCCAGCACCTCAGGGACAGTGGCATCACCGCACAACCAACGTGAGCATCAGACGTCCATCTGGGGATCGAGTGCATCCCGCAACCCGTCGCCGGCGAGGTTGAAAACCAGCACTGTAAGGGTGATGGCCAGGCCCGGCATGGTCGCGATGTGCGGAGCATGTCGCAGGAACTGCCGGCCCGGCGTCAGGATGTTGCCCCAGCTGGGCGTGGGCGGCTGCACCCCGAATCCAAGGAACGAAAGCGCCGTCTCGATCAGCACTGCCGTGGCCACATTGAGCGTCACCAACACGATGATGGGTGCCAGGCAGTTGGGCAGGATGTGCCCAAAAACGATGCGCGCCGTGCTGCCCCCCACCGCCCGGGCCGCCTCAACGAACTCCTCGTTGCGCAGCGACATGAACTCACCGCGGGTGACTCGGGCGTACTGCGTCCATCCCGTGGCCCCGATCACCACGATCACGTTTAAGAAGCTGGGGCCCAGGGCCGCCACCACCGCAATGATCAACAGGATTTGCGGGATGGCCATCAATAAGTCCACGAGACGCATGATAGCCGTGTCCACCGCGCCGCCGAAGTAGCCCGCCAGGGCGCCCAGTACCACTCCCATAACCAAGGAGATACTAGCAGCCAGAAAGCCAATGCTCAATGATATCCGGCTGCCCCAGATCACCCGCGAAAGCACATCCCGTCCCACCTCGTCCAGCCCGAACCAGTGCTCCCACGAGGGTCCCTCCAGGCGCCGGGTGAGGAAGATGTCGTCAATGGGATCGTAGGGGGCAATCCACGGAGCAAAAACCGCTACCAGGTACAGTAGCAGGATCACAATCGCAGCCGCCACTGCCAACCTATGGCGCAGGAAACGCCGCCAGGCCCGCCACATCCAGCTCTCGGCAGGCACCTCGCCGCAGGTCTGGGCCTTCACTGTCTTGTGTTGATCTTGCCCGGTCATCTCCGTCCCCCTCAATTGTAGCGCACGCGCGGATCTAGGTAGGCGTAGGAAAGGTCCACCAGCAGGTTCATCACCACGATGCAAAGGGCCGTCATGAACACCACGCCCTGGGTCACGAAGTAATCTCGGCTGTGCAGCGAGTTGATCGCCAACCGACCCACTTGATCGCCAACCGACCCACCCCCGGCCAGGAGAACACCGATTCAATGATGACGGAACCCCCCACCACGTACGCCAGGCGCATGCCAATGACCGTAACGATGGGAATGGCCGCGTTTTTGAACATGTGTTTATACACGACCACGCGCTCCCCCAGCCCCTTGGCCCGGGCGGTGCGAATGTAGTCCTTCTTCATGACCTCGAGCATGCTGGACCGGCTCATCCGCATGAGGAGCGCAACTTGTGCTGTGGCCAGCGACATCGTGGGCAACACGTAGTGGGCCAGGGTGCCGGCTCCAAAGGACGGGAACCATCCCAGGTTCAGTGAGAACACGATGATGAGAAGCAGCCCCAGCCAGAATGACGGCATGGATATGCCAATCAACGCCACCACGGTCCCCGCGTGATCGAGGAAGGAATACTGTTTCAACGCCGACAGGATCCCCAGGGGCACACCGATGGCCAGCGCCACCGCATACGCCGCCAGGTTCAGGTTGATGGTATTGGGCAGTCTGCTGAGAATGGAAAAGGCCACTGTCTCGCCAGTGATAGCCGGTCGGCCGAAGTCGAGCAGTACGGCACGACGAAGCCAACGAATGTACTGCACGTGAATGGGCTGATCAAAACCCCATTCGCGCCGGATGGCCTCCACCACCTCGGCGGGGGCATCCAGCCCCGCGACGACGCGCACGGGATCACCGGGAGCCATGTGCATGATGATGAACACGATGAAGGAAACGCCGAGCAGTATAAAGAGAGAAAGTATCAATCTTCGTGTCAGAAACTGAGCCAAGGACACCAACTCCTTCACCAGGGACAGCGGAGGAGGAGCGAACCTCTACCAGGAGGCTGCCGCCGACCTCCGCTGCCGATCACATTCGGCTGTTCAGCTGCCTGCCTGTGTATCCCACACCAGGTGGAGCAGCTGCAGCATGCCGGGGGGCTCACTGGTCATGCCCCGGAACCTAGCCGAGATCGTGTTGTTGCGCTGCGAGTGGTACAGGAACACCACGGCCTGCTCGTAGGAGATGATCTCCTGGTACTCGTCGTAGTAAGCCTTGCGCTCGGCCGGATCCATCACGCTGCGACCGCGGTCAAGGACGTAGTCCACGCGCTCATTATTGTACTGACCTATCCAGAACCCACCCTGCGTGTGAAATATGGTGTAGTGGTCGGGATCAGGGCTTGCGCCAAACTGTACCTTGCAGGCATCGTATTCCCGCGTCTCAGTCAGACGTTCCAGGAGCAACGACCACTCCGTCTCCTGGATGTTCATCGTAATGCCCACCTGGCGCAGCCAGCTCTGGATCATCACCAGCTCGTTGATGTTCTTCTCGTCGCCGGCGCGCACCATCATGTCAAACTCAAAGGGCTCGCCGTCGCGCACCATGATGCCATCGGAACCCTCTTCCCAGCCCAGATCAGCCAGCAGCTCACGGGCCTTGTCCTGGTCATGGCGGTACCTGGTGAGAACTTCGGGAGTGTAATAATAGCCGTAGGCCTCAGAGTAAGGGCCGTCGGCAATAACACCCGAGTAGCGGGCGAAGTTATCCACGAGCGCTTCCTTATCGATGGCATAGGCGATAGCCTGTCGGGCCCGGTAGTCCTCAAACAAGGGATGCTGGTTGTTGAGAATCAGCATGTGGAAGTCGGTCTGCAGATACTGCAATACGTCGATGTCAGACCCCTCGATCATGCCGGGAATGTCCTCCTCCGGCACATTCCACCAGTTGAAGTGAGCCTCGCCGGTCTCCATGGCGATCTGGCGAACCGAGTCTTCTGGGATGACCACGAACTCCACGCTGTCCAGGTAGGGCCTTCCCTCTCAGTAATCGTCGAAGCGTTCTAGGACGATCTTCTCATCTAGCTGCCAGCTGACAAAGGCGAAGGGGCCGGTGCCGACCGGATGGCGGTTATAACCCTCCAGGCTGTGCTCCTCGGTGTGTGCCTTGGAGATGATGCCCCGGGTCGCCACCTTGTCCAGCAGGGAAGCATAGGGCTCCGCGGTAACGAGGCGCAGTGTGTACTCATCCACCACTTCCACCCGATCGATAGAGGTCAGGTCACCCAGGCGCGGTGACTTGGTGGCCGGATCCATGATCAGGTCGTAGGTATACTTGACATCCTCGGCGGTGAACTCGCCACCGTCGTGGAATTTGACTCCCTGTCGCAGGTGAAAAGTCCAGGTGAGACCATCCTCGGACGTCTCCCAGCTCTCGGCCAATAGCGGGGTGATCTCGTTGTTGTAGCGATAGCCCACCAACCCCTGGTGAATGGTGGTATTCACCGTGTTCGATGCGCCGTCCGTGCTCATGAACGGGTTGAGGTGGGTGATGTCGGAATACTGTGCAACGATGAAGGTTTCACCGTACTTCGGTTCTTCCCCGTCGGGATCTTCTCCGCCTGGCTCAGCCGGTTCTGTCGGGTCGGCCGGGTCGGTCGGCTCCTCGGTCTGACCGCAGCCCACCACCAGGATTGCCATCACCAGCAGTGCGGCGGCCAGTACCAGAAGGTTCCATCTCCGAATAGCTGACATGAATGTGTTCTCCTCCCTGGATTGAAGATATTTCTGGGTACGTCGAACTCGAATGCGCTCCCGAGGGAGGCATCCTATCGCCATGGATAGATGTTCCGACGAACCCAGTCAAGATGAAAACGTGTGGTGGGCGTTCCGCAGGCCACCTCCGTCTCCCCGATGACGGCCGCTAACCCCCGATAGATGGGACATTCAATCAGCGGATCATCTTTGCCCTTAGATATACAACGGATCACGGATACCCTGCAATCATCAGAAGACGTCTTCTGAAAACTTCCCGGTTGACGCAAGGGGAGATCCGGGAGCATGGTGATCCCTATATATTGGTTTCAACTTCACAGAAGAAGGATAGTGAGGCTAATCCGACAAAACACGAAACTCTATCCATGGAACATGAACAGCGATCCATATTTGGGGCCCACTGTTGTTCGTGCTGTATGTTAGCAGGGACCCGCGGGAAAGCGGGGTCGTTTGACTCCCAGTTGCCGCCCGCAAAACTCAGACACTCTGCATATGGTATCTTCTCCGGTACCACGCAAGGATGTTGACGAAGCGTTCTCATACGAACATGAGTGAGATCCTTTTGCACAATCCAGGGTGGATCCGGTTTCGCAGATCCACCGTCTTAACACCACTCGATCAGGTTCGTACACCGCCGCTGCTCGGTGATATGATTGAACAAACCTGTTGAGGAGTGATCGGGTGTGCGAAGGGAAGACGTCGGTTTTGATTTCCGTTATGTCAACGGGGCACTGGAAGCCCTGGAATCAGGCAGGGTGAGCAGTGCGCTGAACAGGCTCGGTTGCCTGCCCGCCATCGACCACCTCAGGCGCCATATAGACCGTTTCGGTGTGCAGCAAGTACCAGAAGGGCCAGCACTCGTGGCCCAACTACTAGAGCCCATGGAAGGTCAACCCAGGCTGCTCCCAGGGATTCGTCGGACCATCAGGGCGGCCTGTAAATCCGCCCGGAACAGAGACGGGTGGGCCGGCGAACTGCTGAGAATGTTGCCCGAAGCACACAGGTTTTCCCAGGCGACCCTGTACTTCACCCTCGGCTACGATGTGGGTGTTGTCTCAGATCGGTGGTCCGGATCGGTAAATCTCGCGCATCCGTACTTGATGGCGAACCCGCGACACGTTGAGTACTTCATCATCCATGAGCTGCACCACGTGGGATTTCTCGCATACCATGACCTTCCCAGAATCCGCGACATTCGGTCGCGCGAAGAGTTGCGTGACCTTGTGCAGGGGCTTGTACACCTGGAAGGACTGGGCACCTACGCTCCGTGGCGACTGCGCCAAAGAGACGAGACCCTAGATGCTGTTCCCGACTACGTCACCCTTCAAGACGACACAGCCATGGCGGACCTCGAAGTCCGATTCTGGCAGCTGTACAGGGGCCTGGATGACCTGCCCGATGAAGTGGACCCTGAAACGGTGATCCACCAGCTGACCTTGTTCGGTGACCAGCACAAGCTGTTTCACCTGGTGGGCTGCCGGTTTGCACAGAGGATCCACCACCTCTACGGGCTCAAGAGGCTGCACACCACAATCCTGGATGATAGTGAAGGATTTGTCAGACTGGCAGGCAAATAGACTGGGTCGGGATTGGTTTGGCGATCTGCAAGTGCAAAGAAGAGATGTGCAAAAGCACAAGCAGGGTCCGGCGTCAGCACCTCTGGTCATCTCCCTGCATTGAGTCTTGACGGAAATGTCGATTGGATATCATCGCAAGACCAGAGTGTTAAGCGTCAGTCCCCTGTGAAACAGGAATTCTGAGAGAGAGTTGATGTTATTGCGTGCAGGATCTTATCAATTTGACTGCCTGTTTGGGCAGATTGAAGCGAATACAATCGCAGTGAAAAACGCCTTGCAGGGGGAGGAGTTCGACCTCGTGGTCCTGCCCGAGCTCTTCACGACGGGGTACTTCTTCGCGGGGCCGGAACAAGCCTTGCAGTTGAGCGAACCCATCCCCGAGGGCCCCACAACCCAGTTTCTTATGAGGTTGGCGAACAGGCATCGAGCCTATATCGTCGCGGGGCTGGCAGAAACCGGACGGAACCGAGCCTACAACTCCGCGGTCGTTGTGGGCCCCAATGGATACATTGGTCATCACCGGAAAATCCACCTGACCGGTCTGGAATCGGGGATCTTTGCCCGGGGAAACAGGGCGACCGTTATCTCGTTAGACGGGGTACGGATGGGCCTGGCCATCTGCTACGACCTGTGGTTTCCCGAACTGACCCGGCAGTACGTGCGGCACGATGTGCAGTTAATCTGTCATCCCGCTAACTTCGGCGGGTCCATGACCCTGGATATTGCCCGAGCCAGGGCCGTAGAGAATGTCAGTGCGGTGATTACCGCTAACCGGATTGGCACGGAAGAAGGACCGGACGGCAAGGAGAGCTTCCGCGGCGAGAGCCGGATCATCGCCCCCTTGGGAGATATTCTGAACCAAGCCCGGAACGAGGAGGCCCTGCTCTGGGCCGATCTGTCCTTTCCCAGGTCAGGCAGACCCCGACAGCTCGGGGCGGACCTGGGTGAACAGATGAGCTTGTATTCATCCGGGCAGGTCCGGATCCACGAGTTCACGGAGTAGCGAGCACTCAAAGGAATCATCCCGGGCTCCTGGTAGCGTACCAACTCTGCTATGCTAGAGGAGTCCAGGTCAGGGTGGAAGGGGTGTCACATCTCCGAAAGAAGGCACGGCCGACAGCACCGTTTCCCTCACTGATCGGAATGTGCCTATCAGCCACGAGATGGCAGATGGATGGCGCCTGCCGAAGCGATCTCCGGCGTTGGCCTGCCCCCACGCCCCCCAACACCCACGAATGGAGAGATCGACATGAAAGAGATAGAGGCAAACAAGAAAGCCTGGGCCCTGGTGGCCCAGGATCACTACGAGTTTTTTCGCAGGAGGCTGAAAGAGGAGCATTCCCTTCTCAACAGCATCGTCACCCGCGAACTGGGCGATCTTTCGGACAAGAGCCTCATACATCTTCAGTGCAACACGGGCGCCGACACGGTATCCCTCGCCCGACTGGGTGCAGAGGTTACCGGAGTTGACCTGGTACCCGCCAATATCCACTACGCTAGAAAGCTGGCCCAGGAAAGCGGGGCACCCGATGCCCGTTTCATCGAGTCAGATGTCCTTACGCTGATGGAGGTTCACCATGAGAAGTATGACATCGTGTTCACCTCCGAGGGAGCCCTGGGCTGGCTACCGGATCTGAGGCAATGGGGGCGTACCATCAGGCACCTTCTTAAGGAAGACGGGTTCCTTTACATCTTCGACTCCCATCCCTGCCAGCTTGCGTTTTCCGAGGAAAAGATGAGGAGCAATGTGCTGGAAATCGCGTACCCTTACTTTGGCCACGAACCTGATCGAGATACCCACATAGGGGGTTATGCCTCTGAGAGCAGGGAAGGCGAAAATTTCTTCTGGATGCACACGATCAGCGACATCATCAACTCCCTGATCGCAGCCGGCCTGTGCGTCGAGTTCTTCAACGAATACGACGTTCTGTTCGATGACCTCGGCGGGATGGATAAAATGGAGAAGGGACTGTATGGCTATCCCCACTTCACCGGCCGATTGCCCTTCACTTTCAGTCTAAAGGCTACGGTGAGGCGCTGAAGCGCCCGTGGCGCCTGACTTTTTCGATCAGAGGATACACATGCCAACCGCCATGCTCCTGTCGCACACGGTAGCAATGATGCACAGACCACGGCTCGGTCAAATCTTTGACATCTGATTCTGCCACGGCATCATCTCATGGTCGGAATACCAGTATGATGCCCTTTCCATGAAGTCCCAAGCAGGTAGAGGTCGTCGGTTCATGAGGCCCGGCTCACATCGGGTCAACACACGCCCGCCCCCGCAAGATGAACACTTGCGGGGGCGGTTGAGTGTCAAATGGCGCGAATGCGCGCCCATGCCCATGGGCTCCTGCCTATCTGTCTAGGATCCGTGGTGCAACCTGGCCGCGCCCCTGAACGCCAGACCCTTCTCCGTCAGTTTCCAGGCTGTTCTGTTTACCGCATCATGCTTATCGAGGTAATTCCGGGTCAGATGCCCCATGTCCCCGGCCTCGATGATCTCATCCTTTGCCCTGAAGTAATCGAGCAGATCGGAAGAGTGTTCCCGAGTCACCTCTACATCCGGGTCTCCACCCTCATGCTTGGCTGCTATGTTTGGCACATCAACTGTAACCTCCAGGAGCTCGTCGAGACGGTCGTAGGGCTGGCGCACGATACTCCTATACGCCTCTGTAATATGGTGTTCAAAACGAATGTTCTGCTCCAGGCCGAAAGCAGCGCGAATGGTCGAACTCAACCTGATGGTGTCGTTATTGACGGAGTTGCTAAAATTGACGCCATCCAGCGGCGTGCTGCCGTCCTCGCGTGCAAGCAGGCGGGCCATGCTGAGCGTCCAGAGCATGGCAAAGGGATTGTCATGGCCGGTGAACACCGAAACCTTGAAGGATACATCAATGCCCAGCTTGTAGAGCATTAACCCGGCCAGGATGGTGCCGTGATTGATGTTCAGGTACTGCTCGATGCCGTAGCGAGTGTAGTAGTAAAGGAGTTCGTCGACCCACTTGTAAACATAGTCATTGGGTTGGCCGATTCCTCCGAAATAGCCCGTAATGGTCTCGGGCCCGCCCAGGTGCACGTTTGAGCCATCGACCCCCTTGGTATCGAGACTTTCCACGTAACTGGCACCAATGATCTGCATCGCCGCTGCAACGGCGAGGAGATCTCCCTGGTCCTTCTCCTGCTCTACCATGTGACGGACCCTTATGAAGCGACCCGGCATGATTTCTTGCCCTGCGACAGCCTGTTTCGCCTCGGCGACGAGCCAGGGGAAATACTGCAGCGCACTGATCTCCAGGGTAACGGCACGGTCCTCCGCAAAGGTCTGTCCTCCTGCCCCTTCCCCCAGCACTTTTCGGCGGTAGTCTGCCACGTCAATGAAAGACCCCTCGTCTCTTTGGGCAATCAACCATTCGAGGTCTGCCAAGTACGGCGACTGACCCTCCCGCAGCTGCTCGAAGAGATGGTCCAGCTGGCGGGCTTCCCTGGCACTTCGGTTGATCTCGGAGGGGCTCCCGTATTTCTGCACAACCTCCATCAGTGATGCTGTGAGCGGATTCGCCGAGCTGCCCAAAAACTCGTTGACCGTTTCGAGGGCTTTCGAGTCTATGGTAAATTCCTTCATATTCCTCGTACTCCCTTCCGTAAACTCGCACAATACGGTGTTGAAGGCAATCCTGTTTCGCGGGTTGACCCCTGTGAACTGAGTCGGTTGCAGAGTTACTGCATGGGTCCGATGGAGTCTCCCCGTAGTATGTACGGATCTACCGGGGCGTTGAATCACGGTCGTGCCGTCAACCGATTTCAATGCCTGAACCCCAGAACCACCTCCATCGGCGACCTTTTTTACACCTGTGCAACCCGAGCCCGCTTCTCAGACCATGCATTGCGCCGGGCAGGCCGAGGTCTCCGCGGACTACACACCCCCCTGGCACACAGCTTAACCTGTGTCCTCGTTGCAAGGATCACTCGTTCAATTTGTGCATCCGCGTCCCCAGATTCGATCAACCTTCCTCCGAGGTTCTGGCGATGCCATCTGTGACCCGCACGAACCCGGAGATCCCTGTGATCGACGCATCATCTGGCCCAACACGACTTGAGATGCCATCCTATTGCCTTACGAACACTATGAGTCGTTTCGCGGCCCGCTCGGGGGATCAAAGATACCAAGTCCTGGACAGGTAGAATGCAACTGAGAAGACCCCTCTCCCCCGTCTTCTTCCTACCATCATCCACCATCTCTTTCGACTCTACGCCGGAAATTTCCTGCATAAATGCAGAGTGACACCGCCCATCGGTCCCCCTTCAATACTCTACGAGGCAGGGCCGCCAATTCAACGTATAGCCTTCCGCAGCAGGTCACACATGATGATACCGGCAGAAATCTCCCGGAACAATGGACCAAGAGGCCCCAAGACAGGCCCAACCTGATGACGGAATGCGTCGAGCCAGAAAAAACCTTGACACCCGGTTGTTCACGTAGCAGGATATGACTACCATGACATCGAACTCTTTTTAGGAACGACCCACTTGGGATTGTCGGATCTCGAACCCGGTGACCCCATCCACGTGCTCCTGCGTCTCCGTGGGGGGATTCGAAGGAACGGGTGTTTGCCACACAGCCTTCTGCTGGGACTGCACCCTCGGGTTCTGTGGTCGAGGGAACACCTGCACAGATCGCCTGCAGTGGGCCGTCGTTGGTACATAAAACGAGCGATGAGCCGCTCTGTAAAACTGTCGACCCGTGTCGGGTGGTGTCTGATGGGCACCACGCAAACGGGAACAGGCAGGCTGATGCGGCTTCTACCGAGAAAGGAGGTGTTACGGATGCCTAAGGCTGATCTTATGAAGAGATTCGTCGCAGCGGTGATAGACGGCGCGATTTCCTACATCCCTTCGTTCATCCCCTTTATCGGGGCACTGATTGGTTCTGCATACATGCTGACCAAGGACGCCGTCGTCTACGAGTTGACCCAAAATGAGGATTTCAGGAACCGAAGCATTGGCAAGAAGGTGATGGGCCTCCAGGTTGAGATACTGGGTCCGGAAACGGATGTTGATTGGGTGATCTCGATCAAGCGCAACATCCCCCTGGCGATCGGCAGCGTTATTATGATCATCCCAGTAATCGGCTGGATCATCGGCGGCGCTCTGGCCATTATACTAGGGATCATTGAGCTCGTACTGGTGCTAACCGATGAATCAGGCCGACGGATGGGCGATAAATTCGCCGAGACTCAGGTTATTGAGACCGAGCCGAAGACAGCGGATTCATAAGCCTTCGGTCGTTCGTTCTTTCGCCGGGCTATGAATGGGCGACGTCAGAACGCCACCCCGCCGCCTGGCTCTTGGGATGACTCCAGCGTGTGTGCTCTTTTCGCGTTGGGCAGTTGTTCCCTTGAGTCATCGGCGGGTGTTCTATTGTCAAAACCCGATCTCGATCCAGAATTCTGTAAGGCTAGCTGCGCGTTCCTCGTATGAGCTCCCACGGTAGGACATGCTCCAAGAGACGCCCCCCTGCACCTCAGATGTGGCAATGTAGCATGGTCTCAGGGCGATCTGGCCCATACAGTCCGAGGAACCTCGCAGAAAGCACCACGCCCTCACCCATCTTCCCCGGATGATTCCCTGAAGACCCGATTGCACCGATAAGGACTCCCTCGACACGCCAGGTGCACAACATCAGAACACGCGGCGCCCCAAACAGGATGGAGACAGGTTGAACGATCCCTGCGTTGAGAGGGAGCCGCCGATCACATCCCCCTTGTCAGACCCAGTGAAGTGCGCAGGCGTTCTCTGGAAAGAGCCCGACCTGGGCGTCGGGAGGGAGTGTTCATTCGGTTTCCATGGTCAACCTGCTGAGGCGATCCCTCATCCCCTGGTTTTCCTGTTCCAGCTCCTGCGCCCGCTGGATCCACCAGGACAGGGCCTCTCTTGCGACTGCAATAAGCTCGGCATCCTCTGCCATCACGCCCCTGAAGTCCCCAGTCCCCTCGAGTCGTTCGTCTATCTTTTCACATAGCTTCAGATCGTTCTGAGCGCTTCTCATAGCTCACTCCCATCCCATCAGGCATCCATTGTCTACGAAGAATCAGGACGAGGAGGGCATGCCGGACCTCGCGGCAGAATGCCGCCATGGCCACCGCAATGCCGATCCCCGCCCCCTTCACACCGGGCAGGGTTCCCTCACGAAGCGAGCATCCCGCGCAATCTCGCTAGTTCAACCTCACCGGCAATGAAACCAAACGCCGGCCAGTACGGACCCCGGGTCACCGTGACAAAACACTCTGAGGCCCTGTCCAGATCTCCTTCAAACAGGTACCTGCAGCCCAGGCCAAACCCAAGGGTACCTGCTGGCAAAGGTCCTTCCTTTGCCAGTTCCAGGATTTCCGCCTCGTCTATGTCGCCCCGGAACAGGCGCAATAGGTCGAGGTAGTTAACGTTCTCGGTGACCCCGTCAGGGGTGCCGATCTTCTCCAGCAGTGCCTCGGCCTCTTCCTGCTCATCCAACCGTCGGAGGGTCATGTAGAGCCAGTAGCTCATCGCCACCTGCTGTTCCGGATCCTCGCACTTCGGGAGAAAGTCCTCATAGATCTCCCTCGCGCCGTCCCAGTCGCCAAGGAGCCACCTTGCCAGGCCCAGGTGATAACAGATTTCAAAATCTTCGGGATCCAACTCGAAGGCTCGGGCCATGTCCCTGGCTGCCGGACCGAACCGACGGATCGATAGGTACCTGTGGCCGCGATGCCGGTACAGGCTCGCGTTATCGCCAAAACAGTCCAGCGCGTCCGAGTACACCGCGATCGCCTCATGATAGCGCCAGAGGTACGACAGACGCCTGCCAAACATGACATGGGCCTCCAACTCATCGGAATCCTCGGCCAGTACCGTCTCGGCCCTGGTAAGATCACGCTGCAGACGCGCCAGTTCCTCGCCCTTGGCAGGTCTGGCGTAATGTGCAGTGCCAAGTAATGAGATCATCTCCGGGCGTTCAGACATCCTATGCACCCCTCTCTGATATTGCCTTTATCTCCTTCCATCACCATCGCACCTCGGTATATCTTCCGTCAAGCCCAGCAGAATCGTCGCAGACCAGGATCGCTCCAAGGGTGACTCCAGCACGAAATCATGCCGACCACCTCACAAAACGCAAGACCATCACACCTGGTATAAGCCCGGGCGCCACTGCCCTTACGCCTTCAATGCCGTCTGTGTCACCCAGAGCGGATACGCACCCCCAAACATTGACCGCTCCCGTGATACCGGTAGAAGAGTAAATCCCGACGTAACGGGTATCCTCTTCACCGAGGCTGCGGTGCAGACACATGCCGTACATGCTGTGCCTGCCGGTTGGTTGAGAATCAACCAGGGTATCAACCGAAGTATGCACGGTGAATTCGTCCTGAAGAGGCACCAGGGAAGGAACTTGATCAACCGTGAGAAGATATCAAACCCACTTCTCCGTACTGGTCGTGGCGGGGATCATCGCCTTTGTACTACTGGGACCGCACGATTCGTGGCAGGCTGCCCGTTTCCCTGTAGCAGAACGTCCGATGGAGTTCCTGGTCTTTGAACAGCAGCTCAACGAAGGGCAAACCCTCGTGTTCTACCCCAACCTCATGTCCGACGTCGAGGGATCCCTTGAGTTTCATACCCCCAGCGGCCGGAGAATTTCCTGGGGTCTTACGGACAGAAGCGAACCCATGGAGATTCCCATCAAGAAGACCGGGGTTCACCTCCTCGTACTGAGAACCGAGGCTGCATGCCGCTACGCCGAGACTCATCCCGAGGTCGAGATCATCTGGATGCTCACCCGCTGATCCACCCATAATGCCTACACGATGGCCACCTCATTGAACACTGGGCCGGGCCGGCTCCTCCCGGCCATGGGTGTCATCCATAGATCCGATGCCACATACTCACCGCACTCCCAATGAGTCTCCCTTCGCCGTGGGCACAGCGACTGCAGGCATCGATACTTGCGCACAACACACACTACACTGATGCCCGTCGCGGATTTGGAAGCACGGGTACATCACCCGCGCAGCGGCCATCAGTGAAGCAAAATCACACAGGACGCCTCTCGGCCTCAGTCGAGCCACCAATCAATCTGGTGGTCATCGGGCTCCCACAGATAGATCCACAGCAAAGACCGGCTCGAGATCCAGTCTCCCGGCTCCCCGTATACCTCCCAGCCCGCATCCGCCTGGACCTGGGGATAATCCGTCCAGCGGTCCCAGCACACGATCGTTCCGGCCGTGGGAAGCCCGCTCTGGGTGCGCAAAAACTCCGCTACCATCCGCAGAAACGCCTCGAGGATGTCCCTCGCCCCTTTCTCCTGGATAAGATGCATAAAGTGTTGGCAATCATCCCCACCTGCGATCCAGAGGTAGAACAGCAGCGAGGCCCCATCCTCCGCGGCAATTACCGATGAAAACTCAAATAGGGTACCCTCCAGGAGACCTTCGAGCCAGCGGTCCATCTGTTCAATGGAGAGGTTCTGGGCGACAGACTCTCCCAGCCCGGGGGAATCCTCAACGGCCTTCGCCCCCTCTGCCATCGCATGGACGCGATTGGAGGGTATGGCGAAGTTGATCGTCTGCACCGCAGGATCGACGGCCCCCATCGTGATCACTCCCACCACATCGCCGGACAGGTCCAGCAGGGGGCTTCCGCTGCTTCCCGGACTGATCGAAGCGGTGGTCTGAATGAAAGACTGCCCGAACAGCTCCCGGGTAGGGGCGCTGATGATGCCCGTCGAGACCGTCCCCGCAAGGCCCAGGGGACTCCCGACCGCAACCACGGTCTGCCCCACTCGGATCTCCGAGGGGCTCAGTTCCAGGTACGGGATGTCCAGGCCCGGGGTGGCGAGGATGGCGAGGTCTCCTTTCACATCAGCCGCGAGCACCCCAGCCACCGCGTAATGCTCGCCGGCATGGGTGACCAGGCCCAGCTCGGCCCTGCCCTCGATCACATGGTAATTCGTCACGATTCTACCGCCGCCGACGTGGAACCCACTCCCCAGGGGCCCCATTCGTCCCACAACGGTGACGGTGGCGGGCAAGGCCCTCTCCGAAACCTCCTCCACCGTCAGGGAAGCGGTACCTGGACCGGTCTCTTCGAGATAGGCCGAGGCGATAGCGCCGTGGTAGAGCGACAGGAGGCTCCGCCCCTGCCGTTCGAGACCCAGGCCGGTCGGGGTCCGAATCGCCGCCCAGCTCACAACCGTCATCTGTCCCCGCAGGACGGGAAACCCGGGCAGGGGACGCTCGGGCAGTTCTGCGAACAGGTCCATGCCTTCAGCGGCTGTCATAGCCGACGTCGGCCAGGGCCCAGATGCCAGATGGTCGTTGTCCGTCACCCGGGCCAGGAGGATCGCGATCTCCTCCCAGGTCAGATCGTCCGTTGGCGCCACGGTGCCATCTTCGCGGCCGACAAACCAACCCTTTGCCTCGGCCAGGACAAAGGCTCCCCGGGCCCAGGAGGGAATCTGATCATCATCGCGCCACCCGGTCTTGCCCGTCGAGAGCGCCTCGGTCAGTGCTCCCTGGCCTGTCATCCTCGCGAGGACTACCGCCATGTGCGCCCGGGTGAAAAGAGATTCCGGTTCCAGCCGCCCCTGACCATCTCCGAGGAAGATCCCGGCCCGATGAAGCCAGTGGGCGGCCTCGGCGTAGTATTCACCCTCGTAGACATCCACAAAGGGTGCGGAGGCCACGACAGGAAAGGCAAGCATCAGGACCACCAGGATCACCGAAAGAATCACCGCTGTGCGTTTCAGATCGATCGCCACCCCTCAGAGTTCACAGACTGGCACCTGGACCGGCTCAACAGACCCCTCTCCGCCGATCCACCGACCAGCCATCACGCGCTTTCCCACGTCCTACTCCTGGTCCAGGAGATGGGTATCAAACCAGTTCAACATCGTCCCGAGGAAATGCTCGAGGTGCTGCCTCTCCCGAATCCCGTGCCCTTCCCGCGGGTAGATCACCATTTCAACGGGAACCCGTCCGTCAAGGGCGCGGTAGAATTCCATCGCCTGGCCGACCTGGCAACAGGGATCCTTTTCGCCATGTAGGATCAGGGTCGGAGTCTCCACACGGTCCACATGGGTCATGGGAGACCGCTCGGCGAAGATCGGATCCCGGTAGGGGTCACCCGCGTAGAACTGTTGGGTGTAGTAAGGGATGTTGGTGGTACCATGGAAGCTGAGAAGGTTCACGATCCCGGCAACCATTACCGCGGCACGGAAGCGGTCGGTCTGGGTGATGGCCCAGGCCGTCAGGTAGCCTCCGTAGCTCCCCCCGCCGATGCCCATTCGCTCGGGATCCGCCACACCAATGTCGACGCAGTGATCCACCCCGGCCATGACATCCGCAAAGTCTCCTCCTCCGAGATCCCCCACATTGGCGTTGGAAAACTCCGTCCCCCATCCTGAGCTTCCCCGCGGATTGGGGAGCAAGACGCAACATCCCCTGACCGCCATCAGCTGGGCCCAGGCGAAGGGAACCGCATGGAACCGGTACGAATGCAGGGCAGTTGGCCCTCCGTGCACGTTGACCACAAGGGGATAGCGTTTGCCCGCCTCGTAGTCCGGGGGTTTCACCAGCAGGCCCTGGATCTTCAGGCCATCGGGAGCCACCCAGTGCAGGGTCTCCAGCTCTCCGAGAGTCCACTCCGAGGCCTCCCGGTTTATCGATGTCAGCCTGCTCCAGGACACCCCCTTCTCATCCAGGTCAGCTAACCATACTTCCCCCGCCTCCTGCGTGCTCTCCAGCATCATGACGAGCTGGTCGCCCCTCGCGGTCCGCGAAAAGCGTGCGCGGGACCCAACCGCCGATACGGCATCGCGCCAGAGGCGATCGTAGGTGGCCTCCCCATCAGGATGCAGGACCACTCGGGCCAGGCAGAGCAGTCCTTCCTCGTATCCGCTCACCAGCAGTTCCGCGGAAGAATCCCACTCCAGCCAGTTCACACTGATCGGTCTTTCCCCGACGACCTTCACCGGATCCCCCGCGTCGATGCCAGCCACCCAGACATCTCCCGTCACAATCCCGGGGTCGCTGCAGGTGCAGGATAAAAACGCCACTCTCTCATCATTGGGGCACCACGTCGGTGCTGCCAGCTGCATATCTGGGGGAGGGACAAACAGCGATTGCATCTTCGCAGCATCAACGGCACCATCCTCCGGACAGTCCGCCAGGCTGAAGACCTCGAGCCTCGCCCGATACCACGCCCACTGCTGCGGTCGGTCTGAACACAGCACAACCACCCGCTCCCCGTTGCAGCTCAGGCCGAATTCCCAGATGTGAAGACCCTCCGGACTGACCGGGTTGGCTTCACCGGTTTCCACGTCGGCCAGCCACAACCTCTTGCTTCGCTCCTCCCGTTCAAACAGTATCCAGTCCCTCTTATCTTTTCTGCACTGCCCCTCCTCCTCCGTCTCCGGTTCCTCCACCAACAGCAGGAGACGGCGACCATCGGGAAGCCAATGCATGTCCTCAACCTTGCCCCGGATTCCCTCGACCGGGCGAGCCTCGCCCCCGGTGGACTTCAAGATATACGGTAGGAGCACTCCCCGGTCCGGGTCAGACCGATCACTGACAAAGGCCAAGTCGCCTGACATCCCCCCAATCGGCCTGTCTGCCGCGGGGATCGGAGACCAGCGCGGCATACCGTCCGTCCCCGGTCCCTGGGTGAGACCTGATGCCGTGCCATCAGAAATCAACCACAGCCGAGAGCCCCTCCTGGCGTCCTCGGGTTTGTAGAATCCTCCCACCGTGAAAGCCACGCACCGCCCGTCCGGAGATATCTCCGGTTCATCAAGCCGTCGAAGACTGAAAGCATCCTCCACGTGCAGAAAATCGGTTCTTCTGGACATATTGCCCCCCATCATGAACAACAAACGCCAGCATACCGTGACTCTACCTTCCCCGGGCATATGGCAATATCCTCCTTAGAAGGAACCCGGATCTGGATGAGATTGACAATAAGATGACCCGACATTGAGGCCAAAGGGGACGATGGCATGGCATCCCGGTAGGCATCTTGAGGTTCGGGGAACCTTTGCCCAAATCGATACCTGGATTCACGATGCCTTGTTAATCCAGGCATGCTGGGGAGGGGAATCACTGTGAAGATCAGCAAGGAGCTCCTCCGGGGCAGTACCATTATCCTGATCCTCAGGTCGTTGGAGGGAAGACCCATGTATAGCCATGAGATGATCCGGGAAATCGAGGATGAATCTGGGGAGGTCTTCCGGTTGAACCAGGGCACCCTGTATCCCATGCTTCACGCCCTGGAATCCGAGGGCCCAAGAACAGCCTCTGTACCAGGCACTGAAGCGGATGGGGGATCCAGACGCCCTGGGGGAGCAGCTGACGCCGCGAACCGCCCCCGCCTGGAGTGGGGCCCTCTGCTCCTGGCAGGTTCCCTGTTGGGCGTTGGGCTTTTCACCCTGCACACCGTCGAAAGCCATGGGTCTGCAACCGGGGGAAGCTCGCGCCCTTCTCTGCCCCGGCGACAGGACAAGTTTGATTCTGAGTCCCTTTATCCCCGCTGCCCTGGAAGGACGCTTCATCGACCCCCCATGGGCCCAGCGAGGGCAATCGTTCCGCGTCGGCTGCCACACCTACTCTCCCACGTCGCGCGGCGTCCTCTCCTCGACCAGCTGCAGGACCTCCTGCATCGTCGCCCGGCGGAGTTCGCCCCCCTGGTATCCCTGTCGCAGCTCGGCCGCCAGGTGTCCGGTGGGCTGACCCTTCTCCTTCAAATCCTTGATTGACGAGATAATTGCATAGGCAGGTTGAGGCCGTTCCTGCCAGACCCCCAGGACTTCATAGCTTGGCGTGCACACCAACAGAGCGGGGATACGGCTCGCTCCACGCACCTGGAGCTGATCATCAAGTTCCGGGTGTTCAGTGCGGACGAAACACCGCATCTGGATATCGGGGGAGATCTCGGACATCTTTGCCAGTACCGGCACGTTTTCGGCCGCATCGGGACACCAATCCTCGGCCATGGCAAAAAGCCTCAGCCCCCCGTGATGACGGACCATCCGAGCCAGGGAGGCCGCAAGATCCTCCGGCACGGTTGTGGCCCGGTAGTTGCGGCGGAAAATCCCTCCCTTTCGGCCCGCTCGCACGACGAATTCATCGAAAGTCAGCCCCTCGGAGTAGATTTCGCTAAGACGCTGTGGATCATCCATCGCAATCTCCTTTCCCATGGGAACCGGTTGGTCCCAGTATCGGGCAGTTCCCCACCTCCCCACCGGCCTCGCTCGACGACGTCCCCGGCGCACGGCTGCGGTTGTGTACGGCCTGTGAGTGTGAAGACCCTTCACGGGTGCCCCGGTGGGGACCCCACGCGATCATGATACATCTTCGGATCCGCTCGGTACAGGAAGCAAATCCAGGCGATCGGGCATCTGTCGATGTAGGTACAGACGGGAGGGTTTCAAAAAGGTCGGACTGAATACCAAATCCCGGAGTACTGCCGCAGCCCAGCAGCAAATCGTGGTAAGCGGCGGCCTCCGCCCCGTGATGGGGTGAGGCCGTCGCGTGCGTTCAGTCGCCCGCCTTTTGCAGCGAGGAAGAAGCGACAGCAACCTTCCCGGTCGGGCCTTTACCCTTTGCAGGGGGACCGACGCTGTCAACCTGGATCCCCTTCCAGGCACCCATGCGAAACCGGGCGAGAAGGACAAGTCCCCGGGCCACCTGTTCAAGGGCCATGGCGATCCAGACGCCGACCAGTCCCATCCCCATGTAGATACCGAGGATGTAAGAGCCGAGCAAACGGATCCCCCAGTCGCCAACCACGTTGATGATCATGATCACCCGGGTGTCACCGGCACCTCGCAACCCGCCGGAGAACACCTGGATCATGGCGAGAAAGGGCGTGGAAATAGCGATGATACGCAGGCACACCACGGTCAGATTCACGACCTCGGGATCCGTACTGTAAAAGGAGGTCACGAAACGCGGGGCGAACAAGAAGATCGAACCCATGAGGACAACCAGGATCACGGTGTATTTGCAGGCCTCGTATCCTGAACGCTCAGCGCGTCCGGGCTTTTTCGCTCCCAGGTTCTGTCCCACAAGTGCCGTGGCAGCGAGGCCGAACCCAAAGCCGGGGATGAAGGAAAGGGCGCGGATGCTCATGGTGATCGAGTTTGCAGCGATGGCTGCCGTTCCCATGGACACGATGAGCATGGTATAGATGACCTGTGAGCCTCTGCGCACGAACTTCTCCACCGCAGCAGGCAGCCCGATGTTCACAACAGACCGGATCACACCCCAGTCAACCTCCAGAATCCGTGACAGATCCATTCCAATGACGGTGCGGTTCGTGGCCAGGATCCACAGGGCAATCAGGCCTGCACTGCCCCTGCCTATGCCGGCAGCCAGGCCGGCTCCCGCAACACCCATCTCGGGGAAAGGCCCCACACCGTGCACCAATAGATAGGCCAGAGATACGTTCGTGATATTCATGTAGGCCATGAGGTATAAGGGGGTCTTCATATCGCCGGCACCCTGCATAACCGCATTTGCCATGAACAGCGGTATGGCAAACACGTAAAAGACAGACAGGTTGCGCAGGTAGACCGACCCCTGCCGGATCACGCTCAGATCCGGGTCCTCCTGCAGCGACATCATTCCCCGCATCAGCATTGGCGAGAGCAGGACGCCCACCAGGGCGACACAGAGCCCAATCCCCCCGGCGAACAGGATGGCCTGGGTCACGACTCGGCGCGTGGCCTTTCGATCCCCTGCCCCTATGTGACGCGCGACGATGGCCGTGGCCCCCACCGACAGGGCCTGAAAAATAGCCGTAGACATCATGATAACTCGTTTGCCCACTCCAACCGCAGCGATCGCCTCGGCACCGAGACTGCCCACAATGATGAGGGACATCATCTCCACGAGGCTCTGCAAACCCTTTCTCATGACAGCTGGAAAAGCGAGGGTCAACACGCTGGACCGAAGATCCATGGAAGTGAAATCTGGTGGTTCATCGTCCCCAGAGTTGCGTTCTGGGGAGTTGGCGTCTGGTACGTCGTCCGATTCCTTCATCTTCATATCTGCAACAATCCCTCCGGTGACCCCTCCAAAGAGGCCGTACAAAAGATAAGAGCCGGTGACTTTTCAGTCTCCGGCAACAATTGGATGACAGTATATCACATGAGTATGGGGTCGACAACGTGATTACCAGCCCCGCGGTCGATGTCACAGAATTGAAACACTGGGACAATGCTGCGAACCCAGCCCCCCGACCACCGCGTCTGCCAGATCCTTACGTTGTCTCAGGTATCCAGGTGATTTACGCAAGTACTCAAAGGACAGAAGATGCCCTGTAGGGTCCCTGTCTCCACCCCGATGCCAAGGCATCGAATGATCGTCGCACACTCAATGGCATCCTCACGAAACCCAGCGCACAGGTTGAGACAGGCATCACTCAATGCAAAGCGACGGGGTTTGCCATAGTATATCCCCTGCCCCGGATCCGTGCCATGATCAGGATCAGGCCGATTGCGAGCCGTGGTTCGGCACTCAGCTGACCCCCTACCTCCCTTTCTCAACTTATAGAACCTGTGAAGAATTACCCATATGATAGAATAGGAGGAGGGGGTTCACATCCCTCCTTGAGCATAGGTAAAGGCAGGTGAGCCGCCCATCATAGCAGACATTCATCGCCCGATGAACCCCGGGTGCAGTCACCGATCCAGGAACGAAGACCGTCGCCAGGAGGTGACGTCACGTGCAGTATATCCAGGTTATACCCTTGCTGTTGAGCATTCTGTACCTGGTATTCGTCTGGAAGAAGGTCATACGGTCCCCCTCGAGACCGCCTCAGCCGGAGCTGGCTCGAAGTGAGGAGGCCGGTTATTTTGAGGATCCCCCGGGCCTTGGAGATCCCGCCGGGCTTTGGAAAGAAATGAGCCCTGGGCAGAAGCGAGTCGTCCAACGAGCTCTCATCGTTGCCCTGCTTCTGCTGACAACTACCTACATGCTCTGGTTTATCCCCGTACCGGCTCC
>PXCI01000026.1 GCA_003566675.1 Clostridia bacterium
AGGACCGATGACCTTTGGATCTTTGATGAAGGCAAAGTGCCGCTCCACGACGGTCTGCTCCTTGTAGGTTCTCAATATGTACTCGTCAGTGGTGTCGTTGGAAGGTGGCTTGCTGATCAGCACGAAGCAGCTGGCCTTTTTTCTTTGTTCCTGGATGTACGGGGAGTTCCGTCTCATCTTTGGCGCGATGCTGTACACTTGCTCATATTCGGGGACATAATCTTTGGGAGGTCTTCCAGGTCGCGTTCGCTTCTTCCGTTTCTGCTCTGTCTTGATCTCATACTCCAGACAGAAACAGGGATCCTTGTTCTCCTTATCGAAGGCCCTCCAGGCTTCATGCGCATCGGGTTCACAGGCAAACTGTCGCTTTCCGAGCTTTGCCCGTTCTTTTTGCAGACGCTCTTCTTCCGTATCCAGCCGCTTTTCCAGCCCCTTCGTTCTGCGCCGATCCAGGCTTGTGGAACTGACCACCACGAAGCGATACTCGTGATCATAAAGCTCCTCCTCAAAGGAGCAGACCTTGTATTTGGCCGCATCCTTTCGCTCAGTAAGGGCACCCAGCGATTGCCACTTCCCCTCTTCCCAGGCCCGATCTATCAGCTGTTTTTCGAGATTGAATCTCGCAGGAAACCGGGAAATGAAGGCGAACCTCCCACTGACAAGTAGCTTCAGGTTACCCTTTGATACCAAAGCGGAATCGGCGACATAAACGGGGCGCTTCCCCTCCAAACGAAGGTACTCGGGTAACTTCTTCAGGAGGTCCTTGTTCCACTTTACATCGGATTTGTTGCCGTCCAGGACCTCAGCTGTCACCGGTATCCCGTCCTTTGTCACCCCGAGGCCGTACATGAATTGCTTTAGATCAGGACGCTTGTCCTTGCTATAACCGAAGGTTAACTTCAGAACAGTGTCATCGCCATCGATGTCATATGCCCCGTGTACCGAAACACTGGTGGTATCCGCGTGCAGGGCATCAATCGTCACATTCTCCCTACTCAAAACCTCCAGGACCAGAGCCTGATAGACCTTCTCCGGGTCCGCCTCAGCGAGTTTGTCTAGGGCACGAGCCAGGGCATCATCATTCAGAGAGCGCCAGAAGATTCCCGGACCGAACAGTTTCTCTGTATCCATGTTGCTGTATGTCTCTTCCACCTTGTACAGGGGCCTGCGATTGAGCAGAACGTTGATCAGAAGGGCTATGATCCGCTGCCCGGGCGACAGTAGACACTGAGTTTCATCCCACGACAACGCCGTGTCCAGAATCCTGCGGACTCCCAATTGCTCACACAGACGGTTCAATACGGGCGCCGGCCCATCATATAGAACTGTAACCATGCCTGCTATTGCCTCCCCTCGGGGGCATCCTATCACAAAAGGAGGACAAAAGCTAGACAAATATTGGTAATTGCGAAAGTTTTATTGCCTTTCGTTTAACTATCAGGGTGCGAAATGTGTGATCCAACAATGAGTCAGCTCCCTAACTTGACCTGCCGAAGAACATGACCGTCTCCTTGGAGAACGTGGTGCACTCCGTGCGTGAGGGCATTTGGCCTTCTGTGTGTCGACCGGGCTCGGTGTTCTCCAGCAGATCCTGGAGGCCGAGGTGGAGTCTCTGGTCGGGACACGTGCTCTACCGGTTGAAGGGTTTCCGGGTCTTGGGGGCAGTTCTTTGGGGAGGCTCCGTCTTCATGACACAGCATTTCCAGGTGAAGACAGTTTCACACTCCGGTGCGCAAACTCGCCCTTGAGGAATGGATCTCAGAAGATGTCCGAAGCGAAGAGTGTCTCAACCGATCCTTGCTGCCGGGGCAATGACTGTGAGTTTGGGCTGTCAATCTGGTTGAGATCATCCGGAATCAGGGCAAATAATTCAAGGGATCGACGGGTTGCCCGTTGATGTAGATCCCAAAGTCCACATGGGCGCCCGTTGCCACTCCGCTTTGCCCGACCTCTGCCACTGTCTGTCCCTGGCTCACCGACTCGCCCGGAGTGACCAGATTGCGAAGATTGTGCGAGTAGCGGGTGATTGTGCCATCGGCGTGTTCTATCCGTACGGTGTTGCCGTATCCACCCTGCCGGCCGCTAAACACGACGGTGCCAGCTGCGGCGGCCCCGATAGATGTGCCCTGCGAGGTCGCAATGTCTATGCCTTGATGGAAGTCGCGAGTGCCGTAGACTGGATGCTGGCGCCAACCGAAATATGAGGTGATTGTTCCGCCCACCGGCCAGGCGAAAGACAGCTTGCTTCCCGGATCGGTCGTCTCTGGCTGACTGCTGGTGGATTCGGTGCGGGCCCCGCTCGTTGAGGCAATGACAGCGGTGTTTTCGGGCGGTTGCCCCCCGGGGATCACCAGTTCCTGTCCGATCCTCAAGGTGTCTCCCGTGATCTCGTTGACCTCTCTTATATCCTCTTCATCTACGTCATAGAGTTGAGCCAGATCCCACAGGGTATCTCCCCTTACAACCTCATGGATTACTCCCTTGATAGACAGGATGGCCAATTTTTGACCCACCTGCAAGCTGTCACGGTTGCTCAGATTATTTATGTAAACGAGCGTTTCCTCGTCGGTCCCGTGCATTTCGGAGATCTTCGAGAGAGTGTCTCCCTCGACCACCTCATGTTCTGCTACCACAGGTTTGTCTTCTTCGGGTGGCTTCAGCAGCTCGGATTCTTCAAGCACCCGCACTTCGTCATCGTCGGCAGGCAGGTCTTGGATGGTCATGATGCTTTGCTCTGGTGCCGCGTTTTCAGCCAACTCTTCTGCAGGTGTTATTGCCGGATAGCTGAAATAGAAAACGGTCAGAGCCAAACTTAGCACTATAGTTGCAATCCGGAAGGCCCGAGTAAGCCGGGACCTTATATTGGAGTCGTCGATGTTATATGCTCCTTTCACCAATGCTAATGCCTGTTCACACTAATTGATAATGAGATTTCCGTCAACCACTTTAATTATCTCGAGAAGTCGGAGGATTACTAACCGTTGATGCTGAGTGGGCCCGCAGGTGCGGGCCCACGGGCTCTCATAACGACGTAGTTGACACCCCTCAGTCCAGTACCTCGTGGATCACCGACCATGCTACAGGAGCCTCCTGGCCGAACCGCCAGAATGCCACTCCCGCCAGCTCGTACTGGGTCACAAGCGACAGCCTCGCCCTCAGGCTGTTTTCGTTTTCGAAGTAGACAATCCTCTGTACGCCTTTATCCGTCGTGTAGCGGAAAAAGGGAGTCTGACAGGTTTCCAGCGACTCGATGGTTGCCCCGTGCTGCTGGGCTAGGCTCACGGCTGTCGGCCACCATCGGGATTGGGATCGGTGGGGTTCGTTGTTGTCCTCCCAGTCGTAACCATAAAATGGAGCGCCGAGGAGGATCTTGTCCGCCGACATGGTTGAGAGGGTGTATTTCACGACATTTTCCACCCAATTGACGGGCGCCACGGGACCCGGTGCCGCCGTACTCCAGTGGAAGTCGTAGGCCATGGGCATCAGGTAGTGGACGTATCGTCCGAGTATTGGGTAGTCAAAAGCTCCAGACCAGCCGTGTGCTGGATTGTCGACGACCTTTGCGGGTACCGCCATGGTGATGATGTAGTCGTCGGCCAGTCTTCGCCACAGAAGGCCCATGAATTCACTCAGAGCCTGTCGGTCCTGGGGGTTTACGTCCTCAAAGTTGATGTTTACTCCGTCGTATCCGCGCTCCAGGACGGCTTCGATGGCATCGAGGGCTTCCTGAGTGTAGCGTCGATCGTTCAAAATCCGATCAGATACGCTGGGGTTGAAGCTGTTGGTGATCCGGACAAGAACTGCCTGGTCATCGCGGTTGCTCGCTTCAGAGAACAGGAACTCGCTGTCGTAGCCACTCAGCTGCAGATCGTCCTCGTCAAAAGCGAAGCCGTATCCGGACGACATGATCACCATGTTGACCCGGGAGCTGAAGCGGGACATGGACTGGTAGGAGTCGCCCTTTGCTTCATCCGTACCCAGGTACCATCCCGCCACCAGGTACTGGTCCGTGGGCGAAGGGTCCACGTCCAGTGAAGGCGGGCTGAAGGTTCCCTCTGTATCCAACTCATCGAGCTGGCCCATGAATCGTTCGAGCATGGTCGCGGCCTCAGCCCGGGTGATCGCATCGGCAGGTGCGAAGATCCGGTTTGGATAAGTAGACCGTCCGATGACCAGCTGCTTTCGGACCGCTGCTGCCGCGGGCAAAGCCCAGTCGGGTATATGGTCTCCATCCTGGAAGAAGGGCGCGGCGAGAAAACGGGGCTGGGCGGGCACACCGAGCGTGACCAGGACACGGCCCAATATCGTGGCCATCTGGGCGCGGGTGACAAAATCTGAGGGACCGAAGGTGCCATCGGGGTATCCATGGATCAGTCCCAGTTCGACCGCCCTTGCCACCTCGCCGTGGGCTGCAGTGGGTATTTTGTGCGCGTCTGCAAATTCCAGGGGCGTTTGCGATGGTGTTTCTCCCAGGGAGCGGGTGACCCACCGGGCGAAATCCAGACGGTTGATCGGTTGGTCAGGCCCGAAGAGATCTTCGGACAGTGCAGATATGACGCCTGAACTGTGTAGTAGTACGATGGTGTCCCGGGCCCAATGCCCACGAATGTCTGATAGGACCGTGGAGGGAAGGGATTGGGCTGCGACTGCGCTCTGGGAGAGCAGGATTGCCATGACGAGGATCAGGGAGAGGATCATCAGCGACTGTGGAGATCTGCAACAATGCCACATTGGAATGCCTCCTACCAGGGTATCTGCGTCTATGTATAAGATAGTAATCGACATACATGCCCTTCTCTGTAGATCAAGGGGATTCCTGTCATGTTTCGGCACAATGCAAGGATGTCACCTTTTTGTTGGATTGCGCTCCTGCCCATCTTGTCCCGATTTGCCTGCGGGCTCTGTGCGAAATCCGCGCTGGGTTGTCCGGCGTCTCGGGCGCACGATCTGGATGTCCTTCCATTTTCCGCGTCGGAGCCGCGCAAGCAGCAAGAATCCGCGACCAATCTGTTCGCCGGCCATGGCGAACCACGGACAGCGCCTGCAAAACGGTTGTAGACAGCTGTATGACTCGCTTGGAGACTCCGACTGCGGCAATGGCCTCGGGCCCCAGGCTGCCCACAATCATCAGGGAGACCATCTCAATGACACTTTGAAGGCCCATACGCATCGCTCCGGGGAAGGCCAGGGTCAGGACACTGGTCTGTAGCCTGGTGGAGGTCAGATCGGGAGGGGGCTTCTTGTTGCTGCCAGAAGGGTCTGGGTCTGCTGATCATCTGCAGCCATCGTGGTCGCCTCTTTCTTCGCGGAACAGTTGCGCTTTCCGGGGTTTGAGTCTCGCAGTAGTTGGACGGGTCTGGTTAGCTGGCATCATCATTTCGTGCGTCGGTCGGTGGCGCTGCAGTCGACGTGGGCTGCGAAGCTGGTGCCCCGTGGAACCTGACGTCAGGACTTGAGGTTTTCTTGCGTCCTGGTCGAAAGAGCTCGATGCTTTTCCAGCTGCCGCGACGGAATCGCGCCAGCAGCAAGAATCCCCGGGCGATCTGGTCCCCGGCCATGGCTATCCACACCCCGGGTAGGCCGAGGCCGAAGTGCATCCCGAGGACGTAAGAGCCCACCAGTCGAACTCCCCAGTTTCCGGCCAGGGTGGTGAGCATGACGAATCGCGTGTCACCGGCTCCCCGGAGCCCTCCGGAGAATACCATGACTATGGCGAGAGACGGCAGGGAGATCGCGATGATGCGCAGACAAGTAACGGTGAGAGCGGTCACTTCCGGATCGTTCGTGTACAGCTGTGTGATCAGTCGGGGAGCGACTACGAAGATGACACTCATCAGGCATGCCAGAATCATGGCATACCGCAAGGAGGTATAGCCAGCCTTCTCCGCCCGAGAGGGTTGCTTTGCCCCAAGATTCTGTCCCACCAGGGCGGTGGCAGCGAGGCTGAAACCGAATCCCGGCATGAAGGCCAGGGATTGAATGCTCATTGCGATGGAGTTGGCGGCCATGGCGGCGGTGCCCATTCCGGCAATGATGATCGTGTATAGGATCTGTGACCCCTGGCGCACGAAATTTTCGATGCCGGCAGGAACCCCGACGCGGATCACCGCACCCAACAGTTTCCAGTCAATGGCGAAGATCTTCTTTGTGTCCATCCCGATCCCAGACTTGTTTGAGGCCAGAATCCAGAGCGCCGCCAGTCCGCCACTACCCCGGGCGATGGCGGCGGCCAGTCCAGCTCCGGCCACGCCCATGGTCGGAAAGGGGCCGATCCCGTGTACCAGGACATAGGCGAGCACAACGTTGATGATGTTGATCGCCGTCATCAGATACAGGGGGGTTTTCATATCTCCGGCACCCTGGAACAGGGCATTGGCCATGAACAGCATCACGGCAACTACATAGGAACTGGAGAGAATGCGCAGATAGGTAGCACCCTGCTGCACAACTTCGGCATCTGGGACTTCCTGAAGGGTCATCATGCCGCGCATGACAGCTGTGGCAGATAAATTCCCCACAACTGCGATGCAGATTCCGATGACCAGGGCTAACAGTACGACCTGGTTCACCACTTTGCGGGCACCTTCATTGTCCCCGGCCCCGATGAGGCGGGCGACGACTGCGGTGGCTCCCACAGACAGGGCTTGAAGCACGGCGGTAGCGACCATGACGAGTCGCTTGGCCATCCCCACGGCAGCGATGGCTTCGGCCCCGAGGCTTCCCACGATCATCAGTGACACCATTTCAATGACGCTCTGAAGGCCTGTGCGCATGGCGGCGGGCAGGGCCAGCGTGATTACGCTGGTGCGTAGGTCCATCGAGGTGAGGTCACCGGTAGTTTTCTTCCCATGGGGGGATGATTCTGGTGCATCATCCGATGGCATGATTCCAATCCTCTCCCGGGACCCTGTTAAACATTTCTACGATCGACAATTTCGGCTAACTAAACAATTGCGCTAAAGTATATCATACATGGAAGGGAGGGGCAATGCGCTGAAATGTGTGGACGGAATCATGTGGTTGGGCTTCGGTAATCCAGAAGGGTCGGGAGGATTATTGCACCAGACTCGGAAGAATAATATGGGAGGTGTTGATGATGGAACACAACAATGAGGAGGCTCAATCGTTGATCCTCAATCGCATGAGTTGGGTTGAGCTGGAGGAGAAGATGAAAGACGGACTGGATCTGGTGCTAATTCCTGTGGGGGCAACGGAGCAGCATGGCCCCAACGGCAGCTTTGGTGTTGATTCGGGCCGGGCAGAGGGATTTGTGGAGCGCCTGGCCCAGCGCCTCTATCCCCGGGCAGTAGCCATACCCGTGGTCTCGTACGGGATCTCCCCTCACCATATGAATTTCCCGGGAACCATCACGTTGCAGTCGGAGACCTTCCTCGCTGTTCTCGAGGATATTGTTGATAGTTTGTATCTGCACGGGTTCCGCAAGTTCTTCTTTGCCAACGCCCATGGCGGCAATCGGCCCGCCATGATCTTGCTCATGGGCAAGATCAAGGCCCAATACCCGGACGTCCAGGCTGCGTGGAGCTCCTTCACATCGGCTGCGGGGGACGTGATTCGGGAGAAGGTGACGTCGTCCACGAGCGGTCATGCGTGCGAAGGAGAGATGTCTCAGGCCATGTACCTGGCGCCCTGGTCGGTCAAGGAAGACCGGGTACCTGGAGACATCGTCTTGTCTGCCGAGCAGATGGCGGAGCGCCGTGTAATCGGCCAAGCTATGACCTTTGACGAGATCACTGCTAATGGAGCCCTCGGTGATGCCTCACTGGCCAGCTGGGACCTGGGCCGGGATATCATTGAGACGGCCCTCGACAGGATTGAGTCCTTCCTGCACGAATTTTAGGGGGTATGTGTTGCAGATGAAAGATGCCGCCTGTTATCTCAAGGTGGGAGAGTCGGCCGAGGTGGAGGAGGCTGTGACCGGGGACAACCTGGCCAGTCAGTGGGGTAGTGGTTCTCTCAATGTGTATGCCACACCCGCGATGATTGCCCTGATGGAGGCCGCAGGTGTCGAGGCTGTTGATGGGAAATTGCCGGATGGATGGATTACAGTTGGTATCTCTGTGGACGTTCGCCATCTAGCCGCAACGCCCCCGGGAGCCCACGTCAGGGCCCGGGCGGAGTTGATTGAGGTGGACGGATGGCGGCTCGTGTTTGCAGTGTCTGCCTGGGATCATCGCGAGAAGATCGGGGAAGGGATGCATCAGAGGTATTGTGTTGAGCGGGCTTCCTTTACACACCGGGCCCAGAGGAAGGTCGATGTAGAGTGAGGGCCAATTTCCTGGAGGTGAGATTTTGTGTCGATGCTTCTGAGTTCCATGAATATTCGAGGCAAGGAGTTTAGCAACAGGGTGGTCATGCCCCCCATGGCGAACAACCGGGCGACGGAAAGCGGAGAGGTCACGGAGTTCCTTCTGGACCACTATCGGCGGCGCGCTGAGGGCCGCGTGGGCACGATCATCGTGGAGCACTCCTATGTGCGCAGTGACGGCCGCGTCAACGACAGGCAGCTGGGGGCTCACTGCCCGGAGCTGGCCCCGGGACTCAGCGATCTCGCGAACGTCATTACAGGCGCGGGGTCCAGAGCTGTGATCCAGCTTACCCACGCTGGGGCGTCTGGCCTGGGGGATGAGGCGGGCACGGTGTGGGGTGCGGGTAGTGTTCCCCTGCCGGGGCGAGAGATGGATGCGCCTGAGCCGTTAATCGAGGAGCAAATGCGGGACCTGGAGACCCGATTTGCCGACGCAGCCGAGATGTGTATCCGGGCCGGATTCGACGGGGTTCAGCTTCACGGAGCCCACGGGTACCTTTTCAACCAGTTTCTTTCTCCGCTGACCAACAACCGCACCGACGATTATGGTGGAGATCTCAAGGGTCGGGGTCGTTTCCCCCTGGAGGTTGTCCGCTCCGTCCGTCAGAGGATCGGGGAAGAGGCACTGCTCTACTATCGCCTGGGCGCTGATGACCTGTTGGAGGGCGGCCTGACCCTGAATGAGGGTGGGGCCTTCGCGATTCGTCTGGTGGAGGCCGGGGTGGATGTTGTCGATGTTTCTGGTGGACTGGGAGGCTCAAGGCCGGATGACCAGGTCCGCGAGGGCTATTTCCTGCCCCTGGCGTCCGAGATCAAGCAGGAGGTCGGAGAAGCCGTGCCGGTTGTGGTGACCGGCGGAATCATCAATGCCTCGACGGCGGAGAGGATTGTCGCTGAGATGGGCATTGATTTCGTGGGCATCGGCAGGGCCCTGTTGATGGATCCGAACTGGGTTGTCAAGGCAGAGGTTGCTCTGCTCAGCGGATGAGTGGGTACACGGACCTCTGGGTTCGGCCGGAGAGTTTGCAGGAGGGACTGACTTCCCTCGTGTGGGCGGCTTCGGAAGGCTTTGAGGATCTGGTTCTTGTCTGCGATGAGAAGCGATTTATCCAGTACGGGGAGGCAAATCTTGCCCTGGATCTGGGCCTGTCGATACACCGGGGAGTACCCCTTGATCTGTCCAGCCGGGTTCCCGGCCATGGGCAGATCTGGGGCGGGTCCTCCGTTTTTGTGCAACTTCCACCGGGGAGGTGCGATCTGAAGCGAATCGCCCGGGTCCTGGGCGAGATCGTCCGGTCTGGCTTTTCCCCGGTCGTTGTTGGTGCCGCACGAAGTGCGGAGATTCAGCGGCAACCAGAACTGCTGCGTTATTTGCTTGCAGCTGGAGCAGTGCTGTGTGGTCTGGCGGGCGGTGTCACGGGCAGATACGGCAACGGATGCAGGGTGACATCCCGGCGCATTGCTTCCCTTGGCTACTATGACCTGTTCGCTGGGTACGTTCAGGAGCAGGTGCCGATACGAGAGGTCATAGCTCATCTGGAGGATGCCAGGCCCGTCTGGCGAAGAACCCAGAGTGATTGGCACCTGGCGCTGCAGACGAGACCCCGGCTTTTACTCAGGGAGGGAAAAGACCATGAAGGAGATTGAGGCCGCTCAGAATGATTTTCCTGCGGCAAGAAACCTCAGCTATCTGAACACGGGCACGGTGGCGATGATGCCTGCGCCTGTCATGGAACGTTTGATTGCAACAATGCGGGGGTATAACGAACGGGGTCCGGCCCTTCCCGAGGGACGAGATTACCGGAACCAGGCGTTGCAAGAGGCCCGGGAGACCCTGGCCGAGTTTCTACACGCAGACGTAGAGGAAGTCCAATACGTCACGGACACGACAGCTGGGATGAATGCCGTGATTTCCAGCCTGTCTCTCAGCGAGGGCGATGAGATCATCGTCAGTGACATTGAGCACCCCGTGGGCAGAGTCCCGTGGGCTTATGTTGCGGACCGGAAACGATTGAAGATCAAGGTGGTCCCGGCCCGGGACGGGCTGGTCCACCCTGAGGACATTCAGCACGCGGTGACGTATCGCACCCGGGCGATATCCCTCAGTCACGTGAGTTTCACCACCGGGGGGAGGATTGACCTCAGCGCCATCGGTGAGATCGCCAGGGACAGCGACGCGGTGTTTCTCGTCGATGCCGCCCAATCCGTCGGTGCCCTGGATCTGGATCTGTCCAAGGCCGGCTGCGATGCCGTAGCTTTTCCAGGCTATAAGTGGTGTCTTGGACCTGAAGGCAGTGCGGGCCTGTATGTGAATCGGAGGGTTTGGGATAAGCTTCAACCTGCGACCGTTTCCATGGGTTCCACCGCGAATAGGAGTGTTGATGGTGACTATGAGCTGAAGGAGGGAGCGGGCCTGTATGCGCCCTCGACGCCGGGCCTGATGGAGATTCTCGGGTTGTCCTATTCGCTGCAATACCTCATGGACCTCGGGATGGATCGGGTCGAGGCGCGGATCCAGGCACTGACCGATGAGTTCATCTGCAGGCTGGGACAGGTGGCCGGGGTTACCCTGATCAGTCCTGCGGGTTTTGATCGTCGAGCGGGGTTGGTGTCTTTCAACTTGCCCGACCTTGACAATATGGAGGAAATGCGGAACACGACGAGGGAATTCTTGTGCTCGGGTGTGCATATTCGGGTCGTGCCGAGACCCCTGGCGTTTCGCGCCTCTTTTCACGTTTTCAACGACGAGGAGGATGTAGATCGACTGGTGAAACTACTTGAGACAGCCTGTAGTGTGGGTTGATCTTCTGAACTTCAGGGGGGACTGCTTGTGTACATAGAAGATCCGAATCCGTTCATGTTTCAGATCGGCAGTTTCGGGGTTCGCTGGTACGGCTTTCTGTTGGCGTCTTCCATGGCCGTCGGGGTTTGGTACCTGCTCCGAGAGGTCAGAAGGAGAGGGTGGGATGAGGATCGGATCCTCACGGCTCTCTTGTACTCCATCATCATGGGAGTGGTCGGTGCGAGGGCCATCTATGTGTTCACCAATTGGTCAACCTTCGCGGCGGACCCCTCCCGGATCATACGGCTGGATCAGGGGGGCCTTTCCTGGCATGGAGCCCTTATCGGGGGGATCTTGACCGGCTGGCTGCTTGTGAGAAATCAGGGCATAAACTTCGGGGGAGCCCTCGACATGACGGTTCCGGGATGGACCCTCGGATACACCCTGGTGCGCATTGCCAACATCCTCAACCAGGAGGTCCTCGGCCGTCACGCGGAGGTGTTGGGAACCCGGCACCCTGCGCAACTGTATGGTTCTGCAATAGGGCTCATCCTGCTCATCCGATATTTCGTTGTGCAGCGGCGGGACACACCCGATGGCTACCAGTTCTGGACCTTCGCCCTGTGGTTCTCTATACTGAGGGCAGTGATCGAGGAAACATTCCGGGCCAATCCGCTGTATGCCGTCGGGTACATCAGCGAGCGGTGGGGGGCAGGTCTGTTCACTCTCACCCACCTGATCACGCCTCCTTTGCTGATTCTGACCTGGTATTTTCTAAACCGTATTTGGCGTGATCATCGGTCTGGTATTAGGTAGGCAATCTTAGGGCGATGGGTCTATGTTCCAGCAAATATGGGTTCTGGAACTCATTACCGGCAACGCTCTCGAATGGTACCCTGTAACTGAAAGCATGCAAGGACCTCTTCGGGAGGTGGTAATCGTGGAATGGATTCCGGTGATTCTATTTGTTGCAATTGCCGTGTGGTTCGGTTATTCGGCCCTTCACAACGCAGAAGGCGATATGCCCCTCGACGATGATGAGGTCGAGAAGACGGCTCAATAGATCTTGGATGTTCGGATAGCTCCGTCGGTGAGTGCGCAGATTTGGTGAGATAACTACGGATTGTTCGCCCTTGGGGAGTTGGGATGGTCTTCATCTCAGCTCCCTTTCTTTTTTGATGGTTCCTTTTCGGTATACTGTCAATAGAGCACAGGACGAGGGAGGCGATCCGGTTGCCGCCGATGAAGGTGGGACAGAAACGGGTAGTTGAGGTTTCGGATGTTGGTCATGCTGGCGATGGCGTGGCGCGATACCGTAATTATGTTTTGTTCATTCCGGGTGCTGCAGCGGGGGATGAGGCGGAAATAGAGATCACCGAGGTGGGCCGATCCCATGGGCGTGCCCGCATTGTAGATCTTGTGCGTCGGTCGCCCGAGCGGACCGATCCACGCTGCGTCTACTATGGATCCTGCGGCGGCTGCCAATTGCAGCACTTGTCCTATGAGGCGGAGCTCCGGTACAAGCGGCTCTGGGTGCAGCAGGCGGCATCGAGAATCGGTGGCGTGCAGGATGGTGTGGTGGAACCTGTGCTCAGTGTGGGATCCCCCTACAACTACCGGGAGCGGTCACGTTTCGCGGTCCAATCCGGATTTGATGGAAACACCCGGATCGGCTTCAGGGAGCGTCGGGGTAATCGTGTGGTGGGTATATCCGAATGCGACATACAGGTTTCACGCAACAACCGGATCTTGGAGCGGATTCGCCAGTGGATGCTGCGAGACGGACAGGGCCTGCTCTCCGATGGTGATCAGCTGATGATTCGGAGTGCGCAAGAGGACGCCATTCTGATCCATATCACGGATGACAGCGGAGGGATTGGCACAGAAAGTGCCCAACACTTGCTTGCTCAGAATCCAGAGCTGACCGGTGTGGTTCAACAGACCGGTGAAAGAACCGTGACGTTGGCTGGCAGGGATCAACTCACCTTCTGTTTCAATGGCCTTGAGATCGTCGCTTCGGCTCTGGCCTTCACCCAGGTCAATCGGACGGGGGCTGAGATTCTCTATCAACAGGTGATTGAGGGGGCGGAGTTTGTCGAGGACGACGTTGTCATCGAGTTGTTTAGTGGTGTGGGAGTGCTCACTCTGCAAATGGCCTCCCATGTGGATTCTGTGTTTTCGGTAGATCTTGATCCCGCAGCTGTTCGCAATGCCAGGTGCAACGCCGCTAGAAACGACATGGCAAACACCACTCATTACCAGGGCGATGCGGCGGAAGGGCTCAGGGAACTCATTGCCTCCGGTTGTTCTCCCGCCGTGCTGGTGATGGATCCGCCGCGAGCCGGTTGCTCGCCGGAACTCCTTAATGAGGTGGCCAACCTGGATGTGCGGAGGATCATGTATGTTTCGTGCGACTTCGGAACCTGGGCCCGAGACGTTCGGCATCTTGTTGGCGGAGGATGGAAGATGCACCGCGTGGTTCCGGTGGACATGTTCCCCCAAACGGCGAATGTGGAGATCGTCTCGGTGCTGGATCCGGAAGGTGGCTGAGAAGATTGAAGGACTTTGACAGGGTGAGGTGGACGGTGATGTCGGCCGATCCCCTGGTGTCGGCCAGAGAGAGGTTCAGATGGAGGCAGCGACTGGGGTGGGGGCCGCCCTTTGTGCCCTTCTCTGCAGAACAGCGGTACGATCCAGGGGCCGTCCTCGATGGAGCCAGGAGCGTACTCACCGTCGCTGTTCCGTACTGGCACCCCATGAAGAGGCAGGGGCAGGCATTGACGTCCCGGAGCTCCTGGGGTGCCGACTATCATGACGTGGTCCAGGGCCTCGTGCGGGATGTCCTGGATCGCCTGGTGGGGAAGGAAGCTGCCTCGCGCGCCCATATCCAGGCGGACTCTGGCCCCCTGGAGGAAAGGGCCCTTGCCGTGGAGTCAGGACTTGGGTACTTGGGGTCCAATGGATCCATCTTCGTCCCACCCTTCGGTTCGTGGGTCTTCCTGGGAGCCGCTGTCACCGATGTGGCCATCAGTCCGAGTACTGGGGACTCGCAGTCGACGTCAGATTCTGGATGTCTCCAGTGTTCCAAGTGTGTCAGCGCCTGTCCGACGGGCGCACTGTTCGCACCCCACCGCATCAACCACCATCGGTGCCTGTCCTATCTCACCCAGAGACGGGGTTTCCTCGCGGTTTCATTGAGAAGATCTTTTCAGGGCCGACTCTTCGGCTGCGACAACTGCCAGGAGGCCTGTCCCGCCAATGGAGAGGCTGAAAGAGGAGTGGTGGCCTTCGCTCCCGATGAACTGGATCGGAACTGCGATCCGCTGTCCATTTTGCAGATGTCGCAGTCCGAGTTTGACGTGACGTGGGGTGCGAAGAGTGCCGGGTGGAGGGGCCGTCGAACGTTTCGACGCAATGCGATTCTTGCGCTGGCCAACACGGATGAAAGGGAGCTGGTGACGTTGTTGGCGCAACATCTGTGTGATCCCAGCCCGATCATTCGGGGGCACATTGCCTGGGCGATGGGTGAGATTGCAGCCAGGATAGGGGAGCGTCTACCGCGGGACCTGCGAGGGAGACTGGCGGATCTGTTCGCGTGCGACGAGGATCCAAGGGTGAGATTCGAGGTTCAAAGGGCGCTCGGGGATTGGATTCAGTGACAACCGAGGCTCCAGAGCCATCTGTGTTAGCATTACTTAACGCCTACTTTATGGTGACTGCGCTTACTCCCATGCTGAGACGCTTCAGTACGGATCTGAAAAAAATCCAGCATAACACAGGGGAGAAGTGATCTCTGTTATCGAATACTATAAAATGAAGGCCTGTAATGATCTGCAACCATTACCATGCTCCCTTTCGGACACCGGAATCGGATATCTCTCAGATTCGCGTTTTAGAGAGAGCCTGTGGGGGTACATTAACGAAAGTAGGTTGACGGGATCTCAAATCGGGCCCTTCGACCTGCAGCTGAGGGCCGTTAAATGGTATAATTGAGATACCACATCAGAGGACAGATCCGGGAGGCTTAGACTATGGTAATTATTGTGGTGGGTGTCAGCGTTATACTCCTCGGGGCGTATCTGGCTGTGGATTACGTTGTCACGCGATACCACCACACCCGCAAATCGATTGCGATTCTCAGTGCTGAGGCGATCGCCTGTCTGATTTTAGGGGCGGTTTTGGGCTTTGGCCTGGCAGAGCTGGCCTGGTACTATCACGTCAGCTTCTCCTTGCTGGTCGCGCTACCTGCATTCTCGGTGCTTTCGTTGATAACCGTGGAAACGTGGCACCGATTGAAGCAGTCTGACGCGGATTCTGAGGTGGGGGTCATGCGCAGGCGCATGCAGGACTTGCAGGATGAGGTCGACCGCCTGACGTGGCGCATCGACAGTCTCGAGCGGAAGAAGAAACATCTTGAGCGCGAACACGATGAGGATTTGTTCCGCCAGAGGAAACTCAGCAATGAGATACATCGCTGGCAAAGTGGTTCGGGGATGGAGCGTATCCGGACCATGCGAGTCGAGAGCTGGACCGAGGGTCTATCCAGACTTTCTCTGGATGAGATCAGTGAGAAGAAACGAACGCTACAGGAGCAACTCGATAGCGACAGCGAGAGGGATCGCGAAGAGGTTCTGCGGGTCAACCTGGCACTATTGGAACTGGAACATTTGCGGCGGATGATGGAGGAGCCCAATAAGAAGTTGCAGGATCTCAAGGAAGGTCTGGAAGAGAGCCAGGCTCGGAAATCTGAGATTGATGCCGAGATCCACAAACTGGACCACCAGATCAGGACCTATATGCAGGAACGAGATCTATCGCTGGATAGGAAGATTGAACTGCGGTGATGGATGATCAAATAAATACTCAACTCAGGGGGTGACGGTATCTGACGGCGATGGAGCGTCGCCGGTCAGACCAAAATAATGAGTCACATCAGCACGTATGCCACCGATCTTCAACTGAACCCCGTTAAGGGACAGCGGGCTGCGGAGACAGACAGGTCGTGGCAGCTGTTTCGCGAGGCACTGGCTGCTGTGGCAGAGGAACACGACGGGTATGTCAGTGATTCGATCACCAATTACTACGGACATCAGCGGAAGTGCACCTTTTCGCTGATTGTGCCCAGGTTTCGATACGGTCTTGGCGTAGATGTGGACGAGGATACTGGCAAGGTCTCCTTCGTTTACGATGCCTATGGAGTCAAGGAAGAGATTATCAACAACCTCAAGGATCGGGTGATGCAGACCTTCACATCTCTGGCAGTCTCAAAAGCTTTGCAGGATATGCGGTACCAGGTGGAATTCGAGGAGTACGCTGACGAAGAAGCTGCTTCCGGCCGTAAACAGGTCATGGTGCGGGGTGTGCTGTAATGTCCCAGAAGATTGAGATTGCGGTAGATCCTGAGGGAAAGATGAAAATGGAGTTCATCGGCTTTGCTGGCGAGGACTGTTTTGACGAGGCAGAGCGCATCCAGAAGGCCCTCGCTGGTTTTGGAATTAGGACCAGTGTAGTGGAGACCCTGCGCAAACCCGGCGGACAGATCGAGGCTGAACTGGGTCTGGATGAAAAGGATGCCACCAGGGTTACCACGGAGAAGTGAGATCTGGGGGGAGGGGGACACTCTGACCACGGCGGATCATTCCCTGCCCGAGAGATTATTGGAGGCTCTGGACGGGACCGAGTCCAGCCTGTTGGAAATTGTTATTGCTCCCGATGGGACCCTGCAGATCTATGAGGCCTATTCGGAGGGCGAGGCCAAGCGCGTCGTGCAGCGGCTGAGACGGCTGGGGGTGAAAGCTGAGGTCGTGTCCTCGTCCCCGTGTGGATGAACAAATTCTGAAGGGAGGTTGCCAGTACGTGAAATCCCCAGAAATTGAAGGCTTGGATGATGGGTGGATTAAGCAGGGTTTTCTGAAGCGTCGCAGCAATTATTCTCCTGTTATTTTGTTCGAGACGACCGATCCGAAGCGCCTGGAGCAGCTGAAGCGCTTTGTTCTCACCGACTCTTCCTGCACCGATTACGACACCGTTCTCGTATACGATCAGTGGAGAGGTCTTGTGCGGCTCACGGAACAGGAGGGGCAGCTCGTCACCAGTGAATACCGAAGGAACGTTCCGGATACTCCCCTCGGGCGCCGTGTCTCGGGTGACGACAACGCCCGACAGCTGGCGCATGTAAAGGCTGTTCTGAAGGAAGTGGATGACAAGTTGCAGAAGGATAAGACCCTGTTCATTATCCAGAATCTGTCGGAGAACCGGGAGTGGGAGACGGGTCTGCAGTCTGCTCTGCGATCCTGGGCCACCGATAGCGAACTCATCACCCAGGGTTCGACGATCTTCCTTCAGACTGACGATGCCAGTTCACTCCTGGATGAGTTCACCCGGGAGCTCGTTGTCATTCTAACCGTGGATCCTGCCAGCCGGAAGGAAAGGCGGCATGTGATCGCCACCATTGCCCAGGAGTTGGAGACGGATCTGTCCTTGCAGAAGCTGGCCGAGCTGGTATTGGCCACTGCAGGTCTGAATCTTCATCAACTCGAGAGCATCATGCTGGAATCCTACTTCTCACAGCAGTATTTTGATGTTGGCAAAGTCAAGTCGCTCAAATCAGATCTGGTGAAGAAGTCCGGGACCCTTGAGATCAGGGATCCCTACTACAGTTTCAGCGACATTGGCGGGTACCAGGCTGTCAAAGATTTCATCATCAAGTACATTATCAAGGTATTGGAGGACAGTGAAAGGGCGTCGAAGTTCTCCCTACCTCTTCCGAAGGGTATCTTGTTTTTCGGGCCGCCAGGGACCGGCAAGAGTTTGTTTGCCAATGCCCTGGCCAGTGAGATCCAGTTGCCTTTTCTACGTCTCCTGACCGAGAACATCTACTCCAAGTGGTTTGGTGAATCGGGTCAGAGGATGAAGAGTGCGATCCGCATGGCCGAGAAGATGTCACCGGCGATCGTGTTTGTGGATGAGATCGATCGGTTTGGCAAGCGGTCATCTGGGCAAGGTGATTCGGCGGGCGAAGAGAGCAAGAGGGTCTTCTCACAGTTCCTCGAGTGGCTGGGCGAACCCGGCAGACAGGCCATTATCATAGGCACCACGAATGTTCCCGACCAATTGGATGAGGCTTTCCTTCGGACGGGGCGTTTCGACTACAAGATCCCCTTTTTGTATCCGGGGAAGGAGGCCAGGGAGGAGATCCTTGCGGTACATCTCGGGATGGTACCGGGTGGGAAGGAACGAGAAGTTCCCCTTGCCATGGATTGCGATGAGATCCTGGAATTTCTCCGCAAGGAGATCGTCCCGCGCACCCAGCACTTTTCCTGCGCTGAGTTGGAGGAGCTGGTCTTGCGCACCAAGCGCGTTGCCTTTGACACAGGGGCAGATAGCCTCGGTCCGGATCATTTCATCGAGGCGGCCAGCACCTTTCGCATCGATGAGGAGCAAAGGAAGAACACCATACGGGAGACCATGATGCAGGCGCAGCGTTTCACCGATGATCAGCAATTCCTCAACTCTGTTCAGGAGGAGATGTCCCTCGGGGTGGCCGATAACTGAGGCATATATGCAATGTCGAGCAGTTTCCCGGGAGGGACAGGGTGATGGATCCTGTCCCTCCCGCATCTTTTATGGTCGTTACGCGTCCTCGTCTATGGGCACAAACCGATCGCTGAGCTTTTCCACGACCTGCGGCAGGGGGGTGTATTCCATCTCATCCAGCGGAAGGCGGTGGGGCTCGAAGGGACCCATGGTTCGGAGGTAGTTTGCGACCTGGTTGGCCTCGCGTCGTGCCTCGTCAAAGGCGATATCATCAAACATGTCCTGGGGACCCACCAGTTGACCATGGGCGAGCTGGAATCCCAGGGCGATGACCCTGGGAGGCCCATCGAAGCGGGTGGGACGGCTGTCTTCGTTGCTGACGGGCATCAGCGGTCCGTTATGGGAGCCGCGCATCCATCCACCGACGAGGTGAGGATGCGCAAAGCCCTCCAAAACCTCGCCTACGGCGGGGAACCCGCTCTGGCACCTGACGATGCACACCGGGTCATCCTTGCCCACATACCGGCCCGCAGCCAGGCTCAGGCGCTGGGTGCTTGCCGCAACGGCGATATCGCCCTTGCCTCCGTCGGGGCCCTTGCGACAGATGGAGTTGATCACGAATCGAGCTGGGGCGCCGATGAACACCAGCATGTCGTACAGATCCTCTGGCATCGAGAAATCGATCTTTTTGCCCTCGATCAGGTCGTAGACCTCGAAGATGAAGCCATCGTGCATGCTGGGATCAACCACCAGCCCTGCGGTGTTAAAGGGGTCGGCGAAGATCTTGTACAGCGGTAGGTTCCATGCTCCCGGTTCCGTTTTGTCGGCCATCAACACGATGACGGGTTCGCTCGGTCGTTCGACGATCTGCATTTCGGCCACGCCTGGGCCGAGGCCCTTGATGTTCCCGCTGAAGGCGTCCGTGAGGAGATCCTGGCCGGCACCATAGAGCTTCAGCTCCTTGGCTACCTCGGTTGCTGCAGCGAAGGCATTCCAGGCCAACTGGTGTATGGCCTCGTCGTCCGTACCACGCCTGTGGGTCATGATCAGTTCCAGGTCATCGCCCACGTATGTTACGTAGAAGTCTTCCAACAGATCAGAGTCGGCCAATTCCTCATAGGCGCACTCGAGTAGATCAGGATGGACAACGGTGTGCCCCACATGTCCACCCACGTCAGCTTTTATCACGCTGAGGGTAATTTGCTCTGGCAATAAAACCCCTCCTATCTACTTTGAATGATACCAAACAATTACGTGTATGCTGAAGGTGTCAGGGCGATGAGTATTATTTTTCCCCCGATCGCTGGACGCAATGCTCATTCTCCAATATAATCTACCTGGACAACGACTAGGGGGTGGATTGGCAAATGAGAGAGAAAGTAGAGGAAGTTCTGGAAAAGATCAAGGTCGCGCTGCAGGCGGATGGTGGCGGTATCGAGCTCGTGGACGTTGACGACGATGAGGGCATTGTCTCTGTGCGTCTCACGGGCGCATGTGTGGGTTGCCCGATGGCTTCGATGACCCTGGCCAACGGCGTTGAGCGAGTGCTGAAGCAGGAGATTCCCGAAGTCAAAGAAGTTAAGGCCGTGTGATTGCTCCATCCATTGGAGATGAATAACATAATTGCCGTACCAATGGTTATAATAGTATCGTCCGCGGGACCTGTGGCAAGGTTATTTACTTCACGAGGTAACCGATAGTTGCGGGTCTTGCGGATTCCCTTACTCCGGTTGGCTTGAGATGTTCTCCTGTGTTGTGCCCTGCATGATCATTCTATTCCCCCGTGCGGTCTCATCTGGAAGTATGGATGGGCGTCTTTATGACAAGCCTTACTTAGAGAGCGGTATCTCTGAGGAAGGTGTCTATGCGAGGCTACAAGATCGAGCAATTTCACATGGGAAGACTGGTTCAGGGTGAGGATCTCCTTCATGGTCTCGTGCAGAGGGTGCACGCCGTGGAGATCCTGTCGGGATACGTTTGGGCGGTGGGCACTCTGGATTGCAGTGCCTTTCGGTCGCCCCGGGGCGAGCCCCAGATAACCTTGGATGGCCCACTGGAGATTATCACCTGCACCGGTAATGTCTCACAGAAAGATTTGAAGTCTGTCCTGCACCTGCACATGGGTGTCGTCGACCGGAGGGGCCGAGTCTATGGGGGGCACGTTGTGCCGGGTAATCGAGTGGTGGTCCTTGAATTCTGCGTTGCCGAGTTCTCCGGCTCACCACTGGTGCGAGAGAGGGATGAGAAACTGGGGTTGGATCTTTGGTCTGAGCAATGAGAATGAACGTGTGTCGGGTATGCGAATGACAGGGGCGGAGGAGAGGAAGCCTAGGAGCAAATACGCGTACAGGAGGTTAGGACACCGTGGATCCACGACGGCCCAAAGAAAATATCTATCCGACTGCAGACTCCTTTGGTCTGGGGATGATGCCGGTTTTGTTTTCGTGGCTGACACCCGAGGCCCAGAACCTTCGCGCACGATACCTGGTTCAGCTTGGCAAGGGCAAAGAAGAAGATGCTTCGGGTGCCTCCGATTATCTGAAAATACATTGAGTTCAGAGAAATGGATTTGAGCAAGACTCCCAAACACCCCGCCGGGTAGGCATTCGCAGGTTGACATCTTCTGTCCGGCAGTGTTACATTGTTGTCTCTGGCTTTTGCTAGGTGCAGGTCGGTGACCTCATATGGAGACGCACAATTGACTGAGTACTGTGGTTTCTATATACTATGAAGGTGTCGGGGGCGAGTAGCTCAGCGGAACGAGCACCTGCCTTACAAGCAGGGGGTCACAGGTTCAATCCCTGTCTCGCCCACCAATCTGCCGCGGTAGCTCAGTCGGTAGAGCAGGGGACTGAAAATCCCCGTGTCGGCGGTTCAATTCCGCCCTGCGGCACATGTGCGGGAATAGCTCAGTGGTAGAGCATCTGCTTGCCATGCAGAGGGTCGCGGGTTCGAATCCCGTTTCCCGCTCACGAGCGGCGACGTAGCCAAGTGGTAAGGCAGGGGTCTGCAAAACCCTTATTCGGCGGTTCGAATCCGCCCGTCGCCTCAAGAA
>PXCI01000232.1 GCA_003566675.1 Clostridia bacterium
TGCCAGCCGCTACCACCCCCGCCGCCACCGCCGGTGAAACGTCAGCAATAAGGCTGGCCAGCAGGCCGATGGCAGTCAGTTCGGCTGCCAGGTGGATGAACATGTAGAAGATTGAAGCCAGCAGGGTAAAGGCGTGGGTCCAACGTCCGTACTGGTTCCAGGCAAAGTCAGTCAGGGATCGGCCCTCCGGGAGGAGAGCTCGAAGTCTTGGACCGAGAGCATAGAAGGCCGCGTAAAGAACCGAAGCTCCCAGGCCGTAACCGACCAGAGCCGCAGGTCCTCCCAGAACCCCGGCCTCCGCCGGAGTGAACAGTATCCATATACCGAAAAAGGAGGCACTCACCGTGGCGGGCATAGCCCAGGAGCTCATGCTGCGTCGAGCAGTCAGAAACTCGCCCAGAGTTACACCCCGGGTACCTACCAGGCTGAGCCCCAGAACTGCAAAGAGGGCTGCCGTCAGCCCAGTGGCCACGAGGATCGTGGTTGTGCTCAACATGTCTTGGATCTCCCTTCGGTCACACTCTGTCGAGTCTACTATGTAGGTGAGAAACTCATCCCAGCTGCTCTCCGAAATGTCGCGCCAGGCTCGCACTTGCGCTGCCGGGATCGGCGTTGTCAAACAGCGCCGAGATAACTGCCGCTCCCGCGGCGCCGGCCCGCACGACGTCCTCAATGTTTGCCTGATCTATCCCGCCGATGGCCACCACGGGAATCCCTGCTGCATCCACCACGCGTTTCAGGCCCTGAATTCCAATGACGGGTCGGGTGTCGGGCTTGCTGATCGTGGGGAACACGGGACCAACGCCCAGGTAGTCAGCCCCTTCTGTCTCCAGGTGCCGCGCGGCACAGGGGTTGCCAGTCGAGGCACCGATAAGCAGACCTGGCCCACCTACAGCCCGGGCCATGTGCACCGGCAGATCGGTTTCGCCCAGGTGCACGCCATCGGCACCAGCGGCAAGAGCAACGTCAAGGCGGTCGTTGACGATGAACCTGGCATCGTACTGCCGTACGATCTTGTCCAGGGCGATAGCCAGCGCCACCATGTCCCGGGTGCTCATGTCCTTGACCCGGAGCTGCACGGTCGAGGCCCCACCCTGCAAGACAAGCCTAACCCGATCCATGCCTCCTGGATTTGTGACCCACTGGCCCACGATCGCGTACAGCCCCCACGATCTTATGTTTCCCATAGGTCGACCTCCACCTTCCTGCGCACCTGGTCAGCATCCATACGGTATAGGTTGTCCATCAGGTGCGACCTCAACGATCCTGGGGCATCCGGTCCTCCGGAAGCCGCGGCACCTATCACGGCCAGACCCCATACGGCAGCTGCAAACGGCTCGGATCTGGCAGCAAGGAAGCAGCCGATGAGGGATGATGCGGCACATCCTGTACCGGTGATCCTCGCCATGGCGGCCACACCCCCAGTGATTAACGCCGTCCGGCTACCATCCGTGACCGCGTCGCGAGCACCCGTTACAGCTATCACCGCTCCCATCTGCCTGGCCAGCTCAGGGGCCAGGCGGCACGCATGCTCAAACCCATCCACAGCGTCGACGCCCACCGGTGGGTTGCCCCCGGCCAGTGCCAGGATCTCCGAGGCGTTTCCCCTGACAACCGCAGGCGTTCCCTCGGCCAGGACCTGCGACAGCGCCCGGGATCTGAGAGGCGTCATGGACGCTCCCACAGGGTCCAGAACCACCGGTTTGCCTAGCCTCCTCGCTCGTGACATGGCAAGGGCAGCCGCCCGGATCCTCTCCTCCGATGGAGTGCCCAGGTTAACGACAACCGCCGATGCCAGGGAGACCACGTCCTCAACCTCCCCTGGGTCCAGGGCCATTATCGGCCGGGCTCCCAGGGCGAGACAGGCGTTGGCCTGTATCTCCATGGTCACCAGGTTGGTGACATGGTGAACCAGGGGTCGTTCCTGGCGGAGCCGTTCGAGGGCATCTTCAAGGTGATCGCACCACACGGATCGAGGACTCCCTCCTGTAGGTCGGTTTGAACCCGTACATCTGGTCGGGCTGTCCCACGCCCGCCCCGGCCCGCCACCCCTGGCGGATGGCATCGGTGAGAAACGCCTTGGCCTCGATCACGGCCTCGCGCAGGTTCCAGCCCAGGGCCAGCAGCGAGGCGATGGCCGAAGCGAAGGTGCATCCGGTTCCGTGACTCCCGTTGCCAGGGACACGGTCGGTGGTCAGGGTCAGGTACCCATCATCGTCCAGAAGCACATCCACGGGATCACCCTCTAGATGGCCCCCCTTGACCAGCACTGCGGTGGGACCCAGATCCAGGATGTCCCTCGCCGCCTGCTTCATTTCGTCTACCGTTGCCACGGGTCGTCCCACCAGGACGGCTGCCTCGGCCAGGTTGGGAGTCACAAGGGCCGCCAGGGAGAACAGGTCGCCGGTAAGTGCGTCGACTGCATCCGGGTCCAGGAGGCTGTGGCCTGACTCCGACACCATCACCGGATCGACAACAATGGGGTGGGCTCCGTGCCGCGCCAGGGCGGCCGCCACTGTCTTCACCGCTGCCGCCGTTGACAGCATGCCTGTCTTGACTGTGTCAGCACCCATATCCTCAAGTACCGCATCCACTTGCATACCGATCATGTCGGGTGAGATGTTCTCGACGCCACGTACCCCAGAGGTATTTTGCGCTGTGACCGCAGTGATGGCCGTGGTCGCGTAGGCACCAAAGGCGGTCACGGTGCGGATGTCAGCCTGGATGCCCGCGCCCGCACCAGAATCAGACCCGGCAATTATCAGGATCTTCTTCACTCTCGTTCACTCCCAACGGTGGACTGAAAGACGGGTAAAACCTTTAGCATTCCCAGTGCCAGCAGTGCCCCAGAGATGGAGCTGACGGTGAACGGTACGATGAAAAATAGCGCTCCCGCCTCGCTGCCCATCAGCAACCGGGCCACCGGGAACGAGACCATGGCTCCCAGCAGGCCTGTGCCCAGGACCTCTCCCAGCGCCGCCACGTAGGGGCGACGGTGGGCACGGTAGGCAAGGCCAGCGACCAGGGCGCCGATCATGCCGCCGGGGAACGCCAGCAAGGTGCCCACACCCAAAAGGTTGCGGAGGACGGCAATCGCGGTGGCCACAAGGACTGTGGGCACCGGGCCAAGCAGCACTGCTGCAATGACATTGATAGCGTGTTGGACCGGAAACGCCCTGGCAACGCCCACCGGAAAGTAGATAATGTGTGCGGACAGCGTGCCGAGAGCCACCAGCATTCCCCCGATCGCAAGAGCACGGATCGATTTCCTTGTCTGCATATCTATACCTCCTCACAAAGCAGAACCCCGGTTCCGAGAGGAAACCGGGGCAGACTTCACTCCCACTTTCCTCCGCTGGAATTACCCAGTGGCGCCGTCCGAAGGGACGCACTCAGGTTCAGGGGGTTTGGCAGCTTCATAGCGCTGCGCTCTCAGCCCGCGCTCGCGAGCTCCCCCATGGGGTATGGAATATAGAATTATCTGAGTTGACTGTATTCGATGTTCTTCCAGGTGTCAACAGTGGCAGGTGCCCATGGGTGCCTCAGTTGGATCTTGTCCGTCTACAGTGGATCCCGGTGCGCCACGCAATTCCAGGTTCGGAAGTGCCCGTGTTCAGACCGGCGCATGCGATCACACACGCCATCCGCCTCCGGGGCCGACCAGGGGTTGCAAGCGGTGCCGACTTGCGAACGATCTGATTGTGGGAAGGGCGTGGGAGCCAGGAGGGCGGTCACCCGAATCGCGACCGCCCTTGAACCCATGTCTCAACGCTATTTCCTCAGGACCCTGCCCGGCCTGTTGCCCGTGTGCCGGCCCTGGTCAATGATGATCTGCCCGTTGGCAAGTACGTAGTTCACTCCGTCAGGATACTGCCTGGGTTCCAGGAAGGTCGCCCGGTCGCGGATCGTCTCCGGGTCGAAGACGGTGATGTCAGCGTACATTCCCGCCTTCAGGATGCCGCGGTCCTGCAGGCCGAGCCGTTGAGCGGGGAAGGAAGTCATCCTCCGGATCGCATCTTCCAGTGGGAGGACGCCCCGGTCGCGGACATAGTGTCCCAGTACCCGCGGGAAGGTTCCGTAGACACGGGGGTGGGGCTTCCCACCCAGGAGGCCGTCACTGCCGACGGTGTGGGCTGGGTGCTGCAGGACCTTCTGGACGCCCTCTTCCTCACCCCAGAACATGACCATGGATACGGCGGTATCCTCTTCGATCATCAGGTCACAGGCGGCTTCGGCGGGGGAGACACCGCGCTTTTCGGCAATCTCCTCTACCGTCATGCCCTCGATCTCCTCGTTGGCCTCACTTTCGACCGAGGTCACAATGATGTTGTCCCAGCCGCAGGACCGGACCCAGTTTTCCCATGGAGCGGGATCGGGGTGGTTCATCTCTGCCATGATCCTCTCCCGGGTTTGGGCATCCTCAAGACGGGCCAGTAGCGCATCGGGTCCGCCTGCATGGGACCAGGGCGGAAATACGGCTCCGAACATGGTGCTTGCAGCGACATAGGGGTACTGATCAAAGCTGATCTCCTGGCCGTTGGCGGTAGCCTGATCCAGTCTCTCCAGGAGGGCTTCCGTTTTGCTCCAGTTGGATTTCCCGGCGGCCTTGAGGTGGGATATGTGCAGGGCAGATTCCGCGTTCCTGCTGATGGTGAGGACCTCCTCAATGGCATCCAGCAGGTGGTCGCTTTCGTTTCTGATGTGGGAAACGAGGAAAGCGCCTTTCCTGGCCACTCCCTCCAGCACGGCGGCGATCTCCTCCCCGGTGGCGTAGACACACGGAGGGTAGATCAGACCGATGGAAACCCCAACGGCTCCTTCCCGGATCGATTCATCGGCCAGGGCCTTCATGGAGGCCAACTCTCCGGCGCCAGGTGCCCGGTCGGCATCTCCCATGATGCTTTGCCGGATCTGCCCGTAAGGTACGAGGGTGATCACATTCGTGCTTGTGTGCCTCTTCTCGACACACTCGAGGTATTCCCCGAGGCTGTTCCAATCCCATTGCACATCGGGGTTGCCCAGCAGGCCCGCGACCTGGCGCCGCAGGCTGTCTTTCATCTCATCGCGAACCGGGGCTACGGATATCCCGTCCTGGCCGACGAGCTCTGTTGTCACTCCCTGGTACACCTTCTGGCTGCAGTCACTGTCCACCAGGAGCATCAGGTCCGAGTGGCTGTGCATATCGATGAACCCGGGAGAGACGACCATGCCGGATGCGTCGATGGTCCGCCGGGCCTCCGGGTCAAGGCCTTTGCCGATGACGGCGATCCTGTCACCCAGGACCCCAAGGTCGGCCCTGTACCATCTGTTTCCGGTACCATCTACGATACGTCCGTTTGCTATGATGTAGTCAAGCATTTTTGCACTCCTCGCCACAGTTGGTTTGCTGCGTCCCGGGCCTCTGCAGGCATCGGGTCAGGAGCCACCGCACAGCGAGATTACGGCATCAGAAAAAACTTCCACTCCGGCAAGGATGTCTTCCTCAGCGGTGAATTCCTCCGGGACATGGCTCCTGCCCTTTCGACTGGGGACGAAAAGCATGCCGACCTCCGTGACCTGGGCCATGACTGCCGCATCGTGGACGGCTCCGCTTGGCATCCACATGTAGGGTAGATTCCTTTTCCGGGCAGATTCTTCGAAGATCTGTCCGATGCTACGGGAGAGGGTCACCGGTTCGGTGCGCGGCTTCTCGGTGAATGTAACCTCCACACCCCGTCTCTCGCTGATGTCTGAACACAGGGATCGAATCCCTGAGACCGCATCGGTCAGAATCTCAGCGTCACTGTCCCTGACATCAAGGCTGAAGCGGCACAGCCCCGAGATGACGTTGCTCACGTTGGGTTCGCAGTCGATGTTACCAACGGTGGCCACCGTGGAGGGGCCAGCGCGGCGGCTGCCCACGTCCTCGATGGCAGTGATCATCTCTGCTGCCGCCGCCAGGGCATCCGAGCGCATAGCCATGGGTGTTGCACCGGCGTGATTTGCCGTCCCCTCTATGGTCACCGTCGCTTGCTGGATGCCGGCGATAGACTGGACGATGCCCAGGACCTTAGACCGTTGTTCCAGTACGACGCTCTGTTCAATGTGGGCTTCAAGCATGCACTTGATATTGGCCGGTGAAGGGCATCGGTTTATATTCTTCAGGTTGGCGCTATCCAGGGCCTCGCTGTATGGCGTGCCGTCGCTGTCTGTGAGGGTGTACAGGGTCTGTCGGTCCAGCAGTCCCGTGAGGGCCCTGCTCCCAGCCATGACCTGGCCAAAGCGGGAGCCTTCCTCTTCTGCGAACACGGCCACGATGAAGGGATTTCGGGGTTTGATTCCCTCCCTGATCATCCGCCTCGCGCTTTCAACCGCTGCCACCGTACCCACGACACCATCGTATCGTCCTCCATGATTCACCGTGTCGATGTGGGATCCGGCCATAACAGCCGGCAGGTTGGGATCGGACCCCTTCAGGCTACCGAAGAGATTGCCGATGTCATCAACGTACACCGTGAGGCCGAGGGCCTCCATCTCTTCCACCAGGTATCTTCTGGCTGCCTCGTATTGAGGCGTGAAGGTGAGGCGGGTGATCCCACGCCCTGGGGTTGCGTTGAAGGAGTTGATCCTGTCTATCATCCCGGTGAGCTGATCTGGATGCACGGACGGTGTCCTCCCTTCCACGAGGAGTCTTTCCTCTGTGGGATCGTGTTGGCCGGCTACTCACACTCCCTGGTAGGCAGAACCGAAGGGTTCTCCCTTGAGGAGACGACCCTGGCCCTTCTCGCCAGCAAAGCGTCCGTCATCGACGGAGAGTTTTCCGCGCAGGAAGATCTTCTCCACGCGTCCCTTCTGTTCCATGCCCTCGAAGGCACAGTAGTCGACGCCCTCAAGACTGTCTTCGACGCTGATGACTCCCTCGTAGGTGTCGTCAAAAATCACCAGGTCAGCGTCCGAGCCTGGAGCGATGTCACCTTTCCTTGGGAACAGCCCGTTCAACTTGGCCGGAGCGGTCGAGTAGACGTCGACCAGCTTCTGGCGGCTGATCTTGCCCCTTCTGACTCCGTAGGTCCACAGGATGTTCAGGCGGTACTGGACACTGGGAGCACCATTGGGGATCTTGGTGAAATCATCGACGCCCAGGTGCTTCTGTTCCTTCCAGTTAAACCCACAGTGATCGGAGCCGACGACCTGGAGCCATCCGCGGTCAAGGGCCTGCCACAGCGCCTCATGATGGTCGGGGGAACGCAGGGCCGGAGAGCAGACATACTTGGCACCTTCGAAATTTGGCCTGGAAAGGTTGTCCACGCCCAGGGTGAGGTAGTGAGGACAGGTCTCACCGTATGCTGCCACTCCGGCCTGGTAGGCATCACGCACAGCCTCCATGGCTCCCTTGCAGCTGACGTGGACGACGAAGATCGGCGCATCGGCCAGGGCGGCGATTCCCACCGCGCGGGCCGTGGCCTCGGTCTCCACGGTGGGAGGCCTCGAGACTGCGTGGTACTTGGGTTCGACCTGGCCCTTCTCAACGCACTGTTTTTGCAGGACATCGATGAGGTCTCCGTTTTCAGCGTGAACCATGATGGTCACGCCCGCCTTCTTCGAGGTTTCAAGAGCCCTGAATAGGATCCCGTCATCCACCATAAAGGGGGTGCCCTTGTAGGCCATGAAGAGTTTCACCGTGGGTATGCCTGCCTCTGCGAGGGAGGGGATTTCCTCAAAGAGGCTGTCGTTGGCGTCCATAACCATGCCGTGAAAGGCGAAGTCCACCACGGAGGTTCCCTCGGCGCGCTCCTCGGAGTGCTTGGACACGGCTTCCCGGATACTCAGACCTTCAGGCTGTGGAGCGAAGTCCACAACGGTGGTTGTGCCACCCACGATTGCGGCAGGTGTGGTCTCGAAGCCCCGGGTCCAGGTTCCTCCGAAGGGCAACGCAAAGTGGCTGTGGTTATCGACACCTCCTGGGAGAATGTACTTCCCTGACGCATCGACCGTTTCACGTGCACGCCCGTCCAGGTTTCTGCCAATCGCAGCGATCTTCTCTCCTTCAACGAGTATATCGGCCTGGTACTCGCTTACACTTGTGACGATGGTTCCGTTTTTGATTAAAATGCTCATAACTCAGTCAGACCTCCAATCCCATTTTGACCGCGATCTGTTTCAACGGCTTCCTTCAATGCGGGTCCTGGGCCTGGCCTCTGATGACCTTCGCCAGGGACGTTGTCCCCAAAGGAGAGGCCAACGCATGTTGCGTTGTTCGAAGAACACCTTCGATGGTCCTCATGGCGAATCCTTCCTGCGAGTGGATCTCAACTGGGACTCACATCAGGTCAAACGACTCATCTACATCCCTCTCTATGAGTCGTTTGTGGATGCGAGTGCAGGAAGTGATGGGCAGCGTTTCAGGTGAATCGTGTCGTCAAATTTTGACTGTGGATTTGTGGATTTTGTGGCCATGGCCTTTTGGGGGGCTGAAAAGGACTTTGGCTCTCTGCACGCCTCCACTGCGTCACATCGAGGACTTATCGTTCCCTGGGACCTACTTGCGGCATCTAGAACGTTGTATCCTGTCAATATTACGGCTCTAGAGCGTGGGGGATGGCATATATCAGCACGTCGAGGGTTGTCGTTATGCAATACTGGTTGTATGCTTGAATTCATCCAGTGTCCCTTGGGAGTTGTGACGGGTGATGTAGTATGTACGGCAGGATATGCGAACCCTGATTAGAAGCAATTGAAGCGCAAAGAGATGACAGGATACGGAGATCCAGCGGGCCCTAAGCTGTATCGTTACCAGTTCCCATTATGGAGGCGCTACTATGAAAGATCTGGTCCGAGAACTGTTCCCGGAAATGAGTAAAAGAGTGCACGAAATTCTACCAATCATGTTACAGACATCTGAGGAGTTGCATGGTAATCCGGAGCCTTCTTTTGAAGAAGCCTATGCGTGTGATTATTTGACCGGGCTCCTGCGAAGAAATGGATTTGTGGCCCAGACGGGTGTCGCGGGTATGGAAACTGCTTTTGAAGCGAGGTTGAGTTGGGGAGAAGGTGGGCCAACCGTCGCCATCGTTGCAGATTATGATGCCCTTCCCGAGATTGGACATGCCTGCGGGCACAATCTGTACGCTGCGACCTCCATCGGCGCCGTTCTAGCGTTGAAGGATTACCTTTGCTGTCATGCTGTCGGTTCAGGGGGTGAGGTGCGGCTGATCGGTACGCCCGCTGAGGAGAAGGGCGGGGGCAAATGCATCATGGCAGAGAAGGGCGTTTTCGACGAACTTGATGCCGTTTTGGGCATCCATCCCGCCGAGGTCAGCGGGGTGGGAGGAGGTTCGCTGGCCTTGAGTCAGTACTACGTCTGCTTTAGTGGTCGAGCTGTCCACGCTGCGGATAGTCCCGAACGAGGCATAAACGCCCTCGATGCATTGATAGCCACGTTCAACAATGTGAATGCTCTTCGACAGCATGTTAGGGAAGACGCTCGAATTCATGGTGTCATTCTCCACGGAGGAGTGTCTGCCAATATGGTCCCCGACTATGCAGAGGCTGAGTTCCTGGTTCGCTCGGCCGATGAGACGTATCAATCCGAGCTCGTAGAGAGGTTCAAGTGCTGCGCGGAGGGGGCAGCCATGGCCAGTGGCGCGAAACTGGAGTTGAAGCAAATCCGGCTCCCCTACCAGGCTACCAAGATAAATTCTGCCTTGCAGGGCCTTCTTTCCGAGTGTTACGAGTACGTGGGTGAGCCCATAGAATCTCCGCCGTCAAAGATCAGTGGCTCATCCGGTGTGGGGAACATGAGCCAGGTGGTGCCCACCGTGCAGGGTGAGTTTTCCCTGGGTTCTGAGGATGTGTCTCTGCACACCAGGGAGTTTGCCCGGTTGGCCGGCGCCGACAATGAGGCTTACCTTACAAGAGCAGCTGCGGTTCTGTCCACGGCTGTCCTGTGCTGTTTCGCAGACCAGGAGATCCTTCTTCGGGTCTGGCAGGACTTTCACAATACCGTAGAGGTGGTGCGTCGGGGCATCACTTGAGGGTATTGTCGTGCGGCGTTTGCCCCGGCAGATCATCTTCGTAAAGCGTTCGACACGGTCTGGCCTAGCCTGTCCGGCCGGATGAGCCCCGTGGCTTTGTGACCTTCAGATTCAGTGTCGTGCTGGCCCTGGTATGGGGTATGGTTGTGTTCATTGAGGCGAAATAGCTTATTCATCTCTACAGTGTCCAGGATCAGTATCTTATTGCTCGGAAGGCCACAGCAAAGCTGATGTTGCTTCGCGTTGAGTTGATCTGCATGAACCCGTGTGACTCCTTCTTGCCCCAACGTTCATACATGGAGATTGACCAGGTAGCGGTAGGCTGCCGCCTTTGAATTATTCTTGCCTTTAATGCACTAAGGACACTCGGTACATACAGACAGATGGAATACTGTTGCGGAATATGTCTATGATAGGTCCCTTGTTTAGCGTTGTAAACCTACTTATCCTGGTTCAAAATAGAGGAACTCGTGATCTCGATGCAGAATTAATACTCTTAAGGAGCCAGCCATCTCGGGATGTCAGGGAGATTCGGCAATGCTTGCCCAGTGCAGGTGCCCAGGGATGTGTCATTTTAGTGTGCTGGCTATTTTGGAAAGGAGTTAGGTAATGGTGAATACCAGGAACAAGAAGTTTGTTCTACTCATGGCCCTGTTGCTTGTCATTGGAGTGCTGGGAATGGCTTGCACTCCGGACGCAGAGGACCCGGCGGACCCGGCGGATCCGGTAGACGAAGAACCCCAGGTCATTGTCTTTGCTGTGACCGAGACCATTGATGCCATGCTTCCGGAAAGGACGACGGGTTCCAGTTACAGTGTTCATTCACGGATTTTCACAGATGGGCTGTTCAGGATCAATGCTGTGACCAATGAACCGGAGCTATCGGTTGCAAAGGACTGGGAGATCTCAGAGGATGGCCTGACTTACACCTTCTACCTGCACGAGGGCGTTCAGTGGCAGAGAGGCTACGGTGAGCTCACGGCTGACGACATCGTCTTTACTTTCGGGCGCCACATAGATCCAGCAGTGGAGTCGGTACATGGGGGACAGTTCTGGATGCTCGATGACGTGGTGGCGGTGGACGACTACACCGTTGAGTTCCACCTGAACACCGCCTTTGGCGGATTCCCCTATAATCTGACGGTCATGCATCCAGGTTGGGGGGCGCTCATTTCCAAGGCAGCCTTTGAGGATCTCGGCGCCGACGGATACAACGACAACCCGGTGGGATGCGGTCCTTTCGAGCTGGTATACGATGAATGGGTGCCGCGTGAGCTCGTGGTCTACGAGAGGTTCGATGATTACTTCAAGGGTACACCTGATATATCCAGGATAGAAGTGAGGATCATCCCTGACGAGACCACAATTGCCATGGCTATGGAGGGCGGCGAGATCGATATCACCTTTTTCGCCGACGCTGGGATCTATCAGCAGTACAGTGCTGTGGACCACCTGGTTGGCCATGAGTACGAGGAAGTGCACATTAACAAGATGGACCTGAACACCCAGCTGGCTCCGCTTGACAGGCGCGAGGTTCGTTGGGCTGTTGCTCATGCCATTGATACGGAAGGCATGATCGAGGTCCTTTTCGAAGGCCTCGCCCTTCGTCCAGACACCACCATCCTGCACCCTCACATGGCAAACGTCGACACCAGTCCCTTCAGCCCCGTTGATTTCGACCCCGACAGATCCAGGGAACTCCTTGCCGAGGTCGGCCTTGAACCGGGTGATATCAGCATGGAAGGCGTCACCTACAGCATGCATATTTACGTCAGGATGGCGGAGTTCATGAACACCGGATTCGATAGGGCGGGACTCGATATCACCGTGTTGCCCCTGGAGCGGGGAGCGCTGCATGAACGTCGGTCTGAGCCGGACAACCATTTCGTGATCATCAGCCACCCCCGGTGGCCAGATCCGGATCCGTTCCTCAGCCTGATTCATGGCAATGCCATTCCGCCCCATGGAATCAACTTCACGTGGTGGAACGAGGGTGACGACCTGATTGACGCTTCCCGTCGTACCCATGGTGACGAACGAACGAACATCCTGACCGAGCTTCAGCACCTGCTAACGCGCGATATGCCGCAGATCCCGCTCTGGCACAGGTACGGCTTTGCCGTGCACCACGAACGGGTAAAGGGCTTTGAGTCAGGTCCGGGTGCCTCTTTCCGGCCCTTCCATCTGAGGATTGAGGACTGAGCATATCGACCCATCACTGCGGACTCGTGATGATGCAACCTGCATCATCCGGAATCGATGAGGTGCCACGAATGCTGGGAGAAATCGCTCTCCCGGCCTTCGTGGCTTCCCAGATTAGTTGCCCGACAGGCGACCTTTGTCCTGTCGTAACCCAGGAGGCTATATATGAAAGTATATCTTGTCAAACGCCTATTCATAAGTTTTCTGACCCTACTGGGTGTCATTACCCTCATATTCTTGGTCATACGGTTGGTCCCCGGGGATCCTGTCGCGGTGCTGCTGGGGGACTATTACTCTCCGGAGGCTGGGGATGCTCTGCGACAGAGGCTGGGGCTGGATCGACCGCTGTACGTCCAGTACTTCACCTATCTGTGGAACACACTGCGGGGGGATTTTGGCACCTCATACTACACGGGACGGCCTGTATTTCAGCAGTTGATGCGGGCATTTCCGTACACCGCCCATCTTGGGATCGCCTCACTGATCTTCTCGCTGGTCATTGGGGTACCCGCAGGAGTTGTGGCGGCCCTCAATCGAAATAGCTGGCTTGATATGGTGAGTATGTCGATCTCAATCGCCTTCATCTCTGTGCCAGGCTTCTACCTGGGTGTTTTGCTCATTCAGATCTTCTCGCTGCGGTTCGGCATGTTCCCCGTCACAGGAGTCGGAGACTCGCAGAACCTTGTCAGTGTGTTGAGACACCTCGCCTTACCTTCCATTGCCCTGGGTGCTCCAACTGCAGCTATTACAGCCAGGATGACCCGGTCATCGGTACTGGAGGTCCTCGGTGAGGATTACGTCCGCACAGCAAGGTCAAAAGGGCTGGCCGAACGGGTGGTTATTGTGAAACATGCCTTGCGGAATGCCATGGTCCCGATCATGGCCATCGTGGGCCTGAGCATTGCGATGCGGTTCGGGGGCAGTGTGATTATCGAGGTGGTGTTTGCTCGAAGCGGCATCGGCTGGCTCCTGGTTGCTTCAATTTTTGAGCGTGACTACATCCAGGTTCAGCTGTCAGTGATGTTTTATGCCTGCATCCTGGTGTTGGTCAATATTCTCGTTGACCTATCCTATGCTTGGCTGGATCCACGGATCCGCTATGACTGAACCGCATCTGTACACAGGGAGAGGGGCGGGGATCCCATCGATATGAGAGAGACTGATGATTTAAAGATGCAACTGCGAAAGACGATAAGAAAGCACAAGGTAGCAGCTGCTGCCACTGTGGTGATGATGTTCATTGTTCTTGTGGCCATCTTCGCACCGTGGGTTGCGCCCAATGATCCACTGGACTACGAGATAGCCCATCGTTTTGAACCACCCAGCTCCAGGTATCTCCTCGGGACAGACAGCATGGGGCGCTGTGTCCTGTCGCGAGTCATATGGGGAGCGCGTATCTCACTCCAGGTGGGCCTGCTGGCTGTCGGCATCGGTACGGTCATCGGCATTACCATTGGAGTGATAGCCGGTTACTCGGGCGGTTGGATCGAGTCGTTGATCATGCGGATCGTTGACATTGGACTCAGTTTCCCGATGATCCTCCTTGCCATCTTGATTGTGGCCTTTTTCGGTCCGGGCCTGGTTAATGTCATGATTGCCGTGGGGTTGGACCGTTCATCAAGGATGGCCCGGATTGCTCACTCGGCTACCCTGCAGATAAAGCAACGGGAATTCATCGAGGCGAGTCGAGCTGTCGGTGCCAGCTCATGGGCAATAATCTGGCGCCACGTCATGCCGAACATCGCAGCCCCGGTGATTGTGCGCGCAACGTTGGATATTGCCATCGCCATTCTGACCGAATCCAGTTTGAGCTTTCTCGGACTGGGTGTAGTTCCCCCGACTCCCACCTGGGGAGCCATTATCAATGGCGGCCGACAATTCCTGACCCGGGCCCCCTGGATTTCCACCGCTGCTGGTGCTGCAATCTTCATCACCGTACTGTGCATCAATCTCATGGGCGATGGCCTGAGGGATTTCCTGGATCCCAGGATTACCACGTGAGCTCACCGGAAATTCAATGTGCTGAGTGTGACTTGCATGATTACGGTGAGTTGATGCAACTGCTGGTTGTGAGGCACTCTCATTGGGTACCTTTGAGGTGGGATTGGTTTTCTCACCACGAATCAAGCAGGATCTTACCATTGAAGGGATGGTTCCGTTGACACGTTTTGACCTGGTTCTCAGTGGTGGCCGGGTAGTGGATCCCCAGAACGGTGTTGATGCCGTGTTGGACGTGGGGATTATTGGTGGCCAGATTGCCGCCGTGGAGTCCAGTATTTCCGGGGCGAGAGCGCGAAGGATGATCGATGTGTCCGGAGATGTGGTCTTCCCCGGCGTCGTTGACAGCCACGTACATGTTGGCCGGGGGCGGGGCGTTGGATATCGCATGACAGCTGCCGTTGGAGTAACAACCCTGGTTGACTTTGGGTGCGCCATGGCTGATCTTCTCCCCGGGTTCAGGGAAGGTTCAGTTGGACAGACGGTAGGGGCCCTTTACCCGATCAATCGCTATCTCAGCAGTCAGGATGCGCAACGTTGCGAGATTGAGACCCTTGTGGACGGCGCACTGGCTGAGGGTTCCTTGGGCATTAAGATCGTGGGTGGCCATTATCCGCTGACCCCAGAAACTACAGCCGTGATCATTGATGTCGCCAATGACCGTCGCTGCTACGTTGCCTTTCATCTCGGGACGACGGACACCGGCAGTCACCTGGAGGGTGTCAGAGAAGTGCCCAGGTTGATCGGGGATAATCGGCTGCACGTGGCCCATCTGAACAGCTATTGCCGCGGCATGGTGAAGGATCCTGCCGAGGAGGCTCTCGAGGCTGTCAGCATCATGGACGCGTTGGACGATCAGGTGGTGACCGAGTCTTACCTCGGAACGATCAATGGTACCAGCGGCAAATGCGCAGATGGTGTGCCCGAAAGCCATGTCACCCGCAACTGCCTCCTGATGAAAGGTTACGAGCCCAGTGTTAAGGGGCTGCGGCAGGCCATCGCTGATGGATTTGGCTATGTTCGCGTGGAAAGGGGAGGGCACATGGTACTCGTTGGCGGCGAGGAAGGTGTGGAATTGTGGGAGGCTGTTGACACGGACTTGCCGATGAGCTTCCCGGTGAATTCACCCCAGGCCACCTTCATTACCGCCACGGCCAAGAACGACCGGGACGAGTTCATTGTTGATGCCATCTCGACCGATGGTGGCGGGAACCCACGCAATGTAGCTGTTGAACGCGGGATGGCCCTGGTCCGATATGGCGCCTTAACCCTGCAGGAGTTAGCGGAAAAGGTTTCTGCAGCACCGGCGGAGATGCTTGGCCTGACCTCAAAGGGTCACCTTGGTGAGGGTGCAGATGCCGACATTACGGTAATCGATCCCGTTGAAGGTGTGGCCCGAATGGCCGTAGCTGGCGGACAGTTGATCATGCTGGGTGGTGTGGTCATTGGAGACGGAGGATCGATCCTCACGACCTCGAACGGGGTATCGACTCTCACGGAGGCAGCCTGCCCTGCCAGTGCCGTTGACCTGGAGCAGAGCCGTCTGTACCAGTGAGTTAGCATGCGGTATCTGACGTTGCAGGTCTAGATAATCGTTACAGTACCCCAGGGAGTATGTGACGGGGTGAGCCATTGGGGTTAGCTTCCAGGTGGGTTTCTCTCACTGCCTATCTGAAGGTTCCCGGTGGCTCGTTTTTCTCACCACTACGGACCTCCGTTGCATCCAGCACTGACAGGGCCGGAGAGGTTGAGCGTAAGACCACACCCACTAGAGTGTTTGTGGTGGTGAGGTTTCCAAGGTCCTGCCGACAGCTGCGACCGACTCGAGGGCGACGTCTCCATGGGCCTTCCCTACCCGGTGCGGCTGGGTTCCGTGATTTGTCGACGGGTTGGCAGGGGGCCTTCATGTTCCTTGCTTCCCCGGCGGGGAAGGAGGAGGGCATTTTCATCAAGGCCCGTAATCCGCTATTATGGGATTATGTAGTATGAAAAGAGATCCGCTTCTACCAACCCAAAGGAGGCTGATCATGAGTACGCAGGACAATTTGATGGATGCTTTTGCAGGTGAATCACAGGCGAACCGGAGGTACCTGGCCTTTGCTCGGAAGGCGGAGAAAGAGGGATTCCCCAACATAGGACGGATCTACAAGGCGATTGCTGAAGCGGAGACCATCCACGCTCTGAAGCATCTGGATGTCGCCGGTGGAGTTGGAGAGGTCGAGGACAATCTGGTCGAAAGCAAGGAGGGTGAACATCACGAGTACACCGTGATGTACCCGGAATTCATCGAGAAGGCAAAAGAGGAAGGCAATACTCGAGCACTGCAGAGTTTCGAAATGGCGAATGCGGCCGAGAAAGTGCACGGCAAGATATTCTCCCGCCTGCTGGCTGCTGTACAGAACGAGGATGATGGCCCGGATGGCAGCGTAGAACTATGCCCGGTCTGTGGCTGGGTGGGCCTCGAAGAGATTCCGGAGCGGTGCCCGATCTGCAATACTCCATCGAAACGGTTTGAGAAGTTCTAGATTTGACCTCCTAGTCGCGCGTTGATACGGCTCTTGGGCGGGGTATCGATTGTCTTCGTGGTGTGCGGTCGATGTCCTGCCCTTCGTGGTGGTGGCAGTTCGGTGCCGTTCCACGCTCAAGCAGAGCCTACATACAGCCCAGCGCCACTTTTGGGTCTCGTCGGGATTGCCCCTGGCGATGGGAGCGAGGAGGCGGTCGAAGGCGGCCGACTGCTGTTTGAGGATATCCCTCCGATATCCGCACGGACGTCGATGAAATACTCACCCGGATGCAGATGTGATTCTGATGGCAGAAGGGGTCTTCCTCGAACCCGGTCATATTAGGGCGCCTATCGTCCGCCTCCCTGACGTTCGCAGCCCCGGGCCCCGGGACTGGCGGTCATCTAGTTCTTCTGTAAGGACAGGGCCTCTCCCATCTTTCGGCCTGCCGCGGTGGCCTCTTGCAGCTGGTCATCGGTGGGTCGGTACTTCACGTTGATGAAGTCGATCGGTGCCTCCCACCCCATGGACTCGATGAACTCATGGACTTCCCCGGCTCCCTGCCCGCTCCAGCCGTATGAACCAAAGGCCAGGCCCAGGCGCTTCTGCGGCTTCAGGCCCTTGAGGTAGTTCAGAAACCCGGCCACTGTGGGGAGCATCCCATTGTTCAGGGTGGGGGTGCCGATCAGCAGAGCGCGGGAGGTGAGAACATCCGTCATGATCTCTGACATGTGGCTGTTTTGCAGGGTCCGGACGGTAACTGGGACGCCCGCTTCCTCTAGACCTCTCTGAAGGGCCAGGGCCAGCTGTGTCGTCGATTCCCACATGGTGTCGTATACGATCAGCGCTCGTTGATCGGTCTCGTGGTTGGCCCAGCGTGGGTAGACCTCGAGCAGCTCGGGCAGGAACTGCCTCCACACGACACCGTGACTGGGGGCGATCATATCAATCGGCAGGTCGGCCAGGGCATCAAGGGCTTTTTTCACCTGCAGGCCAAAGGGGAGAACGATGTTGGCGTAGTATTTTGCGGCCTCCTCGTGCAAAAGGTCCCAGCCAATTTCGTCGTCGAAACGCTCGTGACTGGCTACGTGCTGCCCGAAGGCATCGTTGGGCAGAAGAAGGCGCTCCTCCCCGATGTAGGTGACCATGGAGTCGGGCCAGTGCACCATCGGAGTGTGCACGAAGGTAAGGGTGCGGTCGCCGAGAGAAACCTCGTCACCGGACTTGACCACCTGGTAGTTGTACTCGCCGTGATGGTGGACCAGGCCGTCTTTGCCTCGCGGTGAGGTGATCACCTTCGCGTTCGGGGCCACCTCCATCATTTGCGGCAGGCTGCCGGAGTGATCCATCTCAACATGGTTTGCCACGATGTAGTCAATACTTGATGGGTCGCAGACATTCGAGATCCGTTCCAGCATTTCATCGCCTTTGTAGTGCTTGACCGTGTCAACCAGGGTCACCTTGTCGTCTACGATGAGGTAAGCGTTGTACGTGGTGCCGCGCGGGGTAACGTAGCCGTGGAAATAACGGAGATCCCAGTCGATGGCGCCCACCCAGTACACGCCGGGTTTAATCTGCACCGGCTGCATCTTGTTGCTCCTTTCGAAACTATGTTTGTTTAGCGGGGGTGATAGCCCCGAGAAAGGGACGAGGTGAGCCCCAATGCAGGCTCACCCCTCGTTGCTATTCTTTCTCGAAGGCATCCTTACCCGCGGCGCAAATGGGACAGATCCAATCATCGGGCAGCTTCTCGAAGGGCGTTCCCGGTGCGACATCGCTGTCGGGATCTCCCTCTTCCGGATCGTAGACGTAACCACAGATGGTGCAAACGTACTTATCCATGCTATCACTCCGTTCCTTGGTGACTTCTTTCTCCTGTGGTGCCACGGGTGCGGTCCGTGGGGTGGTGCCTCTCTTTACCTGGTGGTAGTAAGCATACGTCATGGGAGTTCCCTGGGCGAGAACTTCCGCCTCGTCGACTTCGAAGACAAATACCGTGTGATTGCCAGCATCCATCTCTCCGACAACCTTTCCCGCGAGGTAGCTGAGCACGTGTTCTGTCACGTAGGGGACGCCTTCCTGGGTCAGTTGGTGAGACACCTCCGCGAACTTGTCTGTATCGCGGCCGCTTCTGAACCCGAATGTGCCGATCAGAGTGAGGGGTGTCTCTTGTTCAAGGACTGAAACCGTAACGAATCCACTGGACTGGATGAACTCGTGGGTCAGGTTCTCCTTGTTGATGCTCACGGCGAAGGTTACAGGGTTGTTGGAGACCTGGATGGCTGCGTTGGCTACCTGGCCGTTGTTGGCTCCGTCTTTCACCGAGCACACCAGGTAGAGTCCGTATGTTATTTGGTGCAGCGCCTTCGAATTCACCGTTAACACCTCCATCACGTGATGGGCTTAGGTTGCCACAAACTCGGTCAACCTCCATTAGTCATATTGTACCATGCTCATCGCCGGTATGTTATCAGCAACTCCCTACTACATGGTAACACTGTCGTCTTAGGGCGAGTCAATCAGCCGCATGACGGTTTGCCCTGGATGCTCTGCGGTATCCCGCTGCAGGGAAATGGGAGTCCTGTGGCGAAAATGTGGAAGTCATGCCGTGAGCGAGAGGAGAACCCCCATGAAACCAACGCTTCCTGCGAGAGGCGGTCGGATTGACGCCACCCAGGGCTCGATCGTCCGTTCTCTGATCCGGCTCGCGGGGCCGATCCTGACCAGCAATGTGGCGATGGTGGTCTACGGTGTGAGCCAGATGTTGTGGCTGGGACGATCAGGCGCCGATGCAGTTGCCGTCGTGGCCATAGGTATGCCCATCATGGTCTTCTGCTGGGCGATAGGCGACGGTTTTGTCATGGGTGGGGCGGCCCTCGCGGCCAGGTATGCTGGTTCTGGAGACGATAGAGCAGTGAACCGGGTTGCAGGTCATGTGGTGTTGCTTGTCCTTGCATACTATTTCCTGCTGGCTATTGTTGCGGTGCCCATCATGGAGCGGGTCGTGATCTTCATTGGCACCCCCGCCGACATCGCCAGCGATGTTGCCCTTTTTGTCAGAATCCTACTCCTGGGAATGCCGCTAACCGAGATCTTTTATGCGTATTCAGCCCTTCTCCAGGGTATCGGAAACAGCGTCACGCCCATGAAGATGTTCACCGCGGCCATGCTGGCAAACATGGTTCTTGACCCCCTTCTCATCCTGGGCATCGGTCCCTTCCCTGCCCTGGGTGTCGGGGGAGCAGCTGCGGGAATCATCATCTGCCGCGGGGTTGCGGCTGTGATGTGCGTGTTTTTGCTCATGCGAGGCACTCACGGTGTGAAACTGACATGGGACGATCTCCGGCTGGATGCTACCTTGCTTCGCCGGTTGGGAAAACTGTCCCTGCCCATTGGTGGCGAAAGGCTCCTGCAGGGTGCGGAGCAGATCGTCCTGGTCTCCATTGTCGCGGGCTTTGGTGCCGGCGCCCTGGCGGCGTACGGAGTGGGAACGCGAATTTTATCCCTGGCCATAATGCCCGGGTTTGCCGTCGGGACGGCGGTGACCACCCTGGTGGGGCAGAACCTTGGAGCCAGGCGACCGGAGCGAGGTGAACAGGCCACCTGGACCAGTGGTGGCTTGACCTTCCTACTGCTCACCGTCCTTGGCGTCGGCATGGCTGTCCTGGCGGAGCCCCTCATCAGCCTGTTCAATGCCGAACCCGAGGTGCTCCAGCATGGGATCGTCATGCTTCGCATCCTGGGCCCCACCGTGGGTCTCTTCGGCGTTTTCGTGGCCTTTGGTGGAACCTACAGGGCCCTGGAGCGAACCGGGGCTTACCTGGTCTGGGTCCTGATCTCTTCATGGTTGATCAAGATACCCCTGGCATTGATCTTCCCCGCCCAGCTTGGAACCCCGGGAATCTGGCTGGCCATAGCCGTCAGCAATCTCTTAGGCGCCTCTGGCACTGGATTGCACCTGAAGAGGTGCTTTGCCCCGGCAGCAGGAGAAGCGAAGCCCGTCTTAAGGTGAGTACAGGCCAGATCAGGCGTCCGAAACAGGCAGGCCCATCCCAGCTGCTTCGATCCTGCTGTCTCAACACGGGTGATCCCCGGGAGTCTCCAGGTATGCCACCGCTTGAATTTCCACACTGGCCCCGTAGTGCAGCTCCTTGACAGGAACCACCGCTCTTGCGGGTGGTATGGGCACATCGCGCAGGTGTTCCTCGTATGTGGCGTTGACCTCGGGCCAGAATTCGATGTCGCTCACGTACACCGTGACCTGGACCAGGTTGTCCAGATCTGCCCCGGCAGCTTGCAGTATGTGCTGTATGTTTTTCAGTGTCGCAGCCGTCTGCAGGCGTGCGTCACCTTCCACCAGGTTACCTTCAGCGTCAAAGGGCAGCTGCCCTGAGATGAATAGCATCTCACCTGCCCGGACGGCCTGCGAGTAGAATCCGGCGGGTGTCGGGGCCGCATCGGTTCTCAACGCTTTGTGCACACTCAACACGTCCTCTCCCCAGATTGTGGTCGTAACCTTATTGTAGGCAGAAAAGCGGTGGGTTGTCAGCGCAGTATCTTTTCCCGTGGATGGTTCCCCTCGGCCCGACCTTCTCCAGGGGTGACCGGATCTGCTTGTGACGAAGATGAGCATGGTTTGAAGTAGAGCAAATTGGAGACAAAGGCTGTTGTGCGGACCGGCTCATCCTGGCCGATGACCTTGAGGCGAAAAGCGACTGCTTCTGGCATGGCACAGATGATCGTGCTATTGTTCATCAGGGGAAGGGTCCATTCGGGGAGGAAAGAGAACCGTGATGTCCCGGTGGAGTCGACA
>PXCI01000139.1 GCA_003566675.1 Clostridia bacterium
AAGCGTTTTCGCCACTTGCTCACGATCTGGGGAAAGGTATCGAGCCGCGCTGCGATGTCCTTGTTCTGCTGACCATCTGCGGCGTACAGAATCATCTTGGCGCGCACGACATCACGATACGATGCTGTATAGCTGCGGGCCATCGCTTCGAGTACTGAGCGCTCGTGCTCGGTGAAGGTGATGTCGAATGGGCTTGTGCGTGGCATCGTATCCCTCCATTATGAGCCGGGTCGGTGCCACAAGTATAACATCCTAAGTGCTGAATTCATACATCATCGTATTTGTGGAGAAGACCACTAAGTCTGAACTGTCACCGTGAGAAACCGACGGCCGGAGCGGTCCTGGGCCAGATGGATCCAGGGATAGAGTCCCCCCCTGGGTTAGGTTCTCTGGCGTCGAAACGGGGTGAGGACAGGCTCTCGGCGGGGCGGTAGCATTATCGGCAAGGCGACCTTGTTCTGACGCCGAGCCCCGCTCCCGCCAATTGATGGGCGTTCTCCCCGCCCGAAACCCAACCGCCGGCACTCTCATGCTCTCCTCATGGGTTGGGGTTCGTGAATCCAACCTCCACGATCCGGGCCGGGAGGCCCAAGGCTGAATTAGACAATGTGGCGAGCGGAGAAGCTGAGAGATACCTTTCCATCGCGATGGCCTACACATTCGTCCCCGAGGGATTCCGGTGTTCCTTTGTCAATTGCGGGATGCGGGACCAGAGCCCTGCAGGGCGATTCGATTGAGCCTCGTGGTTTGCCCTTGGGGTGGCACCTCTTGACACTCGCGCTAGTATAACACATTAGTTATCTCCATGCCGATTTCGGGAGAATGGGACATCAGGTGTGTAGTCGAGGGGGGCAATTGCCCCTCAGTGCAGTACATCCTTTCGGAAACGGACGTGAACATTCGGGCTAAGATCATCCGCAAGATTATCCATCTTGCTCAGGTTGGCGCTCAGGATGCGAGAAGGCCGCTTGTGGACACCCTGAGCGGGGTCGTGAAGGAACTCGTCGTGGACAGGCAAGTGCGCATCCTCTTCTCTTGGCATCAATCCCAACGCTTGCTTCTGATCCTGAACGGGACTCGGAAGAAGAATGGAGATGTGGATCCCAAGGTGGTTAGGAAAGCGAGTCAGCTTCAGAAATCCTGGAATGTGAACCAAGAAGATCTTCCGTTAGAGAAGGCCCTCAGAAGGGCCGGACTGGAGATTCCCAGTGGAGCTTAGAAAGACGCAGGTGGTCGTTCGCCGGAGTGACGAGGAGTTCCGGCGGGCTTTTGCTGAGGAGGACCTGCTGCACCGGATTTCGCTTCGTGTGCTTCAAATCCGAAAGGCGAGAGGGCACACCCAGCACCAACTCGCCACGCTGCTCGGCACCAAGCAGCCTGAGATTGCCCGAATTGAGGGCGGGTTCCAGAACCTTTCCGTCCGACGCCTCGCACGGATCGCGTTTGTGCTTGACTCCCGGCCCGAAGACTTCGTATCCCGTGAGACTCCTCAGGTCCTCCGCCCGGATTGGGTACCGGCCCAGGGCCAGGCCCAAGTGTACTGTCACGAGGTTTGGGGAAAGGCAGAACGGGAAACGCAGTATCGGAGCAGCGAAAGGGAGCCCTCGCCGATTAACCTGGTTGCGTGACGAATATGTCAACCGTGAAGACCCGTGGGACGGGTCATATTCGACTACTCGGCTTGAGTTGCTCAAAGGCCAGTTTTGAGCAAGTACTCCTCCCGGGAAAGGACAATCCAATCCAACGCCTTCCCCCGGATCTGAGTTTTCAGTTCTCGGTGGGCCTGAGGTGCGGAGGCGAAGAAGGTCAACCGGTCTTCGCCGAACTCTCCGTTGAGGTGGAACCGGACGAAGACGTAGGCCAGCCCTACCGTGTGGCGGTCACATACTTTGGGGAGTTCCAACTCGGCAACCTCCCCAAGGGGCTTAGTAGAGAGGGCTTCATGCGAAACAATGCGGCGGCAATCCTCTTCCCCTACGTTCGAGCGGCTGTTGCCGATCTGACCAACCGAGGCGGCCTGGGTCCGCTTATTCTCCCGCCGCTCAACGTTGCTGCGCTCTTGTCCAAGGAGGCAAAGAAGCGAACCTGAGTCTGCTTGCCCCTCCCCAAGTAGATTTCGCGGTGAAGGCATGCCGCACAGTTGTCGTTCAAGATGAGAGGATGGTGGAGGGGCAATGAAGGGCGTCCGCTGGGGTAAATCCCGCCCGGATCCACTATCCGCACCTCACGCCAGATCCCTTGTCTCCCAAGGGCTGCCAGCAGGTGTTGTGCTGGTTTTGGTACTCCCGGGTGGTCCATGCGGACCACCCGGCCCCTCAGGAGCCCGTCTTCCCTGGGCTCGTCAGTAGGCGGTGGTCCATGTGGACCAGGCGTAGACCATATCAAGGGTAGAAAGACCTGTATCGCGAGCGGTTCAAGGGTGTATTATACTACTTGAGCCCCAACAGGGAGGAAGCCAGCCATGCCGTCTCCGAGACCGAAGAAGCAACCGTCTGCTGAGAAGATACCGTCTGAAGAGCCGACGGCCTTTCGGGTTGGGTATCAAGTGAGGCCGGATCGCCCGACCTTTCCCGTGAGTGGTGCCTATGGGGGCCCAACGCCTGGCGGGACCCATGTCGTTGCCCATTTCTTCACCGAGTATAACTCGATCCCGGACGTTCTGGTGGGAGATCCTGAGGATGGAGTGGTGAAGAGCGAGAATATGCGGGCCATACTCCGCACCAACGTGACCCGGGAGGTCCTTGGAACCGCCATGATGCCTCCCGCTGTTGCTGAGAGAGTTGGGGAATGGCTCATTAAGAAGGCTGAAGCAGCAAGGGAGGCCGCTCAGTTACAAGTGAAGGAGGATGAGAAGTGAGTTACTCGACTGCCACTTCCGAGGTATCGGGTGCCACAGGGGGTTGGTGGCGTATGCCCCCACCCCCTACCTCCTCAACCTTGCCCTGGATGACTTCACGCGAGCTGACGCTGGCGATCGCCCAAACGGACCAAGGGGGGGCGATCCGCCCCCAGCCCTCTGAAGAGATGGCCCTTGAGCTTGACCACCTCCGAGACGCTGTGGTCTATGGGGGGGAGCGCTTTTCTGTATCTGTCTGTGAGGGATATGTTCTTCTCACCCATCCCCGCTGGTCACTCGTGGGCGTGGGGCTGGACCTCTTTTCGGCGGAACTGGATCTCCGCTCCGAGGCATGGGATTTGTACTTGGTGATGGTTGATGATGACCCCATGGAATTGAGCCAGGAGGCGGAGAAGTTCCGGCAATTCCTCATTTCGCTGTTTCGATAGCATGCCCGTAGAGCGGAGGAGGCTGGTTGGTGCCCTGGCCAGCAAGGGGTTCGTCCGGGATCCCAAGAGCGGCCGAACGGACCATGACGTGTATCGCCTCGTCTCTGATGGAAGGAAGCAGCCAGTGCTAACGAAGGTCTCAAGGGGAACGAAATACCGAGTGTTGGGAAATCCCCTGGTACTAAGGGTACGGGGCCAGATGCATTTGGACCGGAATCAGTTCGACGATTTCGTGGGCTGCCCCATCTCTCAGCAGGACTACCTAGGAATCCTCAGGGCGAAGGGGCTCATAGAATAACCCGTTGCTGACCGCAGGCCCCGCAGAGCTGACGTTTCCTCTCCCGATGGCCGCCCCACCTTCGCCTCCCCCAGCAACGCGCCAATGCGGCCCCAACCCTCTCCAGAGACGCCGTTTAAGCATATACAACCATATTCCAAAACCGACGAGGCGAGCCCCGTAGGGGTAGGGTAGGGTACGGTCCTCAACGGCCCTAGAATCGCATTTCAGCGCCTCGGACGGCACAAAACCGGCACAACGCCATTTCAGGACCCGTATGGTGCCTGGCTTCTTGGCCCGGGATACGGATGCACGATCCGTTTGTCATTTGCGTTCACGGCCGTTACTTTGTGTTAGCGGCAGGTCCCATTTCATCCTCGGGCGGGAGGAACCACCATGGCGAGGCCGGCGAAGCAGCAGACGACGAAGCAGAACGGTCCCATCAAGCGAATCGAGCTTGCCGATGGGGTGGTCAGGTATCGGTTGCGCTACTACCTGGGCGTCGATCCCGATTCGGGCAAGCGCCAGTTTCACAACGAGACGTTCGACACCTTGACGGAGGCCCGGGACAAGGCCGCAGCCCTCCGAGGGTCGAAGGCTGGCGGGGCCCCACTCAAGCCGTCGAAGGAGACGTTTTCGGCCTACCTCAAGCGGTGGATTGACGACGTGAAGAGTGGGGAGCTTCGGGCCCGGACACTTCACGATTACAAGGGCTACCTGCAACGCTACATCTACACTCCGCCGAAGGGTGTGCCGGTTATCGGCCGTATCCGGTTGAACAAGCTGACGCCCCACCACTTCCAGGGCCTATACGGCCACTTGAGGCGGGAGCAGGAGCTTTCCCCTCGGACGGTCCGCTACCTGCACACCATCTTGAGGCAATCCCTCTCCCATGCGGTCCTGGTGGGCCAGCTGAGCAGGAATCCCACTGACGGGGTGAAGCCACCGAGGCAGAAGACCGACGAGGGCCGGGAGCGGAAGTTTCGGGCCATGACCGAGAAACAGGCCCTCGCCTTCCAGAAGGCGGCGAAGCAGGATCGGTTCTATCCGCTCTGGGTCCTCCTCCTCCACACGGGCATGAGGCCGGCGGAAGCCCTGGGCTTGAAATGGGAGGACCTGGACCTCGACGAGAGACGGATCCGGGTGCAACGGTCACTCACCAGGATCGGGGTAGAGGGCTGGCGTCTGGTGGAGCCGAAGACATCCAGGGCCCGGAGGACCATCACCCTGCCACCGTTCGTTGTGGATCTACTGAGGGCCTGGGGGACGCAGCAGAAGCGAGAGCGGTTGGAGCTTGGAGAAGAGTACGTCAACCATGGGTTCGTCTTCGCCGGATCCTTCGGCCAACCCCTGGACCAGCCGAACCTCTACAGCAGGAACCTCCGTTCGATCCTGGAGAGAGCAGGGCTCGGGACCTGGGAGACGGTGGGAGAGGGTGACGAGGAAGAGAGGCTGTTCCGGCCCGGGTTCGACATGTACTCGCTCCGCCACACTCACGCCACCTTGCTCCTGCTGGCAGGCGAGAACGTCAAGGTGGTATCGGAGCGGTTGGGGCATGCCTCCGTCACCCTGACCATGGACGTGTACTCCCATGTCCTGCCCACGATGCAGGAAGCGGCTGCAGAGAAGATGCAGGCCATGTTGGGAGGCGGAAAGTGACTGACGGACAAGGCGAAAAGGGCCGTCGGACGTTGTGACGGTTTTGTGCCACTCGTAGAAAAACAGGCCCAAACAGGCCATAATTGAGGTTGGCCGAAAGCTCGGGAAGTGACTATCACAACGGCACTTAACCCACACAGCCGCACTAGTCAAAAACGCTGGATTTGCACTTTTAATCCGTAGGTCGAGGGTTCGAGCCCCTCCCGGCTCATGTAGAAA
>PXCI01000175.1 GCA_003566675.1 Clostridia bacterium
CTAGGTCGGACGGTCACCCCCGCGCGCGTTTACGCCCGCGGGGGTGACAGGGTCTTGAGGAACAGGCGACTTGCAATCGCATAGCCCGGGGGGTATACGGAAACAGTTGGTATTCATCTCCCCCGGGTTGAAAATCCCGCGACAGCTTTCAACCATACCGATCAGCGATGATCATCGGGGCAGCCCAACAATCGTCGCACCGCGCACCCCTGGCAACATACATCAATCTCCCGCGGAAACACTCACTCCATCGATCAACACATGGGGGTATCTGTACGATAGGACCTGCCTCACCTCTGAACTGATGGCCGACAGCTGGTCGCGCCAGGCCTCGAAGGCATTCAGATAGAGCATGCAGTCCTTCACCCTTCCCACAAGCTCACCCTTTTCGATCTTGAATCCCAGGGCGATATTCCCGCTCACCTGGCCGCCGTAGGGATTGGAGCCCCAGGCGCCCATCAACTGGTGTACCAGGATCCCCTCATCAATAGACGCCAGCATCTCACGGTAGGGAGTATCCCCCGGCTCAACGCGGATATTGGTCGTCCCCACCCCGGGAACCGAGGTGAGCCCACCCCTCTGACCGTTTCCCGTTGGGGGGAGATTCAGGCGCCCGCTGTTGCGCAGGTCCAGGAGGAAACTCTTAAGAACCCCGTCTTCGATGATCGGCGTGCACTGGGAGGCAACCCCCTCATCATCCCAGGGAGCAGTTCCCAGCCCACCCTGCATCAGCCCGTCGTCGTATATACTAAGCCGGTCATCGGCGAGGCACTCACCCCTACGCTCACGCCACGGAGACACGCCCCGGGACACAGCATCGCCGTCAACACAGGCCAGTACCGGACGGAGAATATCGCCCAAAGCCCACGGGCTGAACACCACGGGATACTTGCCGCTGGCAATGGATGCCGCCTTCCTGCCTATGGCAATCTGTTCGACGGTCCTGTCTGCAATCTCCATCGGGTCCTTATAGAGGTATCTCGATCCGACCATGTCGCCCGTGCGCAGAAGGCTCTCGCCCTCGACCAGAGTGGTCCAGCAGAGAATACTGGCATGGGTGCCCTGTCTATTAAGATCAAGTCCCCTGCTGCTGAGAAGGCGCACCTGCCCAACCCCCCGGTCCAAAGAGACATTGGCCTTGATCTCAGGATCGTAGGCGAGGATCCTCTCGAGAATCTCCCCTCCTGTTTGAGTCATGGACTCCGCGGTCAGAGCAACGACCGCCGGATCATGGATCTCCATCGCAGGATACTGGCCCAGTTCCGCGAAGGCAAAATCCGCCTCGGTCCCGAACTCGGCCGTGGCAAGGGCCTTGTCCACTAACTCTGTCCCTGCGCCCGCTTTAGTGCTGGCGGCAAAACCGATTCGCCCCCCAGCAATAACCCTCAGGGCCATTCCGGTGCTGGACGACAGCTCCAGCATCTTCATCTTGTTGTCCTCGAACCGGACGGGAATGCGCTCTGAGTCAACGCACCAGACCTCAGCCGCTTCTGCTTTCGCTGATGCCATGTCAAGGACTTTTTCGGCCTCATGGGGATCTCGTCTCATCACCTTTCCCCCCCAACGACGACTTCATTGATCCTGATGTGTGGAGCCCACATGCTGGTCGGAAGGGGAGATTGTTCGCCCTTTCCACATCCACCGGCACTGTCGCGACAGGACAGCTCGCTGCCGACCATGTCAATCTGTTCTAGAGTCTGAAACACGTTTCCAGCCAGGGTAACGTCCCGGACCATCGGACCCAGTTTGCCGTCCTCGATCAGGAACGACTTCCCGGCCATGAAGGTGAACATCTCGTCATCCGTCTGTCCCCCGTAGGGAGTGATCACATACAGGCCCCGATCAATACCCTTCAGCATGTCCTCGAACGTCGCCTCTCCGGGTTCAATGCACGTGTTTCGCATCCGGCAGATCGGAGGAAACCGGTAGCTCAGGGCACGGGCATTACCCGTGGGCTTCTCCCCCATTTTCGCCGCCGACTGGCGCGAATGAAGTCGGCCCACCAGGACACCCTCGCGAATCAGGTCGGTCTTCTGGGTCCGAACGCCCTCGTCATCGAAGGGCAGGTACCCTCGCGCGCCCCGGGTCCGACCCGTGTCGTAGATATTGAGGATTTGCCCTCCAAATCGCCGCCCCAGCTTCATGATCGACCTCATGCGCTCGTTTTCCATCAGGTCATCGGCCTCACTGAGGTGTCCAAAGGCCTCATGGGCAAAGACACCGGCCATCTCAGGAGCAGCAATCACGGTATACTTGCCCCCCGGGGCGGCCGGCGCATCCAGCATCCTGGAGGCAGTCCTGCAGGCCTCGGCCACGTCCTCCTCAAGATCCCGAGTCACTCCGTAATCGTCGGAACTACCAAAGGAGACCCGACCCATCTGAGTGTTGTCCCCCCGAGTGGCAATGGCCACGATCGCCCCGGCCATGTCCAGTTTTACCTGATCAATTGAACTCCCATCGCTGTTGAAAAACAAAAGGCGAGTCTTCTTGTCCCCATAGGCCACGCTGGAGCTGCTGATATCCTCTCCAAACTCGAGAACCTGGCGATTGTAATCGCTGAAACGGGATACTTTCTCCGCCAGGCCAATCCGTGTTGGATCCATCAAGATCTCCCCAGCCACCACCTCATTGACCACGGGGACAGGTACCAATTCAACCTTCTCACCCCGGTGCTTCCCTGCCACAGCGGCCAGATCACAAGCCTGCTGAACTCTCTCATCGAGCTCCTCCATAGAGTTAAATGAAGCGAACCCCCAGCCTCCGTCGGACAGGGCACGCACACATCCCCCGAAACTAATGCTATTTTGAATGGATTCCAACTGCGCCCCCCTGAATTGGAGGGAGCTGACCTCTGATTCCTCCACTCTGACCTCGAGATAATCAGCAGGGGGATCCCTCACCAGATCAGCAATATGTGCCTTTAAGCTTTCCCAGTCCACCCATCTACCTCCTCGTATCATAAGATTAGACGCTCACACGGTCTATGAAGCAGTTGATCGTCATTTGCATCTTCAGGGTATCCTTTAGACAGTGGACCTTGAGCAACGGTTTCAGGGGGGTTCTGGCTACCTCCTGTTTCACGACCATGACGTGACTTTTGAGTAAGAATGTCGCCCTGCTCTGACGAGAACCTTTGAATCGTATGCTGTTCCCCCATCCGGACTTCCTGGCTCAGCACCAGGGGCCGCATCCGGGCCCGTCAGGATTCTCCTGCCACCGTGTGTTCGACGATACTCTCCCTTGCCTGGATCATCCGGTCAGTGATCCTTCTGAATACCATGTTAAGGCCCAGGAAAATCCAGAATTTCTTCCTGAAGGAAGGGGTAAGCCGCCGGAGCATTGAACGGTAGGAGTAGAACTCCTTGTATGCCCAGTTGAAACCCTCCTCCAGGGCCGCCCTGGAGAGATTGGCCGGAGCTGACACAACGTTGGATATAGTGTACTTCGACCAGTCGCTCACGATGATTCGATCCTCGGACTGCATGCGGTCATACAGGGGTGTCCCGGGAAAGGGCGTCAGTATGCCGAACTGGGCCAGGGCCAACTTCGACTTCTCGGCGAACCTGACCGTCCTTTCGAATACCGAGGGATCATCATCGTCCATTCCAAAGATGAAGGCACCCTCAATCCCTATGCCCCGGTCATGGATTCGGTTGATCGAATCCAGAAAGCCCTCTACCCGGTTCACAACACCCTTGCCCACCCGACGAAGGTTCTTCGCGACGAGGGACTCAAAACCGATGAAAAGGCCAATGCATCCACTATCGGCGGCCAGATCAAGAAGATCGTCATCCTGGGCGATCTGCAGAGAACTCTGCCCAAACCACTTGATCTTCATGGAGGCCAGTTCCCTAAAGAGCGTCTTGGCGTGGCGCGTATGCCCCACGATATTGTCATCGACGAAGAGTACGGTCTTTCTCCTCTTCATCTGCGAAACCTCTTCCAGGACATCGTCGATGGGACGCGTACGATACGTCTTGCCGAAGAACTGGGTCACCGAACAGAAAGAGCAGTTGTTCGGACAGCCTCGGGAGGTCTGGGCCAGGTTCACCGTCATGTACCGCTTTGGATCGAAAAGATCGATCCTTGGAGAAGGCAGCCCCTTCAAACAGGGGCGTTCTTCGGACTGGTAGATCCCCCGGAGCTTCCCCTTCCTCGCATCCTCAAGCAGTGAGTCCCAAACGGACTCGGCCTCGCCCACCACCACTGCATCGACATGCTGGAGCGCTTCCTCGGGAAGAGCGCTGGCGTGCATCCCTCCCATGACGACACGGACCCCCTGTTCCCGGTACTGCCGGGCAATCTCATAGGCCCTCGGAGCAACGGCGGTGATTGCCGTCATGCCGACAAGATCAACAGATCCGTCTATGTCATGGTGCTGAACGTTTTCGTCAATCACTTCGATTTCCCAGTCATCGGGTGTCAGCGCGGCCACCATGGCCAGGCTTAACGGGGGAAACAGTCCCCGTTTACCCCCATGCATCTGCTGGGCCGGTGCCACCAACCTAAGTCTCATAACTGCACTTCCTTCCCGGCGCCTGACCACAGACGTGCTTCCCCCATCACAGTGCTACCAGGTGCCGCAACGTTTGCCCTACTCCCAAGTAGGTTATCCAGTATCCACAACAATCATTTCCAGATCTCGATACGCCGCAGTCCTCGGGTCGCAACACTTTGCAACGGACATCGAGGGGGCTCGACAGGATGCACCACGCGAGGTACCAGCATATCGATGCACTGTCATACTTCTCGTAACGATCACCAAATCCCCCCACTCCACTGATATCTCCTCACGGGGCCCACCTGGTCAGGCATCGCCGGTCCTATTGTCGGCCAGTCATCCCCTGACCGACGTAGCCGATAGTTAGCACGAAACGAGGATCCAAATACTCCATCAAGACCCCTTGACCACGGCCAGAACGTAGCAACCTCGTCCCCTCCGGCGCATGCGCATCTGGACGGGCCCGGGCCGATAGATTAGGATGAAATGAGATTGACATCCAATATTTCTGGAGGTGTCCAGGCGATGAAGGTGGGAATCTTCATATTTGACGATGTTGAGGAGCTGGATTTCGTGGGGCCCTGGGAAGTGCTTTCCGGCGTTAACAAGATCGTCCCAGGCCGTCTGCAGATGATGACCGTGGGAACGGGTTCTCCAATCCGCGCATCCAACGGCCTGAGGGTCCTGCCCGACGTGCTCATCAATGACTGCCCGCAGCTGGACATACTCCTGGTCCCCGGTGGCGCCGGTCAACGGCAGCAACAACAGAATGAACAGACCCTCGACTTCATCAGAAACCAGTATCCCGGGCTTCGGTACCTCACCTCTGTCTGCACCGGGTCATTCATCCTGGCTGAGGCCGGTCTCCTCGATGGAAAGGTGACCACCACCCACCGATCCGTCCTCAAGGAACTAGCCCAGTACGAAAACATCGAGGTTCTCCCGGAAAGACTGACCCGGGCCGACAACATCATCTGCGCCGCGGGAGTCTCCGCAGGCATGGACCTGGCCCTGTACTTGATCGAGGAGATCTACGATGTGCAGACAGCTGAGAGCGTCGCAGCCCACATTGAGTATGACCACACGCGACCAGAACCCGCCATATCCTGACTCGACTTCTTGAACGGGATTGGGAGGGATCACATGTCTGAGGACCCCGTGAACAGGATCTACCTCGGTGACAACCTGCCCATCATGCGCCGGCACATCGAGGATGAGTCTGTGGACCTTATCTACCTGGACCCGCCCTTCAACTCCCAGGCCACCTACAGTCTCAGCCGAAACAGCGCGGGAGAGGGGCAGCGCCTCGCCTTCGAGGACAGCTGGAAATGGGAGATCGAGAGCGAATCTGCATACCGAACCATTACAACGTGCGGTCCGCCCGGCCTGGCCCAGCTGACGGCCGCCCTGGGACAAATCCTCGGGCACGGGGACGGAATGGCCTACCTGGTAATGATGGCCGTTCGCCTGATGGAAACTCACCGCATCCTCAAGCCCACGGGAAGCCTATACCTTCACTGCGACCCCACTTCAAGCCACTATCTGAAATTGATCCTCGATGCCATCTTTGGACCCGAGCTGTTCCAGAGAGAAATCGTCTGGCGGATTGGATGGGTATCGGGCTACAAGACCCAGGCGCAGAACTGGATCCGCAATCACGACATCATACTCTACTACACCAAATCCGGTGAGTTCACCTTCAACAAGGAATACATCCCCTACCCTCCAGGGTATACCCGACGAGATGGATCAAAGCCCACGGGCAAGGGAATTCCCCTTGAGGACACCTGGAACTGTCACCGGGGGGATCCGCTGCACTCCATCATGATCATGAGTTTCTCCGCAGAAAAAACCGGCTACCCCACCCAGAAGCCGGAAGCCCTGTTGCGGCGGATCGTCGCGGCCAGCAGTGAGCCGGGCGACGTGGTCATGGATCCCTTTTGCGGCAGCGGTACCGCAGCGGTGGCTGCCGAGGCGCTGAATCGCCGCTGGATCGTCATCGACAGGAACGAGGAGACAGCACCCCTGATAGCGAAGCGGCTCACGGACAGATTTGGCTCCGACGGGTCGCCGTATGAGCTCATCAACACCTTCGAATGAGGAGCCGCGCAACACAAACACCGGCCCCGCACTGTGACTGTCAACCCACCCTCTTCCCCGGATCCCTTGCCCTGCCCACAGCACCTTTCCGACCAAGGCCCGCACGCTGATGAAACGGTGAGAAAGGTGGCGAACCCCTTCACGGAGAATAAGTAAATACCAATGTACCTTGGAAGGAGCACACAGAAATGAATCAACAGGAACTCACTGAGGAGATCAAATCCTTTGTGGCCAGAGACCGAGGCAATTTCGTACCCGATTCACAGATACACATCTTTGACACACCACTGGTGCGCATTGCTCGTGCCGAGGATCCCTATTTTGAAAGACTCCAGGCCGACGCAGTAGTCGGACCCCACCACCGTCTGCCGTCGGACTGGCTTCCCGGGGCCCGATCCGTTCTTTCCTACTTCCTCCCAATATCCAGACAGATCTGTGAGACCAACCGCGCAGGACCGACCTGTTCCGAGGAGTGGATGTATGCCCGTTTTCACGGCGAGCTCTTCAACGATCGGTTGCGCCGACTCATCACTGAGCTGCTGCACTCAAAGGGTCATGCCGCGATCGCACCGGCCCTTGACACCGGATACATGACCGAAAACATGAACAGCAACTGGTCCGAACGGCACGTGGCCTTCATCGCTGGACTCGGGACCTTTGGTCTGAACAGAGGGTTTATCACCGATGAGGGTATGGCAGGGAGAATCGGCAGTGTCGTCACTGACCTCGCCCTGGAGGCGAGCCCGCGCAGCTATACCGACCACAACGAATACTGTCTCCACTTCCAAGACGGATCCTGTGGTGAGTGTGTATCCCGATGCCCTGCTGGGGCCCTGGATCTGAACGGCAAAGACAGGGTCGCATGCAGCACACACATCCAGAAGGTAGAAGGCTCCGGAGTCCGTGCAAAACACGGTTTCCCCTATGCCCCCTGCGGCAAGTGCTATGTGGACGTTCCCTGCGAGCGAAAGCGGCCCTGAGCTCTCCCAGGCAACAAGATCGTCACACTCCCAACGCACCCGCAACGAGGGCGATGCGAGCGCCCTCGCAGATGCGAGTTCGCATCGTCCGCGGGAGCTGACAGCATTGGCACAACAGTGGAAGAAACCGCTCTCCAGCACTCAAAGTAACCTTCGGAGGGGAACAGCCTGGGTGATGCCCCGTGAGGTCAAGCCCGTTCCATAAGTAGGTGCCGATGACCTCACCTGCAGAGGAGCAACAGTGCGGGTGGTCACAACGGTGTCCGGTCCCTCACCTGTCATCGAATAGCCGCTTCTCGGACCCCGAACGGATCGCCTGGTAAACACCCGCAACAGGGATCTCACCTCGATGCATCCCGGTCAGACCCAGACATCAGCAGGGTGGATAGGCGGCGGCCCCTCGTCGCTCCCCTCCCACGAACATACAAGAGCGCACGCACGACATATCAACCGTACGAGATCTTCTACTTGATCGGACGATTCGCCTGTCGATATAGAGTCCCGAGACCCTATTCCTCACACTCATTCCCCGGCTCAGGGTTAGGGCGGCCGGGAGGGCACAGTTCTTTCAGATCTATGGAGCCGTCCACGATGCTCTTCAACGTGTCCACATAAAGTCGGTGTTCCTTGACCAATACCCGGTCCCTGAGTTCGCCTACGGTATCATCAGGACGAACAGGCACCTCCGCCTGGGCCACGATCGGACCTTCGTCGTAGTCCTCGGTGACCAGGTGAACCGTGGCACCGGTGATGGAGTCCCCGGAGGAGAGAACTGCTTCATGCACTCTGTCACCCCACATCCCCTGCCCTCCAAATTTGGGAAGCAACGCAGGGTGCGTATTGAGAACCCGTCCCCAGTATTCGCGCAGAACTCTCGGACCCAGCTTCTTCATATACCCAGCTAGCACCAGCAGGTCGACTCCCTCCTTCATCAAGACCTCCAACATGGCTCGGTCCAGGTCCTCGGGCGCAGGGTGCGTTCTTCCGTTAAGCACGCAAGATCGAACCCCTTCTCTTGCGGCCCTCCTCAGCACCCTCGAGCCGGGATTGTTGCTGATGACAATCACTGGATCCGCCTTCAGTTCTCCCGCCTTGCAGGCATCGACCACCGCCTGCATGTTACTACCGTTGTGAGAAGCCAAGATGCCAAGTCTCACCTCGTTCACCCCTTCATAAGCTGCCAGGTCACCCAACCAAAATACCTTCGTCGCCAAGAGTCATCCGTGCGAGCAACCTTTCACCCGAAACTCGGCAGAACGCACAAAGCAGTGACGTGTCCGCCGATTGTCTATGATACGACAGGCCTGATGCTACTGCACAGATTCGCGAGCGGCGATCGTGGTCCTGCTGTGCCTGGCTGATTTGACATAGATGCTCTGGATCCCGCTGACTCTGAGTCAGTCAAGACGACAGAGTGTCGCCAAAACGATACATCTCAAAGGGACGTACTGGTTGGGCGATGGTCGAGATCCGCACCGGCATGACCATTGGACTTGCAGGAAAATCGACAGCACCGTGCAAATAGGATCCCCTCGGTCTGGAGAAGACCGAGGGGACGATATGCACTACATAGGTTCTGTACAGCGGGTACAGCCTTCCCCCTTGGGGCCTGCGGCCGCCCCACCTAATGCGAGAAGAACCACAGCATTCTAGACAGCCTCCACCCGGACAGCACAGACTTTGAGTTCAGGGATCTTGGCCACAGGATCCAGCTTGTTGTTTGTCAGCACATTAGCACAGGCCTCTGCAAAGTGGAATGTCATAAAGACCGTACCCTCTTTAATCTGGGCAGCGGACTCCACTTCAGCCGAGACTTCACCCCTCCTTGAGGCCACCTTTATGGTATCCCCGTCACTTATACCCAGATTCTCTACATCTACCGGGTTCATCAAAACCCTCTCCCGGTCGTGGAGGGCATTCAGACCGCTGCTCCTTCTGGTCATGGTGCCCGTGTGATAATGGTAGAGTACCCTTCCAGTGGTCAGGATCAGAGGATAGTCTTCGTCAGGGGTCTCCTGTGGTGCTCCGTAGACCACAGGACTAAACTGGGCCTTGCCTCCCTCTCTCAAGAAGCTCTCTGTATAGAGAATAGGTGTCCCAGGATCCTCTTCATCGATACAGGGCCAGCACAACCCACCAGATTCCAGCCTCTGGTAAGAAACTCCAGCCCAGCTGGGTACCAGGGAAGCGATCTCCTCCATAACATCCTCTGCCCCACTGAAGTCAAAACCATCCATGCCCATTCTCCCGGCCAGGTCGGATAGTATCTCCATGTCACTCCTTGCCTCTCCGGGGGGGTTGATGGCTTTTCGGATCCGCTGGATACGCCTCTCTGTGTTGACGAATGTCCCATCCTTCTCAGCAAAGCAGGCAGCTGGAAGAACCACATCGGCATAGGCCGCTGTCTCCGTCAGGAAGATATCCTGAACTACGAGAAACTCCGTCTTCTCCAGGATCTCTTCTACCTCTCCCGAGTCCGCCTCGCTCATGGCCGGATTCTCACCCATGACATAGAGGGCCTTAACATCACCCGTACCCGCTGCCTTGAACATCTCCGTCATTGTAAGCCCAGGTTCTCCAGAGAGATTCACACCGTACGCCTCTTCGAACTTCTCTCTACTCTCTGGGGAAGTTACCTGCTGGTAACCGGGGAATACATTGGGCAGGGCTGCCATGTCACAGGCTCCCTGAACGTTGTTCTGACCCCTCAGGGGATTGACCCCTCCCCCTCTTATGCCCATATTCCCTGTGAGCATGGCCAGATTAGCCAGGGCCAACACATTATCGGTACCATGGGAGTGTTGCGTGACTCCCATGGCATACAAAATGGTGGACGGGGTGTTCTCTGCATAGATACGGGCGGCTTGTTTGATCTTCTCCTTGGGGACCGTTGTGATCTGGGCCAGTTCATCCAGACACATGGCGTTAAGGGATTCCACGTAGTCGTCAAATCCCTCACATCTCTTTTCAACAAACCCTTCATCATACAGTTTCTCGTCCACGATGACCTTGGCCATGGCCAAAAGAAGGGCTGCATTAGTTCCAGGAAGAAGCTGCAGATGAACATCTGCCTCTTCAGCCAACTGAATGGACCTGGGGTCCGCAACGATCAGGGCTGCTCCTCTTTTCCTGGCCCTCCTTACCCTGTAGCCGATTACAGGATGGGTCTCTGTCGTGTTAGAACCTATGATGAAGAAAGCCCCTGTCTCTTCTATATCAGCGATGCTGTTGGTCATTGCGCCACTACCGAAGGCTGTAGCCAGACCGGCTACGGTTGGAGCGTGTCACAGACGTGCGCAATGGTCGATACTGTTGGTCCCTGCCATGCGAAAGAGCTTCTGGAAAAGGTAGTTCTCTTCACTCGTGCAGCGTGCAGAGCTAATACCTCCCAGGGAGTCTGCCCCATGCTTCTCCTTGTAGCCATTCAATTTTCCTGCCACCAGGTCCAGGGCCTCATCCCAGGAGACCTCTTCAAACTCTCCATTTTTCTTGACAAGGGGGGTCTTCAGGCGATCAGGGTGGTTGATAAAGCTGAAACCATAGCGTCCCTTCACACAGAGTTCGCCATGGTTAACCGGGTTATCTTTCTCACCCCGTACACCTACCACCTCTTCACCACGTACCCCAATGGTTATGCCGCAACCCACGCCACAGTACGAGCAGATACTGTCTACCTCACGTTCTGCGATGTACTGTTTCTTCACAGAGAGGGCCCCTGTTGGACATCTTTCCACACACTCACCACAGGATTCGCACTTGGAATCATAGATGGGTTTATTGCCCAGGACACTGACAGATGTCCCATAACCCCTGAAAGCAAAATCTATCGCACCAACACCGTTGATCTCTTCACAGGCCCGGATGCATATGCCGCAGACGATGCATTTTGTCTGATCTCGATCGAAAAAAGGGTTGCTATCATCTACAGGCTCATCCGTAACGAAGCGCCGCATCCTCTTCATGCGATCAGGGGTAACTCCCACAAACGCGGATACTTCCTGAAGCTTGCAGTTGTTGTTTCTGTCACAAGTCTGGCAGTCCTCATTATGATTGGCAAGGATCAACTCCACATTGCTGCGCCGGACCTGTCTTATCTCCTGAGAATCTGTATGGACAACCATCCCCTCTTCAACAGGGGCACGACAGGCCGTCACCAGCCAACCATTGGCCTCGACCATGCAGACACGACAAGCCCCAAAGGTAGAAAGATCCTCATGGTGACACAGGGTGGGAATGTAGATCCCTACCTTCTCTGCAGCTTCAAAGACAGTCATGCCTTTCTCTGCCATAACTTCTATACCGTTAATTGTCAGTGGAAACATCCACAACCATCCTTTCAGCTTACAGTGGACAGATTCTCTTTGCCCGTCAAGCGTTCTATAGCCATAAAGCGATCCGGGCATACGTCATAACAGATACCGCACTTCGTACATATCTCGGGATCAATGGTATGGGGTTCTCTTTTTTCCCCTGTAATGGCATCCACTGGACAAGACCTTTTGCAGAGGCCACAGCCACTGCATTTGTCAGCATCGATCCTGTAACGAATCAGGCTTTTGCATACCAGGGCAGGGCAGCTTTTATCCCTGATATGGGCTTCGTATTCATGCCTGAAGTATTTGATGGTACTCAAGACAGGATTGGGAGCCGAGTTACCGAGCCCGCAGATAGAGGTCTTGACAATAGAGTCTCCCAGTTCCAGGAGAAGCTCAATGTCACCTTCTCTACCCCTACCCTCACATATGTCGTTGAGTATGACCAACATCTGGTGGGTTCCCAGGCGGCAGGGGACACACTGACCGCAAGACTCTTCAAAGGTGAAATCAAGGAAGTATCTCGACACATCTACCATACAGGTGGTCTCGTCCAAGACAACCATACCCCCAGAGCCCATCATCGAACCGGCCTCTGACAGGGTGTCAAAATCCACGGGAAGATCGAGCATCTCTTCGGGTAGACAACCGCCAGAGGGCCCCCCTGTCTGAACGGCTTTGAACTTCAGGTTGTCAGGGATCCCACCCCCAATTTCCCGAATGATTTTACCCAGTTCAATGCCCATAGGTACTTCTATGAGTCCGCTGCGTTCGATTTTTCCGGTAAGGGCAAACACTGCTGTCCCTGTACTATCCTTTGTGCCTATGCTGGCAAACCAGTCAGCACCTCGATTGAGGATCTGTGGAACAACGCCAAAGGTCTTTACATTATTCAACACTGTGGGTTTTCCCCACAGACCTTCCTCTGTGGTTCTGGGCCTCGGAAGAGGTTGAGGCATGCCTCTGTTTCCTTCGATGGACATGACAATGGCTGTGGATTCTCCACAGACAAAGGCTCCAGCTCCCTGGAAGATCTCCAGGTCAAAGCTGAAGTCACTGCCCAGGATATTGTCTCCCAGCAGGTTCTTCTCCTTTGCCTGAGCAATGGCATTCTTCAGACGAACAATAGCCAGAGGATACTCGGCCCTGACATAAAAATAGCCCTCTGAAGCTCCAACGGCGTAACCAGCTATGATCATCCCTTCAATGACCGCATGGGGGTCGCCTTCCAGCAAAGAACGATCCATGAAGGCTCCCGGATCCCCTTCATCTGCATTGCAGATCACGTATTTTTGATCTGCGTCAACCCGGAGACAGGAGTCCCATTTCCGTCCGGTTGGGAAGCCGGCTCCTCCCCGGCCTCTCAAGCCAGACTTGGAGACCTCTTCGATGACCTCTGCCTGGGTACTCTCCAGACACCGCAGCAGCCCTCTGTAGCCATCATTTACGATATACTCGTCAATGCTGTCTGGGTCAATATTGCCACAGTTTCTTAAGACGACCCGCTCCTGGTTTCTAAAGACAGGCCCCTCTGAAATCTGGGGGATTCCCTCTGGACCCTCTTCACCGAAGAAACCCAGGGCCATATCGGGTCTTGGATCATTGTGTAGAAGATAGCTGTCAATAAGCTCTTCAGCCTTCTCTGGAGTCATTTCACTGTAACAGATCCTCGGTTCTCCTGGCTTGATGATATCCACCAGCACTTCTGCGTAACACAATCCAACACAGCCAACCTGCTTAACAATCGCCGGGATATCCTTAGCCTGCACGTAGTTCTCGACGGCTTCAAAGATGTCCATCGATCCTGTGGCACGACCACACGTCGCAGAACCAACCAGGATCTGGGGCAGATCGCTGCCGTGAATCTGGTCGTAGGAGTTTTTGGATTCTTTTGCTATCTCTTCGAATTTACGTCGCACTTTTCTCCAAGACCTCCTTTATCTTCTTGGCCTCCATCCTCCCGTAAACCTTGTCGTCAATCATTACGACGGGAGCAATGGCACAGGCCCCAACACAGTTAACTCGATCCAAACTGTGCTTCTGGTCACAGGTGGTTCCTCCACATTTGACACCCAATTCTCGCTCCATGGAATCGACAATCTGCAGGGCCCCTCTGACATGGCAAGCTGTGCCCAGGCAGACCTTGACCTCATGCTCACCCCTGGGCGCGAAATGGAATTGGGAGTAGAATGTAGCCACACCGTAGACCTTGCTCTCAGGCATCCCTATATAGGTCGCGATCTCTGTCATGGCTACATCTGAAAGATAGCCCAGCTCATGTTGTACGGCCTGCAGCATGGGGATTAGATCATCTCGGTTGCCTTCAAAAGAAAAAAGTACTGCCCTGATTCGTTCTTCCATACCTATTGATCCCTCCATTCATGGTCTTTACCTCTTCACACACAGTTAGTGGAAACAATACTCCAAGTATCTTGATATATGAATTAGCTGCCGGTTTATCGTGCTACTTTATTCCTTTCAGAAGTTTGATTCATCTCGTATGTCCTCAGTAATAGTAACATAAAGATGTGCGCTAGCGTTCCTGTTCAGGGGTATTTCTCAGACCACTATATTTTTCGTGAGTCAATCCCAGGTTCCTGCAAAACGAACAGAGAAAAAGAGCCAGGAACCGCCCTCATCAAGACGCGTCAGGGCGCCTGAGATGGTATGGGCATTTCAGACATCAAGCACCTTGCGTTCTTGAAGATCCGGATTCACGCACCCCGTCTTCATACTGCTCTGAGGGCAAACTGCCTATTCCCGTGAAATCGGCCGCCTGATCAGGAAAGAGCCCCGTTGCACACTGAAAAGAAATGCACATGCTCCCAAGGTACCTCTGAGAACCAGGCCCACAGTGCTGAGTATAGCAAGTATGTTTCACTTGCGTCGAGAAGACCAGAGAGGATTTGAACGGCGCGAATCATCAAATCTGAATCCGCTAACTGGAGGGGATCCGTCATGACAGGTCAGGTCTCTAAAACGACAGCATAATGACAACCGCAACAGGATACCCAGGAGGCCGTTGTTGAGTTACAAACCCTCGACACCGCAAAACTATCGGCAATCTGCTTTCCCAATCATAGAAGGCCAGGCCTCTGCGACTCGCCCGACGGATCAGAGGCGGTTTCGGTATGGGGTTAGCGGCCTGAACCATCCCGGGAGGAAGAGGCTTGGTCTGGATACGCAAAAGACCGAGATTTCAAGGTACTCACCACATCATGTGGGGCGCCCATTCGATCGCTTGGCTACCCGGGAGATGCTGGCTATTCTCGCCTCCTCGGTCCCCAGCTCGATCGTGACAGGTCCGCGGCCTGGGTCATGAGGAAGGAGGTCCCCCCGCAGGCAATCGGCTAGACCTGCCCCAATCAACGTTCTTTCCGGAAGCACGGGGTGTGAAGACAAGGCAGCATTGATGACGCACAGGTTCATTTCGTCTGAACTACTATGCCACAGGACGTGATATCGGTCCAGCGTCGTGGGGAAAGGCCTTACGATCGCCGATCCGATTCCTCGACCGTGTTGCTGAAGACCCCGATCTGAGATCTCTTTGTTTATGCGAACGAATGGCCCACTCCACGAGGTTCCCGGGGCTCTACCCTGAGCCCTTATCCCTCGTCAAGAATACCACGTATTTGTTGGGCATAAGCCATACTCTCGGGATCATCCGCCATGATCTCTATTTCCCCGGGAGAACTGATGCCAATCCCCAACTCAACAGCCCTCATTATCTGCTCCTGGGCGAAGATCTTGCTGTTCATGATCTCCGGAGTGGATCCCAGTAGTTTCAAAATAGCAAGTCCAACGGCATCGATGGCAATGCGATCCGTACCGGCCAGGAAAAGATCCGTACGCTTCTTCGTTCCACTACTCGGACCACCATCGACAAAACCCTCCATTGCATCGAGCACGATCAAATCGGGTGTGTAGCCCATGTTGAGCTCACTGATCATTTTCCGTATGTGAGGGGAGCCATGAAGCTCCTTCATGAACGTTGTGCCTTTCTTAGGAACAATGCCCACGGCAAGCTTCAATGCAAGGGTAAAGCTCCGGCTGGGCCTATGGGTCTTCAGGCAGGGCGTAGCAACCACGCACTCGGCCTCTTTGAGCATGCGAGGTACGAGAAAACCATCTTCCCAATGGCTATCTGGAACATCTACCCTCACCAATTCCTCCGCTGGAAGTTCGTCAAAATTGACGATCTCCACTCCCAGGCTCGCCGCCATATCGAAAACACCTAACTCTTTCATAACCTCGCTGGTTACCGGTGGGCCACTTCTCTCTCCTATAATCACATTCGCCGCTCCCATCTCACGGAGATAGACGATGAGTTCGATCAAGGTGTCAAGATGAGAGGAGGCCGGATACGGATCTGACGTGTTAAAATTTGGTTTTAAGATGACTTCCTTGTCTTTAACAGGGTTAACTCCCAATATCTCGATGCTTCTTCGAACTCCATCACGCCGATTTGCTGCTTTCACCAACGCAACTCCCGTTGGGCCCTGAGTTTTTGACATCCCTGAACACCCTCTTCCATAGATGAACGGCTACACAAGGCCGCGGCTGGCCCCCCGACCCGAGCACCTCATCCAATTCTTGCCCTCTCAACTTTCGCCATCCGCCAACGGCTATCCTCCGTTTCCCGTCCCAATCTTTAGGGATTGCCATGCATTGAAGCAATAGTAGGCTCCCCACGCAGACCCCTGTGGACGTATGACGGCCAATAACTCACGGTAGAACCGCACAAAGGCCGATGCTATGTAGTGATCGGCGCAATCCATGGCAACACTCCAGGATCTACGGGGTCAGAAGTGGAAGTGAAAGCCCAGTTGCGACCCGATCCAACTACCACAGCTGATCGATCAACTCTACTCCCGTGAGATCGATCTCAGCTCCACCGCACCGTCACTCTCCCGGGTACAGTAGAGCCCATCTGCCGGATAGTCTCGGTCTCCAGCGGATCACCGGTCCCGATGTGAGGGCCTGCTCCATGCTGAAGCAAGATTCGCACCGCCTCAATGTCACAGGCGACGGGGTCGCCCGAAGCCAGAAGCACCCCCGGCTCAACACGCGTTCCGAAGTCAGGTCCGCCATCGATAAATGCCGTCCTGCCGTCGACGATCACCAGATCCGGGCGCACGACCCGGGCCAGATCGGCAATGGCACCAGCCACCAATGTGTCATGGAACAGCGCGCGATCGTCCTGCGGCGTGAATCCCATGGCCAATTTGATGGACAGAGTGAATCCTGTATTACCATGGGTCTTCATGTTGGGCATGAATACAAGCCGGTCATAATCCTCCAAGATAGCCGGAATGTGCACGGTCGGCAGGTAGGATCCGCCCGTCTGGACAGGGATCCAATCCATCTCATCGAGGTTGAAAAGAGGAACGTCCCTCTGCTCAAGCAGCGGACCCAGCCCCTTCTTTCGAAACACTTCCGACGTGGGTGCCCAGCCGCGGCCTGAAGCCTCGGCGACCGCGAGATCCCTGTATCCCCGGTCCAGGAGCAGATCGATAAAGGTAGTCAGAAACTCGGGGTCAACCGCGGCGGGAGCGTCGTGATGGCTGTTGATGTTGGGTTTAATGAGAATCCGATCTCCAGGCGTCATCAACGCCTCTAAGTCTCCGAGGTCGGCAAGAAGCCTAGCGAGGTCATCCTTCAGTGAATCTCGGCAACGGGTAACAGCCACAACTGTCCGTCCCGTATCATCGACATATGGGTTGCCCATGATATCCACCCTCCCGGGAGAACCATCGCGGTCCCCAGCGCCGTGCACCCGTGCGTCTACACATGCTTTGAATGCCTCCCGGCGCATTCAGATATTCCACGAGATTGACTCGCAATCCTGCCGTTGAACGTGATGCCGTCGTGTGAGCGTTTTGAGCAACTCCCATACGAAGCCCTCTATGGCATACCACACTGGCAAATGCGACCACGTCTCGATTCCAACTAGCGCTGGGACATCCTCGGGTACATTGGCTAGCGGAAATAGGCAGGTATGCGGTTATTCGTTACGAATTACTGTGTCATTCCTCGAGGAGGTCTGCGAGCGGATCGAGACCCTTGTGGCTACCGATCACGTCCGCGCCCGCATACTGCTTGTGTTCTGTGATCGATACCCCCCGCCTAGACATCCGTTCGTGTGGTCCAGCACTTCGATTACCTCGTCCGTTTCGTCCCGCAGCCACCCGATGGACACCAGAAGTGACTGCTGGAAACCCAAGTATACCGGTCTCATAGGCTCTGGTGTCGTCATCAAGAGGAGCTGGGAGCCCGTAGATGCCTCGCGGTACTGACTGAAAGATCCCGCGGCATGTCGCGCATCCGCCGCTGGTTCGTCTCGTACCAACGGACAAGGGCGCGATCCGCCCCGATCCTGCGGGCGAGCTGCTCCTGTGTCATGCCCGCACGCTCCCGGGCCTGCCTGAGCATCTGTCCTTACATGGCTCCTCCCCCCTCGCTATACATCTGCACGTCCTGCGCCGTTGTCGGTAGTAGACTGATGGTGGACGCTAGGCGGTTGACCTTTCGTTGTCAGCTGAGAAAAGGGCATCGATTACGCATCCAGCACGGATGCAATGCGTTGAGCAACTCGTAAGGACGGGTTTCTTTGTTAGTTTCTATCTCCGTATAGAAAGACCGGAAAATGCCAGCCAGTTCAGAAACCTCCTGGGTCATCCCTGCGGACTTGCGGGCTTCGATAAGACTGGTGCGCATCGCACCTACCTCCTACGTCGTTGTCGCACTACGCGATTTGGTATCGTAAACATATGTCGCTGTTCGCGACTCACCAAGGCGTTAAGGGAGCGAATTTGAAGCTAATTGCAATGCAGGTTTCGCAGAGCGACATTGCCCCTTATAAGGAAGCAGGGAGGCGTCAATGGTAACCGCCGAAAGACTTAAGTCCATGCGCAAGAAGCAAGGGCTCACCCAGACCGATATGTCATGGGCGCTGGGGGTTTACCGTACCACTTACACTGGCTATGAGGGTGAGTATCGCAAGCCGGATATAGAGATCTTGCGCTGCATTGCTGAGATACTTAAGACCACCACCGACTTCCTCCTCGGCAGAACCGACGACCCCACGCCTCCCGACCAGGACGAGTTCGACCCCACGGCAGATGACTGGTACGAGAACGCGCCCGACTGGCTGCGGGATCTGTACGATGATCCTGAGTTTCAGCCCTTGATTGAGCGCGCCGACGTCCGCAAGTTCCTCATGCGCCCAGAGCACTACGTCATGGGCCTGGATCCCGGGGCAACCGATGATGACAAGCACGACATCCTCCGAGACATGCTCAGCCTCTGGGCATGGAGGATGGACCAGGATAAGGGCAAATAAGACCCACAGGCCTCAAAACTGACATCCATAAACCCAGGCTAACACATAAATTTCCCTATTATTATTACATCAAAGGTGGTATCATATATGGTGTCAGAGCGTAAACTACAGAAAAGGATTCAGAAGATCAGGGATGCACCAAACGCAGTTCATTGGGAGGATCTCGTGTGGGTACTTGATAAGATAGGCTATGACATCCGCACGGGGGGAAAGCACCGGGTCGTGGCTCATTACCCTGGGCAGGATAATCTGGAGCAGACGATCGCTGCGAAAAATCCATTGCCGCAATACCCATACGTCAAGAGGGCACTCGACTACATTGATGAAATCCTGGAGGAGGGGGAGTGACAGTGCCCGAACACAGCTGGAAGTACGATTACAGAATGGTGATTAAGCCCGCACCAGAGGATGGGGGTGGAGGTTGGATCGCTGAAGCACCAGAGGTTCCAGGGTGCGCCGCATTTGGAGAGACAATAGAAGAGGCAATTGAAGAGCTGGAAGAGTCCGTGGAGGCATGGATCAATGTGGCCACCGAGGACGGGCGCCCCATACCAGAGGCTGCTCCCTCGGAGTATGAGTACAGCGGGAAGTTCACTCTCCGGATCCCGCGGAGCCTGCATCGTCAGCTAGCCATGCAGGCGGAGGCTGAGGGTGTGAGTCTGAATCAGCATTGCACCTACCTGCTGGCAAACAGGGCACCCAGTAAAGAGAAGGACAGATTAACGTCCAAGCTCCACACTATTGTTGCTAAGGGTTTGGACCACAGCCTTAGGACTTCTCTGCGGTTTTGGTATGAAGAAAGCTGGGGCGACTCTGAAATAACTGATGAACAGGGTGGTGCGCATGGCAAGCTTAGGCTGGTCCGTTGACACAATAGAGGTCAGGATACCTGACTTGGAACCCGGTAATGACATCGAGGTGTTCCGCGATCAAAAAGTATCGATTGGGAGTAGTGAACGGATCTTTGTTTTGAAGGCTACTGACTCCTTGGTTTATGCGGACGATGAAGGAGGCAAGCATGTTCTTGCTTCCGTTACCCTGGTAAGCATGCCCGAAAACACAGATGATCTCGAAACACAGGATCAAGAGGCACTAAATCAGCTCGCTCATCGCGCATGGAGGATGACTAGTTTCATCATCTCTTTTATTACACAGACCGCAATGGGGGCGCCGGCTGTCCTTCCCCCATCCTTGGTCGCCGAGGATAGGCGAAGCAAACCGGTCTTCTCAATCGGCACAACACTAGAGGAAGAATAACATCTTCGCGCGGCCCTGGCCATGAGCCAGGGCCTCTTTCATTTTTGGCATGCAATTCAAACATAGACACCCCCTTTCCCGCATGATCCGACAAAGGGATCAGCGGATCAGGTACTGGACGGCGGACCAGGTCGATCACTTCCTAGGGTTCTTCAGTCAGCACCATCTCCGCAGCTATACCGGCTGGCGATCATGACCGGAATGCGACAGGAAGAGCTGCTTGGAATGCGATGGGAGGACATCGAAGGTAGCAAGATTCATGCCCGGCAGGCACTGACCCGCGATCTGGTGGAAGCCTGGAGCTGGGGCAGGTGAAGACGGAGAGGAGTGAGCGCACCATGAGCATATCACGCGAGGATACCGAGGCTCTTCGTAATCACCGGATCCGGCAGACTGAGGAGCGCTGGCATCGATACGCGAGTACCAGGATCACTGCCTGGTGTTTGCCACACAGCGAGGTACACCGATCGTAATCTCCTCCGCCAGTTCAAGCGGCTGATCAAGCATGCGAGACTCCCGGAGATATCCTTCCATGACCTGAGGCACACCCACGCAACCATGATGCTGGCAGCGGGCGTCGATCCGACGATCATAGCCGAACGTCACGGACACACGCGGATCTCGCCACGCTCGACATCTACGCGCACGTGCTGCCGATTTCCCGGGCGATTGGCAACAAGAGAGAGGCCCCGTCTCCCTAGAAGGAATGGGGCCTCGTGGTGTGTGGGCGGTACTGGACTTGAACCAGTGACCTCATGCATGTCAAGCATGCGCTCTAGCCACCTGAGCTAACCGCCCAAATTATTCGTGAGGCGACGGGCGGACTCGAACCGCCGAATAAGGGTTTTGCAGACCCCTGCCTTACCGCTTGGCTACGTCGCCAATCGTGAGCGGGAAACGGGATTCGAACCCGCGACATTCTGCATGGCAAGCAGATGCTCTACCACTGAGCTATTCCCGCACATGTGCCGCAGGGCGGAATTGAACCGCCGACA